>CAZNLS010000151.1:0-5121 GCA_964573895.1 uncultured Clostridia bacterium
AAGCGGTAATTGAGAGTCTGAAAGAAACTAAGTAAGCAATTAAAATTATTAAATCCAAAAAAAAAGCCCTTCCGGTTTCCCGGAAGGGCTCTTTTTTTATTCAACTAATCTAATTAGTCAAATCCTAGAATGATAATTTAGCTCCAAGTCTAACTGAGATGGGAGAGAGGAATGTGTGATTTTTGAGGAATCTTGGATCTCTTGCATATCCCAGATTGTTCAAAACTGTGTCAACATTAAATCCCTGAAGAATTTCATCATCACTCAGATAAACAGCACTATCATATATACGTGTATATGTTCTACGTGCAGTATTGTTATTTGTTACATTTGTGATATTAGCATTGAGCTGGAGAGATGCTTTTCCAAGCTTTACAGTATACTCGATATAAGAATCAAGCTGCCATATAAAGGGTGTTCTTCCGAGATCAGCTCTGCCGTTAGGATACCATCCCTGCTGGTTATTGAGCATGAATTCAGTTGATAAAGGAGTTCCTGTCTTTGCATACGCATTGATCCCTACTGTGAGACCGAAATCAAAAGTATAAGCGCCGTAAACCTTCATATCAAACGGTCTGTCTGTTGGAAGTAATCCAATTACCTCTTGCATTTGTGAATCATACATGAAGAACCACAGATCCCAATACCTTTCAACATTAGGATTCTGTCTTCCAAACTCATCGGAACTGGCGAGACCTGAGTGGTTTCCAGTTAATCTGCTCAAAGTTACAGAAGCTCCACCAAGCCAATTATTTGAGAATTTTTTATCTAGCTGGAAAGTAAGAGAATAGTACTGTCTGTTTGGTGCCGGACAGGATCTTCCCTTAGGCATAAGACCTGCATCTCCGGATTCAGTATACTTTTGATTGATCCAGTCACTTCCAGGATTACCGATGTAATATTTTTCACCTTCCGGAGTCTGAACACCAATATCTTCAATTGTCTGAAGCATTTTGTTGTAAGAACCCCTGATGGTAAATGCAAGATCAGTGCTCAGTTCATGAGCAAAACCTAATGAAGCTTCCATTTTGCTTATCGGCTTCAATGAATCCGAGGGCTGAATTGTATCAAATGAAGGAATCCTGTGGTTTTTGTGTTCGAGGAACTGACCTCCGTTTATAGGATCAGTTGATCCGGTGAAACTCCACCCTTTCTGTCCGTCATAAAGCGTCCAGTCAAGATTTGAAATTTCATACCAGGAATCTTCCCATTTTAATCCGCCGAAAGATCCTGCGACCATATCAAGTTTCATAACATCATAATAGATTCCGGCACTACCAAAGACTTTTGTCTTACCATCGCCTTTCAAATCATAGGCAAATCCGAATCTTGGTGCAATTTTATCGAAGAAACCAAACTCAAAAGCCGTAGGTCTGCCTTCGGCCATAGCCGGGATCTCCTCTTTTTCGAGTCTTATACCATAATTCAATGTTAAATTTTTACCAATTGTCCATGAATCCTGAAGGTATAGAGAAAATCTGTTGCTGGTTGCGTCTGCAATGGTACCGTAGGGTCCAAGTTCTCTGGCATATCCGTATTTTACGGGAACAACCGTTCCATCAAGCTTTGTATAGGATGATTTTCCCCAGTAGAAAAGCCAGTAAGGTGTATTGATACCCTGTTCCTTATCCATAAATAACTGATTCCAGCCGAATCCTGCTTTTATAACATGCTCGCCGCCTGCATTCAGATATGTTGTGAAATCGGTTTTTGCGGAAATTTTCCTTGCAAGATTTTTAGTATCCAGATAGATATCACTCCAGCCTACATTATAATATCCGGCCGGAACTTTAAGGTTATCGGGCATTCCCGGAATATTGTAGTTGGAATAAGCGTGACGCAGTCTTGTTGGAACATTGTCGGGAATGTTTGTGCTGAAGGCATTATACTTATGCATGCCGCCCTGAACATTCAGGAAAGAGTTACTTCCAATTGACCAGTCAAGAGCTGCCGATGCTGTAAAGCTGGGATACTTATATCCGTAATCTTCGTAAGTAGAAGCGTTCGGATTAAAAGATCCGCTCTGAGCCGGAAGTGAATTTTTATTTTCCTGATTATCAATAGTTCCGCTAAGTGTAAATCTTAATTTGGGAGTTATAGCTGCTGAAATTTTTCCTGATCCTCTGTAGTAAGTTATCGTTCTGCTGTACTCTTTGCCTGCCGCTTCGGGATAACCGATAGCATCAACTTGTCTTGTCTGTTTGTAAAACCTGGGAACAACACTTCCGTAGAACCAAATCTTATCCTTTATTAAATAGCCGCCGAGTGAAAAACCGGGTTCATAAGCGTTATATTTATCTTTGGGATAATGGAAGTATTCGGCAACAGTGCTATCTAAAGGATTTAGTCTTAGTGAATCTCTGGGTTCACCGTTTAGCCAGTCTGCATTCATGTAAGCAATAAGTTCACCGTGAAATTCGTTTCCACCGCTTCTTGTGATTACATTGACAACTCCGCCCATTGAACCGCCGTATTCGGCACTGTAACCTGTAGTCTTTGTCTGGACTTCCTCGATGTAATCATAGTTGATTCTCTGTCCTGATACTCCGCCTTCAATAGTTGTCGTATTTACACCATCGACAAAAAAGGTGTTCTCGGAACTTGAAGCTCCTTCCATCTGAAGTCCGCCGCCGATGTTTTCATCATTTGCTCCGGCCTGGGTCACGATAACACTTGTGAAATCGCGTCCTTTAGGAAGTTTTAAGAAAACATCTTTTGAGATGTTAGTAGCAGCAGCACTGTTTCTGACATCAATTACAGGTGCCTGTCCGGAAATAACAATCTCTTCCTTAATAACACCCGTTTTCATAACGATGTTTAATTTAATGGTTTTTCCGAGAACTACATTGACTCCGGTTCTTTTAAAAGTCTTAAACCCTTCCAGAGTAAATACAAAACTGTACTCACCAGGAGGGAGACCCATAATTCTGTAATTTCCGTTCTCGTTTGAAACCGCAGTCTTCTTTCCGATAAGCTTCTTCCCGCTTACTTCTATCAATACACCGGGAATTGCAGAGCCATCTTCAAGACTGACAGTTCCAACGACCTCTCCTGACTGTTCCTGGGAGTATAAGTTACTTCCCAAAAAGACGAGGAGAGAAATAGCAAAAATAAATGCTACAGTTTTTTTCATGAATCCTCCTTGTAAATTATTTTTTAGGATATATATAATGCAATTTTTTTTCCAATATTCTGATAGTGCCATAATCCGTTGAAAAGGTTGATAGTAAAGGGTTTTTGGGAATTTAAAATTTTAAACTAAAAAAAAAACCAAATAATTGAATATATATTTAATAATATTCAATAATTTGGATTTATAACGATTACAAATAAAAAATCAAAACAGTTAAAATCATGAAAATACTTTGCAGAAATATTAAATTTATAACTTAAGAAACTGAACGATTCCAACGGAGACCAGCTCTGTTTCATTTCCATATTGATCTTCTATTGTACATCTTAAGAGAATTCTATCAGGTGTTTTGCCATTCATTATATCACCTGGGACCCTTGACTCTGATTTCACTATCAAAAATCCGGTATAATAGAGGTCGATCTCAGTATTTTGAATTTTTATATCCGGTGCAATATTTAAATAATTTTCATCAGATATTTTGAATAATTCATTATTTTCTTCATCATAAACCGTAAAATACCATTTTTTAAATTTTCCCTTCACAAAGTTTAAAGTTACTCCTTTAACCTGGAAATGAAAGGCCGAGTTATCAACCTGGGTATAGTAGAATATCTGAGCGTTCAGTTCCTGCAGATTGAATTCTCCCTGTTTGTTTTTACATGAAAAATTAGTTGCAAAAAATATAGCTATTAAGACAACAAAAATATTTTTACTTATCATTGAAAACTTTTTATTCATGAAAAAATAATATCAGTATATGATTCAGCAGTCAATAAACATCACTCTATTTTAAGTTGATTATCCAGGAATTGATCTTTTCCATCATTTTTTTATCGCCTCTTTTTTCAGCAATCCTGAATGCTGCTTTAAAATGTTTTAGAGCCTCATTGTTATTTACGTCTTTCAATAGATGCCCCACTTTGATCCTTGCAATTATATCCTCCGGGTTCAATTTTAACAGCATTTTAAAATATTTTAGTGCGGAAGACCCGTCTCCTCTTTCCAGGTAGACTGAAGCAAGGTTGAACAGGGCATCCTCATATTCCGGCTTTAGATCAAGTGATTTCCTAAATGCATGAATAGCCTCATCGTAACTCCTCAACTGATAATACTCTATCGCCAGATTATAATAGGCATGATAAGAATTTTTGAAATTTGATATCTCTTTTCTCAGGAAGATAACAGCTTGCTTATGATTTCCTTTCCTGCTGTAGATCTCTGCAATTTTCATATTTAACTCTTTTAACCCGGGATCTATTGTTTTAGTCTTATTAAATAGCTGTAATGCCTCTGAAAACTTTCCTTTTTTCATATACAGCGTCCCCAGATTATACAATGAGGCTGCATTATTGGGATTTTCATTCAATTCTTTTTTCAGTAATCTAATAGCTTCATCTGACCTGCCCTGTTTCATTTTTAACCTGACATCAAGAAAAGACAACACTTTACTACCGGGATCAATTTTTTTCAGGTTGGCCAAATATTCAGCAGCTGAAACAAAATCTCCTTTATTTATATTTATCTCAGAGAGTCGCTCTGTGACTTTTGAGTCAAAACGATTTTTAATATATGATTTTTTAAAGTACTTCTCTGCCTCACTCAGGTCACCGTTGAGAAAATTGAGTTCTCCCAACTTCAAGAGGATAGTTGGATCATCCGGAAAAATTTTCAAAAAATTCTCTCCTCTCAATATACCATTACTATAATCTTTTAAGACAATATAGCAGTTTAAAATATTACCCATGACAATGTTGTATTGGGGTTTATTCTCCAGTGCCTTTTCGAAACTTTTCAAAGCTTTCCTAAAATCTTCAATTCCTACATAACAGTTCCCCAAAACCACATGGGCATCCGTGATCTGCGGATCTTCATTTAGTATTTTTTTAACATTATTTTCTGCCTTTATATATTTTCCCGATTTAAGCAGCTCGAGAGAATCTTTTAGTTTTAAAACAATATGATATTTATCTTTTGGATCTGCTTTA
>CAZNLS010000152.1:0-5106 GCA_964573895.1 uncultured Clostridia bacterium
GGATAGTTGCTGCAGCCTAAAAATTTTCCGTACTTTCCTTTTCTCTCGCGTAGAATTCCTCCGCATTCCGGACATATACTATCACCCGAGACATCTTCTGTTGCAGGACCGAGATCCAGGGTGTACCTGCAGTTAGGATAATCGGAACAACCCAAAAACCGGCCGAATTTCCCTT
Organism: uncultured Clostridia bacterium; assembly: GCA_964573895.1. Classification (GTDB taxonomy): domain Bacteria; phylum Acidobacteriota; class Aminicenantia; order UBA2199; family UBA2199; genus CAZNLS01. Next base: position 176 of record CAZNLS010000152.1, read on the forward strand.
TCCGTTCAATGAGTATACTTCCGCATTCAGGACAATGCTTTAAACTGCCGGTTTCACTTCCAGTCAGTTTAAGATAATCTTCACATATTTCATTGTAACCACACCATTTGCAGAGTGAAGAAGGTTTTGCGGGGAATTCTTTCATTGAACGGATTTGTACAATTTTTGATGCTATTTCAGACTTTATTTCTTTAACATCTTCTTTGACAATAAGAGCTTTTTTTGTTAATCCTTTTTTCAGGTCCTCATAGCAGATTTCCAGCTCTGTTTCCAGCGGATTACTTTCAAATATATGAATTGAGTATGAAGGAAGCTGAAGTGTATCCAGAGGTTCTCCAACAGTTCCGGTTTTATAATCAACAACCCTGATCCTGCCATCTCCCAATCTTGCAACTCTGTCGATAATCCCCCGATATTTTATTCCATCGGAAAGTTCCAAACTGAATTTTTCTTCAAGCATCACAGACCTGCTCCGGTCGGTCATAAAAATGTTTTTGTAAAAATTGTTCAATTGTTCGATCCCGAGGTCTATATAATGCTGAGTATTTTTATCCATGTTAATAATTTTAATTTTATTTCCATTGCCTCTTTCCCAATTTTCTCTGTATATATCAGCTAACTCTTCATTTTTTATGTTGATCCCGTTTTCTCTTTCCGCATAAAGTCTCTCCAAAACTTTATGAACAATCCCTCCCATAAAGGCTTCAATCGACTGAAACGCTTCCGGAATTTTCTTAATATATCTGAATTCAAAAGATTTCGGACAATTCTCACAGCTTGATATAGATGAATAGCTGAAATTCTTTATATCTTTTATCATTATTTTTTCCTCTTTTTCTTTACAGAAAATCCGAATTTCCCGATTCTCTCGCCCTGTGTATAATATTTTCCATGAGAATAACAAATTGGAAGAGTGGTCCCCAGTTTAAATGCGCCGGTTTTTTTGTCGATATATTTTTTTGATGCGTGAACATTTAAAATATCCGCAATGAACATGTGATGAGAACCCATTTCTTTGATCTCTTTTACCCGGCATTCCAGGTTGACCGGAGATTCTCCAATCAATGGTGCACTGACTATTTTTGCAGGTTTGGGAGTCAACTTCATTTCCCTGAATTTGTCATAATCTTTTCCTGACCTTACCCCGCACCAATCAGTCGCATACGCCAGTTTCCTTGTAGTCAGATTAATAACAAACTCCCCGCTCTTTTTTATAAGTCCATATGAATATCTTTGAGGTCTGACAGAGATATAACACATAGGCGGTTCGGTTGAGACGATTCCAGTCCATGCTATTGTAATGATATTATATTCCGAACTAATATCACCACAGGATACAAGAACGGCCGGCAGGGGATAGATCATTGTTCCGGCTTTCCAGACCTCTTTTTCAAATTTTTTATTTACCATATTCTCTTTTTTTGAATTCATCCGGTTCACCTGATGCTGTCTATTTTTGACCTGTTTTTTTTATTATATGAAACCCGAATTTAGTCTTTACGACCCGGCTAAGAGAGCCGGAAGACATCTTTTTTACAGCATCTTCAAATTCTTTCACCATTTGACCATCACCAAACCAGCCCAGATCTCCTCCTTTACTTTTACTCGGGCAAATTGAAAATTCCTTCGCAATGGAAGAAAAATTTTTCCCTCCCCTGAGTTCTTTCAGAAGTTTCTCTGCAAGATTTTTATCTTTCACCAGAATATGACTTGCTCTCCATTCCATTACTCCTCCTTCTTTAAAAATATCATTGATCCGCCTGGGAGATTACTGAAATCCTCCATTTTATCCCCGGTTACGACTCCCTTTCCGGGAATGTAGTATACAGTCTCTGATTTATTAAATCTTCTTCCTGCATACCCCCAGGCTGTTTTTCCCCGGACAGGTTTTAACCTTTTGGGTGTTTCATATCCCAGCAGCATTTTCACACCATTCGGAAATGAGTCCCAATCCCTGAGTTTATTTCCACTAATGAATTTTCCCTCAGGAAAAAAATAAAAGGTTGAATCTTTATTGTAATCACTGCCGGCATAACTCCAGGCAGTATAGGTCTCAGTAATCTCCAGTAACGGCCCGCTTTTTTTCTCTTTTTTTTCAGGATGATTGAGGAGCACTCTGGTTCCTGCCGGGATGTTTTCCCAGCCGATCTTTTTTCCAAGTTCATCACCCCTGAGAGTATCACCACCTGGAAGAATATAACTTGTGTCCGGTTTATTGTAATCTTCACCGGCAATATTCCAGGCGGTATTCTCTTTGCTTAAAATATTGGAAATTTTAATAGAAGAAAGAACTGCAACAGATTTCCTCACCGGCTCTCCATTTTCAGCAGATACAGGAATAGAGGAGTTTCGTGCCAACAGATGCTTCTTTCCGTAAAAGATCCTGCTGATCTGGAAATCAGCAGTCAGACGTCTGGCTCTTACATCCGGGTCATATTCCCACCAGTCTCTGAGCCCGGCTTTTACAGGTTCAAAATTAAGGGCACACCTTTTTCTTCCCCTGTGATTTGAATGAAACCAGAAATTCGGTCTCCCGTATGAAACCTGGCAGTGGGTTAGAATATCCTTATCTTTCAGGGAGTAAATTTTCTTCAACTCTTTTAAGAGATAAGATAAAGAACGGTACTGAAGAGTGGTTATATTTCCATAATGATATCCGACAAGCTCAATTCCCACAGAATAGGAACTCAGATCACTCAAACCGTTCCACATACTCAAGCCGGTATGGTCAGCCCGATACCTGTGATCCAGAATCCGGTAAACATATCCGTCTCTTGCAATTGCATAGTTGGCATGTCCACCGTTTGTCCTGTGATTTCCGACCTTTTTTCCCTTAGACAACGTCCTCAGAGTACTGGATTTTCCGGCTTCGGAAGTGTGAATTATAATGTATTTGGTTTTAAATCTTTTTTCTTTTTTATATCTCCTGTTAAGGTATTTTGTATAGTCGACTTTAGGATATCCGTGCTGTACAGTGGCATTAATCAGGTCAAAATTAAAGCCAATGATAACAAATAATAAGATGATATAACCGGGTATTCTGTATTTTTTCATTTCAGACTTTTTGATCAAAAAATTCCAATTAAGATTATACCAGTAAAAAACAGCGCTATCAATTATAGGTCAATTTCGGGAAGCCATCCCCAGATCTTTAACATCACTTCCGATTCGTTTAAAAACCCGGAGAATATTCTCATCATCCTCATCCTTCTCGAAGACAAAGATATACCCGGAAGATATTTTAAAGTCGATTCCGGTCGTTTTTACACTCTTGATGAGTTTCCCTGCTTGTGAGACAAGATACCATATCCTCTCACTCCCCGATTCATCCATATTTTTTCTTATCAGTATATTTGAGGAAGGAAGAATTTGAAATCCGTTATGACACGGTTTTTTTTTGTATATGGAATTCCTATACTTTTCCGCAACATTTCCAAAAGTTTTATACCATCCCGGATCACGATCTGTGAAAAAATCTTTTACCTCTTTTCTCCACGCGGAAAGATCACTATCTTTAACCGGTTCAGGTCCCGGGATATCAATTTTAATTTTTTTTGATCCTCCGGTTTTTGGTTCAACCATTTCAAAAATATTGGAACTCCTGTCGGAAAAGAGGATCTTCCCTTCTCTTGTTATATCCCAGTCAAAACCCGGAATAAAGGGTATGCCGATGTCACCTCCACTGGAAATATTTGATATCCTTGTATCTCTTGTACTTTTTTTTATTTCATCATATTTCATTGTCTTGGAGTTTATCCGGTATAAAAGATCCCTGTTACCATAATAATAGATCTTCCCCTTTTTATAGATCTTTGCTGAATATGTCACCCTCAGAATAAATGTATCGCTTCCCGTATCGATTGCATTCAATACTCCATAAAATCCTTTGAATGGTAATTTCAATGTTTTTAGAAATTTTCCTTTGATAGAAAAAAATGTGACCCAGTTATGACCCGAAAAATATTCGGTTGCAAAAAGTTCTTTCCCATTTTCAGTGAAACCAAATCTTCCGAACCTTTTAAACTCTCCCGGGCCTTCCCCTCTTCCACCCATTTTATAAAGGAATTTTCCGGAAGAATTATAAACCTTGATCATCAGATCTTTTCGGTCATACACATAAACATTTCCATCGGGACCCTCTTCAACCTGGGAAGGGATCAGCAGCTCTCCTCTACTACCGGGTGTGCCTATCACAAAAGAGTTTCCAAAGGAAAAAAACTGCATTAATAAAAAAAGTGTAATAAAAAGTGTTGAAAAGAGTAATTTTTTCATTGGCAATCTCCAGATATAAATTATAGAGTGCAGATAATAAGTTTTCAATTCATAATTATAAAGGCAGTCTCGAACAAAAAATTTGAAGAATTCTAATCCGGTTTGTATAATCAATAATCATCAAATGAAACAGTCGGGAAAAAACAGCAACATATTTGTTCTGATACCTGCACTTAATGAAGAAGGATCAATATCAAAAGTAATTCATGACATTCCAAAAAACCTGATTAGTGAAGTAGTAGTCATTGACAACGGATCGAAAGACAAAACAGTGGAATCGGCAAAAAAAGCCGGTGCGACTCTCCTCATTGAAAAAACAAGAGGTTATGGGTATGCACTGATGAAAGGTATTGATTATATTAAGAATAAAAACCCGGAAATTGTAATTTTTCTTGATGGCGACTATTCCGATTATCCGGAGGAGATCCACGATGTTTTAGAACCAATTCTAAAGAAAAATTTCGATATGGTCATTGGTTCGAGAGTTTTGGGGAAGAGAGAGAAAGGGGCATTGCTCCCACAGGCAAGATTCGGGAACTGGTTATCTACAACTTTAATAAGATTATTCTGGAAGTACAGCTTTACAGATCTGGGTCCATTCCGCACAATAAAATATGACAAACTTATTGAGATGGATATGAAAGAGCTGACTTATGGAT
>CAZNLS010000153.1:0-5105 GCA_964573895.1 uncultured Clostridia bacterium
TCTTTTGAAGGAAGAGTGGAGTTTAAATAGTAATGATAACTGCTGTTATATTAGAGCTCTTAAATTATTTTATTGTTGCAAAAAAAATAAAAAAGTGTTAATAATAGTTAAATGAAAGAAAATTTTGTTATTTACAACGAAGAATATTTCTTAATAAAAAAAATAATCGAGGATCTTAAAAATGCCACAAGTTCGGATATTGTTTTTGTGACGGATTCAGAAGGTCACTGCATTGCATCAACAGAGGGGATGGACGATTCCTATCTTAACTCAATTTCTTCACTTGTTGCGGGCAGCATTGCAGCTGTAAACAGTATTGCCCAGATGCTTGAGATAAAAAACTATGAGACTGTGCTTTCGGAATCGAGCGAAAAAAACCTTTTCATTTCACTAATAAATGAGAAGATGGTTCTAATAGTGATCTTCGAGAACAGTTCAAACCTCGGAATTGTAAGGCTTAGGGGTAAGCAGGCAAATAACAGCCTGAGAGATGTTTTTAAAAAAATCAACGAGAAACTAAAAGAAAGTTCATTTGATTCCGATGATTCACCGTTTGAAGGTGTCTCAGATGAAGATATTGATCAAATATTCGGAGATTAATTTTGTCATTCCTCAACTATTCTACTAAAGAGATTAACTTTAAAATTGTTTATTACGGGCCGGGTTTAAGCGGAAAAACCACTAATATAAAAGAAATATACAAAAAAATAAAAACGGATAATAAAGGGAAACTGGTAAGTCTTGCGACTGAAACAGAGAGAACACTTTTTTTTGATTTTTTTCCCCTTGATCTTGGAATGGTCAGCGGTTATAAAGTGAAATTCCATCTTTATACCGTACCGGGCCAAATTTATTACAGCAGTTCACGTAAGCTTATCCTTAAAGGCGTTGACGGGGTAGTATTTGTCGCAGATTCTCAAAGGGAAAGATTTGATGCTAACATCGAGAGCCTCAACGATATGGTTGAAAATCTGAAGGAATACAACCTTGATTTTGACAATCTCCCATATATTCTTCAGCTTAACAAACGCGACCTGCCGAATATTTCACCTATTGATGAAATGGTAACAGAATTAAGAAAAAAAGATGAACCTGTAATAGAGGCTGTCGCACTAAAAGGAAATGGAGTTGTTGAAACCCTTAAAAGTATTTCCAGATCAATTATGAAAGATGTAAAGAAAAAAATTGGATGAGTTTTACTGTAATTGAAAAAATAATCTCAAATCATACTGATGAAAAGGTTGAGCCGGGAAAAGTTATCTGGATTGATCTGGATCTAGTAACGGCAAGAGATTTCGGTGGTCCTAATGTTGTAAAAAATTACAAAAAGTTTTACAAAGATACACCTGTATTTGATAAATCTAAAGTTAAATTTACTTTTGACCTGACTGTCCCGCCGAAGACAATTCAATATGCGAACAATCAACGTATATGCAGAGAATTTGCACGCAGTAAAGGGATTGAGGTTTTTGATATAGAAAGAGGTGTCGGGACTCATAATCTGATAGAACACGGCCTCGCACTTCCCGGAGCTATTGTTGTGGGAACTGACAGTCATATGAATATTTTGGGTGCTGTAAACTCATTTGGGCAGGGTATGGGAGATGTTGATATAACATTCGGATTCAGATATGGAAGAACATGGTTTGAGGTTCCTGAAACGGTAAAAGTAATTGTAAAAGGAGAAACCGGATATAAATTTAGTGCCAAGGATCTTATACTTGAAATACTCGGTCAGCTTGGAACGGAAAAAGTCCTGGGAAAATCCGTGGAATTTTACGGAAATGCTGTGGAATCTCTCGACTTTGTAGGAAGAATAACATTTTTAAGTATGATAACTGAGATGGGAGGAATAATAGGATTTATCCCTTTCTCAGATAAAACAATGAACCAAATTAAAGAAATAACCGGATTAACAGAAGTCCCCCCCGAGATCCTTGCTGATAGTGATGCGAAATATTCGGAAATAATTGATGTGGATATTTCAGGGATCGGTGCAACCGTCTCAAAGCCTCCATATCCTCATAACTCTATAAAAATTTCGGAGTTAGGGAGAATAAATATTGATTTTGGATTCATAGGCTCCTGCACCAACGGACGAATTGAAGATCTTATCCGGGCAAGGAATATTCTTAAAGGAAAAAAAATTGCTGATGGAGTGAAACTGACTATTGTTCCTTCAACTATGCAGGTCTATAAGGAAGCACTTACAAGAGGAATATTTAATGATCTTTCCGATTCCGGTGCAATTATTTCAAATCCCGGATGTGGAGGTTGTGCTCAGGGACATATCGGAATGACCGGGAAGGGTGATGTGATGATCTCAACCGGCAATCGCAATTATCCCGGTAAACAGGGTGATGGAGATACTTATCTCGCTTCGCCTGAAGTAGTAGCATATTCTGTTTTGAATGGTTTTATATCCGACAGGGAAATTAAAAAGTAATCCAATGAAAAACTTAAATAGAATAGAGGGAAGGATATGGTTGATTTCTGACAAAAATGGAAAACTTATCAATGATATCGATACCGACCAGATATTTCATAATGCTCATCTCCATATAACAGATATTGATCAGATGAGAGAACATACTTTTGGAAACCTGGAAGGCTGGAAAGATTTCAGCAGCAGGTGCAGAGAAAATGATATAATACTTGCTGGGAAAAATTTTGGTGCCGGGTCTTCGAGGCAGCAGGCAGTTGACTGTTTCAGGGCACTTGGGATAAGCGCAATACTAGCAGAATCTTTCGGTGCAATTTATAAAAGAAATGCCATCAACAGCGGTTTTCCGGTCTTAATATTCAAAGAAGCGGAAGAAATAATAAAATCAGGAAAGATCCGTAATCTGGATGAAATTGTACTTGAGATGACTGAAGGCCGTCTTATTACCGGAAGGACCGGAGAAGAATTCCTGATAGAACCACTTGCTAATGTCCAAAAAGATATCCTGAAAAGAGGCACACTACTGTCAATCTGACTTTTTAATAATCTTGTTTTTTGTTGATACTATTGACTTTCAGAGACTTTTAATGTAAAAATAGGCTTATTCAGGAGGAGTTCTTTTATGAATAAAAATGAGTTGGCAGCTGAGATTTCTGAACAGACTGATATGACAAAAGAGAAGATACTCACCTTTATAGATATTTTGATTGATTCTGTATCCGATGAATTAAAAAAAAAGAATGGAAAAATAACACTAATCGGATTCGGATCTTTAAAGACTGTTGTGAAAAAAAGAAAAAAGGGCAGAAACCCAAGAACCGGCGAGGAGATTATAATTCCTAAAAAGAGGAGCGTTAAATTCTCACCAGGGAAAAAATTGAAAGGAATGGTTGAATAGTGTTTGCCGGTTATGCAGAGGCGCGTAGCTCAGTTTTGGTTAGAGTGCTACCCTGACATGGTAGAGGTCGGCGGTTCGAGTCCGCCCGCGCCTATATTTTTATGGAAAATTTAAAAAAAGATACTGTTTTATTAAAAATTGATGGTAAGTTAGAGGATATTTCTGCAGATGTATCCGAACATTCTGATATATCAGAAGTAAGCTCTGTATCATCTGAAGCCCTCGAAATATATAAGCATTCATGTGCTCATCTTCTTGCCCAGGCAGTCATGGAACTTTACCCTGCTACTCAATATGGGATCGGGCCTGCTGTTGAAAATGGATTTTATTATGATTTTCTAACGGAAAATCCTTTTACTCCTGAAGATCTTGAGAAAATTTCAAAAAAAATGAAATTTATTGTAAAGAGTAATCTGCCTGTAAAAAAAGAAATTTGGAATAAAAAAGATAGTCTTCAATTTTTTAAATCAATCGGTCAGGATCTCAAAATAGAACTTATTAATGAAAAAGTTGAGGGTGATGAAGTTTCGGTTTACAGGCAGGGCGGCTTTACAGATCTGTGCCGGGGTCCCCATCTTCCCTCTACCGGCCACCTTGCTAATTTCAAGCTTCTTTCAATTGCAGCTTCTTATTGGAAGGGCGATGAAAAGAACAGTTCAATGCAGCGAATATATGGAACTGTTTATCCAACACGTGAACAGTTAACAGAACATCTTGATATCCTAAAAGAGGCTGCAAAAAGAGATCACAGAAAATTGGGAAAAGAGCTTGACCTCTTCTCAATCAGTGAAGATATAGGTGCAGGTCTTATCCTCTGGCATCCCAAAGGAAGTATCATAAGACATGAAATTGAACAATATTGGTACAATGAACATTTAAGGAGTGGTTATAAACTTCTGAATTCTCCTCATATTGCAAAATACGGTCTGTGGGACATAAGCGGTCACAATGATTTTTATTCAAAAAATATGTTTACTCCAATTGAGTTTGATAATACAAAATACAGACTGAAACCAATGAACTGTCCCTTTCATATTGAAGTTTTTAAATCAAAAAACAGAAGTTACAGGGATCTTCCTTTAAAATGGGCTGAACTGGGGACTGTTTACAGATATGAAAGAAGCGGTGTCCTGCACGGTCTTATGAGGGTCAGGGGGTTTACGCAGGATGATGCCCATCTGTTCTGTACTCCGGAGCAGCTTGAACCTGAGGTTGGGAAGCTCATTGATTTTAGTTTAAAGCTTCTCAGAGGATTCGGTTTCGAAGAACTTGATATTTATCTCTCAACAAGGCCTGAAAAATATGTGGGTGATCCGTCTGAATGGGAGAGAGCCACTGCAGCGCTTGAAACTTCTTTAAAGAAGAGCGGGGTCCAATACAGTATAGATCCCGGAGAGGGTGTTTTTTATGGTCCAAAGATTGATATAAAAGTTAAAGATCAGTTAAAACGGGCATGGCAATGTACAACAATTCAGATTGATTTTAATCTTCCTGAACGATTTAATCTTAAATATTCCGGTGATGACGGAACATTGAAGAGACCCATTATGATACACAGGGCGTTGCTCGGTTCTCTTGAGAGGTTTTTCGGTGTCCTGATTGAACATTATGGAGGTTTCTTTCCTTTATGGCTGGCGCCGGTGCAGCTGCTACTTCTTTCTGCATTCGCACAAAAACAGAAATATGAATCGCCCCAGTCAGGCCTCTATCAACCACAGCCACTACATAACTCTGTATCCCCCAGCCATTCCATGCCAAATAAAC
>CAZNLS010000154.1:0-5081 GCA_964573895.1 uncultured Clostridia bacterium
AGTGTATTTCAGAAATTAAAACCGGAGAGGGTGGGATTCGAACCCACGGTACCGTATTCCAGTACAACTGCTTAGCAGGCAGCCCGTTTCAGCCACTCACGCACCTCTCCATCATGTGGAATGCCGAGGAGGGGACTCGAACCCCTACAGCCTTTCAGCCACAAGCACCTCAAGCTTGCGTGTCTACCAGTTCCACCACCTCGGCATAGACTAATTATTAAGTTACTTTGTCTTCCCGTCCGTTTCTTTTTTTACAGGAGGAGGAGATTTCTTTTCAGTGCTGTTTCCCGCTTCTTTTTTTACCGGTGCCGTTGTCTGCTTGTTCACAGCTTTTTTACCAAGAACCGTATCGGAATCGACTTTATTCGTTGCAACTATGTACAGGAGAAGAGATGTAACCATGAAAGCCACTGCCAGAATAGTGGTAGCTTTTGATAAGATTGTTGCTGTGCCGCGGGGGCCGAAAGTTGATTGACTTCCGCCACCTCCGAAAGCACCTGCCAGATCGGCACTTTTGCCGCTCTGAAGAAGAACTACAATAATCAGCAGCAGAGAAACTGAAATATGTATAAATAATAATAAGCTTTCCAAAATTTCCTCCTGTCCTCAGATCAATTCAAGGGAAGTTGCAATTATATCAAAAAAGGTATCCGTTTTCAAGGAAGAACCTCCGATCAGAAGACCGTTAATATTCTCCATTTCCAGTAAGTCTTTACAGTTGGAGGGTTTTACCGAGCCTCCGTAAAGGATTGGTTTCCTGTAGATCGAACCTGTAATAGATGTCATCTGTCTTGCAATAAAGGATTGGACCTCCTCTGCAATTTCCGGAGTTGCAGTCTTCCCGGTCCCGATTGCCCAGACGGGTTCATAGGCTATATAGATATTGTCCAGCATTTTCTGTTCTATACCCCTCAATCCTTCCGATAACTGTTTTCCTATCCTGTCAAAGGTTTTTTGGGACTCCCGGTCTTCGAGAGTTTCACCTACGCACAGAATGGGAGTAAGTCCTGTGTCAAGAGCTCTCTTCAGTTTTCTGAAAATTTCTTCATCACTTTCTTTAAAGATCCATCTTCTTTCGGAGTGACCTGCAAGAATATATTCTGCGGATTCTTTTACCATTTCCGCCGATATTTCCCCTGTAAAAGCTCCCTTCTCTTCAAAGTACATATTCTGAGCTCCGAGTTTGATTGAGGAGTTTAGAGATGCGAGCGAATAGAGAGAAACTGCAGGAGGAAAGATTATTATTTCCACTTTATCAAGGCCTGACTTGTTATCGATTTTACTTAATTTCTCTTCAATCTCTTTGAAAAAATTCAATGAATCGGAAACTGTCATATTCATCTTCCAATTGCCTGCAATAATAAATTTCTTTTCCATTACGCCTCCGTTAAAGCTTTGATTCCTGGAAGGGTCTTCCCTGAAAGGAACTCAAGTGATGCTCCCCCGCCTGTGGATATATGATCAATTTTGTCTGCAAGTCCTGATTTATTTATTGCCGAAACAGAGTCACCTCCGCCGATTATGGAGAATGCATCTGACCCGGCAACTGCTTCAGCTATTCCGTAAGTTCCGCCGGAAAATGTATCGACTTCAAAAACACCCATAGGTCCGTTCCAAAAGATTAATTCAGAATCGCCAATTATCTTTTTATAAATTTCAAGTGTTTCGAAACCGATATCAAACCCTTTCATTTCATCCGGGATCTCTTCACCTTTTTTCACAATTCTGATAGTTATATTTGGTTCGGCTTTTACTGCTGCTATATGATCAACGGGAAGGTGAAAATTGATTTTTTTCTCCTCAGCCTTTTTTAAGATGGTTTTACAGACACCGATTGAATCCATATCGACCATCGATTCCCCGGTATCTATTCCCATTGATTTAAGGAATGTGTAACTCATTGAACCGCCAATAAGAAAATTCTCGGCTTTATCCATAAGGTTCAATATCACGGGGATCTTATCATTAACCTTTGCACCCCCGAGTATGACTGTATATTTTGGGGGAGGATTTACCAGCGCCCTGTTTAAAATTTCAATTTCTTTTGACAGGAGTTTCCCGGGTATTGCCGTGGGAACGAGTTTGGGAACGGAGACAATTGAGGCATGTGATCTGTGGGAAGCACCGAATGCGTCGTTAATGTAAACATCAATATTTTCGGAAAGGTAGGAAGCAAATCTCTCATCATTGTTCTTCTCTTCTTTGTAAAATCTCAGGTTTTCCAGCAGGAGGATAGAGCCGTTTTTCATCTCTCTCTTTGTTTTTTCCACCCTGCTGCCGAAAGTCTCGCCGAAAAAGATAACATCGGTTCCTATAAGTGCTCCCATTCTCTCTGCAACAGGTGCAAGAGTCAACTCTTTTTTATATCTGCCGCCCGGTCTTCCGAGATGTGATGAGCAGACAACTTTGGCTCCCTTTTTTAAAAGGTATTCAATTGTCTGCAGGGAAGCTGTGATGCGTGAATCATCTAAGATCCTGCCGGATTTATCAATTGGAACATTAAAATCATTTCTTACAAATACCAGTTTACCCCTGACTTTGATATCTTCAGGCTTTTTCATACTATTTTTTGGATATCATAGATGCGAGGTCAACCAGCCTGTTGGAATATCCCCACTCATTATCATACCAGGTAAGGATCTTTATCATTCTTGTTCCTATCACTGTAACAAATTGACTGTCAACAATAGAAGAGTGAGGATTCCCCACTATGTCGGAAGAGACAAGCGGTTCTTCGGTATATTCCAGTATCCCCTTCAAAAAGCCGTTGGCGGCATCTTTGAAAAGCTGCTTCAAATGAGACTCGGAAACATCTTTATTAAGAGTGACTACAAGATCAACCAGTGATCCGTCCGGAGTGGGAACCCTGATCGCACTCCCGGTTATTTTATCCTTCAATTCAGGAATGACCAAACCAATTGCTTTTGCAGCTCCCGTTGTAGTAGGAATGATGTTTACGGCGGCAGCTCTTGCTCTCCTCAGGTCTTTGTGAGGAAGGTCGAGGATTCGCTGGTCGTTTGTGTAGGAGTGAACTGTTGTCATGTTGCCCTCAATAATTCCAAAGTTGTCGTTAATAACCTTTGCAGCAGGGGCAACGCAGTTTGTCGTGCATGAGGCATTTGAAATTATGTTGTGTTTATCGTGATCATAAGTATTGTTATTAACCCCGAGAACGATTGTTGCATCCGGATCGGATGCGGGGGCCGAGATGATGACTTTCTTGGCACCGGCTGAGAGATGACGTGAAGCGTCCTCCCTTTTCCTGAATATCCCGGTCGACTCGATTACAAGGTCAACTCCGAGTTCTTTCCATGGAAGTTTCTCCGGTTCTTTTACAGCAGATGCATGGATCTTTTTCCCGTCAACCTGAATAAATTCGTCATCGTACGAAACCTCACCGTCGAATTTTCCAAAAACAGAGTCATATTTCAGAAGATGTGCAAGAGTATGATTTGATGTTATATCGTTGATTGCCACGATTTCGATATTGTCATTATTTCTGCCGGCACGGAAGAAATTTCTGCCGATCCTTCCGAATCCGTTAATTGCTACTCTATAGCTCATTAAGTTATCCTCCTAAAAGTGAAAAATTAACACAATAGCAGTTACAAATCAAGATTAATTTTGTTGTTAAAAATCCAAAAATGAGTAATTTTTTTGACTAAAATATCCAGATAAGTAGTATAATCCGTATTAATAATATAGGTGACTTATGAAATTAGAAAAATATATGATAAGGCTTCCATTTTTTTTAATGTTTTTACTGGCTTCAACCTTTTTCTCATGCCGAATAAAAAACAATAGTGGAAACTCGATTGATAACGGGAATGATAACCAGGAGAAGGTCTGGGTTGAAGAGAATAAACTGATTGATGAGACTTTCAGGATTGATATATCATCAATTGATGTCGAATTCAGATTTGTTCCGGAAGAAAGAGTTGTTTACGGAAAGGCTACAGTGTTATTCAAAATGAGGAATGGTGAAAATTTTCCTGTCATCCATTTTGATCCCGTATTTAATGGTGCACTGTTATCAGTTTTTCTGGATGATGTTAAAGGTGATTTTTCCGAAAATGGAAACATAAGGAAAAATACTTCTAAAGATACAAAACAGGATGCCCTCGAATTCCTTACCGATTGTTCTGACGGAAAGATGCACAAAATAGAGATGACTTATAAACTGGCAGGGAAATTTATGACCGGAAGTTTCTATACCAATGTCAATGATATTTCGGGGAATGGTAACGAAGACCTTTTTCCAACGATAAACGCTCCTTCGGAACTTGCACGGCACAGGATAACATTCATTGTAGAAAGTAATGAAAAATACCGCTGTATAGGATCCGGCAAAGTGACTGACATGAGCAAAGGAACATTACAGAAATGGACACTTGATTCCGGGAGAGAGATAGCCTCCTATACGGTGATGTTTTTTCTTATTCCCGAGAGTGAGACTGATTATAGGGAAGATATTGTCAACGGGGTTGAAGTCAGAGTTGTGGCATACAAAGATAATTTTGAAATTAATGATGTATTCGATAGTCTGGAGAGCTGGCTGCCGGAACTTGAGAAAAATCTCGGTCCCTTTCCCATGCCTGACGGATTGAGTGTATTTTTAACTTCAAGCGGGGGTGGAATGGAGTATTACGGCGGGACTATAACTTCCTTTTTCGCTCTTAATCATGAGGTCTTTCACATGTATTTCGGATGCAGCCTGATTGCAAAGACCTATAGGGATTCCTGGTGGGATGAGGCTATAAACATGTGGTATGAAAAGAGTCTCTATGGAATTATAAGTGCTATCCCGGACAGTTTCCGCTCAAATATTGTAAGCGGCAGGACCCCTGTTTCTATAGGGTTCGATGACAGGGCATACAACGAAGGTGCCATGGTTATTGAAGCTTGTGCACAGGCAGCCGGCGGCCGGGATAATTTTATAGGATTTCTTAAATACCTTTATGAAAAATATACTTTTTCTCCGTTCAATACTTTTGGTCTTGCTGAATATTTCAGGGATTATTCCGGGGTTGATATGAACTCCAAATTTCTCGACTGGCTCTATAACAGCGTACAGTCATACT
>CAZNLS010000155.1:0-3093 GCA_964573895.1 uncultured Clostridia bacterium
ACTGTTCACAGAATTCCTGATGACAAAACCACTCCCCCTTCCATAGATATCGGCAGTAAACATTTTCAGGTCCAGGTTCTCCCGCGGGGAATAATTGATATCGGCTATAACTCTCTCCCCTATCCTGTTGACAGTCGGATAATAGTTCCTGTACCCGATTGTCTTAAGTGAGTCTGAAGGTACCGTCTGAACACCCGATATTTCCCCCCGCTGTATCAGTCCATTGACAATAAAATATTCCACAGGGACGATTATTAGCAGCAAAAGAAGGACCACTTTCAAATATGAACCGATTATCCACTTCCAGGCTTTAGCAAACTTTAGAAATAATTTCTCAAAAAATCCGGAAGGATAAGCATAATTAATATAAGAATGTATCAATCTTTCGAGTGATTTTCTTGCACTTTTAACGACTCTCTTTAAAGCTCTGTTATCAATTATTTCGGTTCTGCTGATATTGGACTTCAAATCTCTGCCTGTAATATTAAATACAGGGGCAATACCACTGTCAATATATCCCCTGTTTTCACCCTTCTCTCCGTTTATCAGAAGCAGCTCATCTAAGGATACGCCCTCCCATGCGGGAATTCCACCGGTATATATTTTAACCTTCGGACTATTTCCGAGTGATACAACACCTTTGAAATTTTTCCCTGAAAAATCAATCGATATCTGTTGATCTTTACTTTTCTTCTCTTTGAGCAGACGGCCCCTGAAAATTATCCTCAGCGGAGTATTTGAACTATCTATCTGTTCAAGATTAATACAATATTGTTCAACTTTCTTTTCCGCCAGTGATGCAAATTTTTCAAATGTAACTTCACGGGCAGTTCTTTCAAGCGTAACCCTCGTTCCATAAGTTTTAAGTCTGCATTCCGATTTTTTAGAGGAAAGATCCTTTCCGATCTCTATTGCCCAGGACTCTTCTTCCTCGGAAAACGATTCGATCAGAATTTTATCCGGTTCATATCTCATGACTGTCCAGAAACCCACGCCATACATACCTACAGCATATTTCTGACCCTGTTTACCTGACGAATAGAGATTAAAGAGATATTTCTCAGCCTCTTTTACGGATATACCCTTCCCGTTATCAGAGAATACTATTACTTCTCTTCCGGTGCCTGAACCCCCGGTATCAATTCTAACCTCGGAAGCACCCGCATCCCGGCTGTTTTGTGCAAGCTCTCTGAAAAAAATCCAGGGATCCTTATCGTAGTTTCGGTAGCTCTCTCTAACCTCTTCTAAAAAAAGGGATCTATCCATCTAATTTTTGATTTCTATACCACCAAAGACTGCACTTGCCCTGATTCTCAATATTTTGTTTCCTGTTCCTGACGAATTGGAGGATTTATTTCCGATTCCTCCGAAAATTGCCGAAGAGTTTAATTCAATATCCCAGTTTTCCGGGATTTTAAGTTCAATTCCTCCGAAAACAGCATTCAATTCAAGATTAGCTCCATTTCTCCCGAGTTCTGCTTCCCTTAAATCGATATCTGCACCACCGAAAACAGCAGACACCCTGCCGTAACGAAAAGCCTTTGAGTTCAATTTTTTGCTGAATCCTGAAAGAATAGCAGTTCCGCTCACAGTATTAAGAATATTATCATCTTTTGATTTATCCTTTGATACGCCACGATTTAAGATAATAAATAATCCCGATATTATAAGCAGGAGAGGCCAAAACTTCCGGATAGTTTCAGCACTGACCAGATCGTTCTCTGTCATGAAAAAGAGTGAACCCATAATAATAAAAAACCATCCGGGAAATGTTCTTATATCACGAAAATTTATTATTTGAATCAGTCCGATACCTATCAGGATCAGGGGCCACCATTCAAAATATTTAAGGGTAATCAAACCCAGGTTGTCTAACATCCAGGCCGTTCCAATGACGAGGAAAGCAGATCCTGCAAGGAGAGATCCTCCGTTTAAATTCCTGTTTTTAGGAGTCATCTCATCACTTCCTTTTTGCAAGTTTTGAAGATATTACAATTCTCTGTATCTGATTAGTGCCTTCATATATCTGGGTAACTTTTGCATCTCTCATCATTTTTTCAACAGGATACTCTTTCATATATCCGTATCCTCCGAATATCTGAACTGCATCCGTAGTTATCTGCATAGCCGAATCTGTAGCAAAAACTTTGGCCATTGCTCCTGCGGAACTGATACCGGATTCCCCGGAGTCTACATTTCGTGCAGCCTGGTAAACAAGAAGCCGGGAAGCCTCAATTCTGGTTGCCATGTCTGCAATCATAAATCCGACAGCCTGAAACTCTGAAATCGGTTTTCCGAATTGTTCTCTTTCTCCTGAATACTTCATGACTTCATCTAATGCTCCCCGTGATATTCCGACGGCCTGAGCTCCTATTCCTATCCTGCTCCTGTCCAGGAGACTCAATGCGATATAGAATCCTTCACCTTCTTTCCCAAGAATATTTTTTGCAGGGACTTCGCAATCATCAAATATTAATTCGTTTGTAACAGATGACCTGATTCCCATTTTATCTTCTCTTTTTCCCGGGGTAAATCCCTTCATCCCTTTCTCTACAAGAAATGCAGTATGTCCTTTATGCCCCTTCCCGGGATCCGTACTTCCAATTACAAGGATTACATCTGCAACCTCGCCGTTGGTTATGAACTGCTTAACTCCGTTCAAAATATAGTTTTCTCCTTTCCTGACTGCCCGGGTTTTAATTGCCGCGGCATCGGATCCTGCTCCGGGCTCCGAGAGTGCAAATGCCGTCAGCATCTCACCTGATGCTATTTTGGGGAGGTAGAACTTTTTTTGTTCGTCCGAGCCGTACATTAAAATGCCTTTTGCAGCAATCGCATCAACAGCAAATGATACGGCTATTCCTGCATCTCCTCTTGCAAGTTCCTCAATTCCGAGTGCCGTAAGCATAACCGAACTGCTCATTCCTCCAAATTCTTCAGGAACAAATATTCTGAAAAAATCCTGCTTCGCCATCTCGGAGAAAATATCAGCCGGAAATCCATGGTTTTCATCGAGCTCTCTTCTAATAGGAATAATCTTTTTATTAACATAGCCGGAAAAGAGATCTTTTACCATCTCTTCCATTTCATTCA
>CAZNLS010000155.1:3193-4865 GCA_964573895.1 uncultured Clostridia bacterium
TTTTTATTAACATAGCCGGAAAAGAGATCTTTTACCATCTCTTCCATTTCATTCAAGTAGTAATTCATTAATGCCTCCGGTCAAGTATTTAAAAATAATTCTATCAGAGCATCCCCGGATTATCAATCGGATAAGATGCTTATACATTATTTTAAGACTCTCAAATCTGCTATTTTCAAATCAGGAGATTGATTTTCCATTATCGATGTATTAATTTAAATAGGAACAATGCACAAAAAAGATAGAAAAATGAAAATCTTTATAATTCTCCTGCTTATTTTTACTCCGTTCTGTAAAAAATCAGATGTTATTGAAACCCGGACATTTTATATGGCTGCGGCACCTTTTCAATTTATCCTTCATTCCTATTCTGCCGAATCTGATTTTGTTTTTGACGGTTTTAAAGGGAATATAGATATTGTTTCTCTGCATACTGATAATTTTTTCGGTATCCCCTGGGAAGAGTTCTCCGGAACTCCTGATACGGGGGGAGCATGGTTCAAAAAAATGATGTCATTAAAAGCTGAAACGGAGAAACTCGGTGTCGATATTTATCTCAGCCTGACTCCGTTAAGCGGATTCAGAAACGGGATTGCTTCCAAGGCAATTGATGATAACGGAGTCCTGAAAAATGATAATTTATGGAACACCGGTTGCTACAATTTTGATTCGGGAAAATCTGCCAAAAAATACAGGACTTCATACCTTCGCTATGTGAGATGGATGGTAGAGTTATTCAAACCGAAATTTCTGACACACGGAATTGAGATTAACATGTATGCTTCCTCCTGTCCGGATTGCTATGAATCACTGATCAGGCTGCTAAATGATGTTTATAATCAGGAAAAAAAAATAAATCCGGAATTGATCATATTTCCTACATTTACAATGAATGATCTTTGGGGATATGGATCTAATGATGGTTCTGCCGGGAGCAGAGCAACCCTTATAAAAAATCTTGATAAACAGAAGAACATATTGAGAGACAGGTTCGGAATTAGTGCATACCCTCTTTTTCTTCAATGGGAATTTAGTGAACTGCCTGACGATTATTTTTCAGCAATCAGTGAAATTACCGGAGAAATAGTAGTTTTCGGAGAAACAGGACAGGGGAACCATAATGTCACCATCCCCTGGCCTGAATTAAAAGATCCGTGCCGGACTATTCTGAACTCATCTGATAATGCACAGAAAGATTACATGGAATTTGTTTTTAAAAATGCTCAGGCTTTGGGATCGGATCTCGTTGTATGGTGGTCCCTCAGAGATTATCTGCCCAAAGCAGTCCTTGAAAACTGCCCCTGTAACGCTCCCGGGATCTGGTGCTCAATATATAATGAAATTTATAAATCCGGACTTCTCGGTGCCTGGATGATGTGGGGATCCATGGGAGTATTGGACTATGATCTAAACAAAAAACCGGTTTATGAGACATGGCAAAAATGGATCGGGAAAAAAATCATTAATTAGAAAAATCTATTTAAAATTTTTTACTCCTTTTTTCCGGTTATTTGATCGGCACCGAAATTTTTGTTGATCCTTTTAAGTTCTGAAAATCCCGCACTTGAGAGCCAGTCAAATATCTCAGACTATGTATAGGTATCTCCATTTTTCGTTCCGGTGAGCATATTCAGTGCAAATATCGCTCCGAAACCGGGAGTAGTAGATCGGA
>CAZNLS010000156.1:0-4639 GCA_964573895.1 uncultured Clostridia bacterium
AAAAAAAATCATAAACACCATGAAACACTGCAGCAGCAAGAAAAGAGAGCACGGGAATCATGATCCGTTTTTTCTCTTGAATATAATATATGTAGATCCAGTATCCCCATATGGAGGCAAAAACAGAGTGAGTTAAAGGGGATGCAAAGCCACGTGCAAAAAGTTCATAACCGGACAAATATTTCATATACAAAAAATTTTCATAACAGGCAAATCCTAAAGCTATTATTGAAGCATAAACAACGGAATCTATCTTTTCATCAAAATCTTTAAAATATTTCAACAGGATTATGAAGGGAATCAGCTTGAAGGCTTCTTCAATGATTCCTGTTACAAAGATCAAATAAACAAGAAGTTTAATTCCTGATGTACCTACAAGAGCTGATATGTCTGAAGAAATCCCCCATGAATTAAGCAGATTTAAAAAATTCAAACACAAAAATCCTCCAAGAATACCCGTTAAAAATGAAATACCGAGATTTCGAATTGGCTCCGGTTTATACCTGTCTTTATAACGAAAAAAAAGTATCCAAAATAATGCAGGGGCAAATAGAGCAATAAAAATAAGATGCAATATTCATCTCCTGCAAACGAAAAATAATTTTATACTTTCTTTCTCTTATTTATAAAATTTAATTTGATTCTGTTGCCTATAAGATAGAGGGACGGAACAAGAACAAGTGTCAGGAATGTGGCAAATGTCAGCCCGAAAATAACTGTCCATGCCATTGGTCCCCAAAAAATAGCACTATCTCCACCAAAATACAATTGAGGATTGAATTCACTCAGTAGTGTGGAAAAATTAATATTAAGTCCTGTTGCCATGGGAATGAGCCCTAGAATTGTAGTTATTGCCGTTAAGAGTACCGGTCTTAATCTTGTCTTTCCACCTCTGATAATACACTCTTTTATCTCCTCAAGATCAAGATTCCCTTCAGGTTTAATTCCAAGTTCATTTTTCCGGTTCATTTTGAGATAATCAATATAATCAATCAGAACAATAGCATTATTTACAACAATCCCTGCCAGAGATATTATTCCTATTCCGGTCATAAGGATAATAAAATCCATTCTGAATGTTGCAATACCACCGAAAACACCGATAGTACTGAAGAATACGCTGGCCATTATAATGAAAGGTTTTGCGAAAGAATTAAACTGGGTAACCAGTATTATCATAATTAGAGAAATAGCGATCATCATGGCTCTCATGAGAAAAGATGCCGTTTTAGCCTGTTCTTCCTGCTCACCGGTAAATCGATAATTGAATCCTTCCGGAATATCATAATTGAGCATTATTTTTTTTAAACGATTGTTAATTTTTGTTGCATTATAACCTTCGACAACATTGGAAAACAGAGTGATAACCCTTTTAAGATCCTTTCGTCTCACTGATCCGTAAGTATTACTTAAGCTGAATCCTGCAACTGCTGAAATCGGAACCTGCATGATCTTTCCCGTAGATCTGCTTCTGAATGTAATTTTTTGATCCAGAATAGAGGCTATACTGTCACGGTATTTTTTATCAAATCTAAGTATTATAGGATATTCGTCTTCACCCTCTTTAAATTCAGAAACCTCTTTGCCAAAAAGTGAAGTTCTGATAGTACTTCCGATCTGTCCTGTTGAAAGTCCGAAACGTCTTGCCTTTTCTCTGTTGATGTTCACAATTAATTCAGGTTTCCCAATATCAAGGTCTATTTTCAAAGCCTCTATCCCGTCAATCTCCTGATCTTCGATATATTTTTGAATCTTTCTGGTAAGATTAACGAGTTTACCGTAGTCATCTCCAATAATTTCAAGATTAACTGCCTTTCCGGTTGGAGGGCCCATTTTGTTCTTCTCTACTGACAGAATAACACCTGGATATTTATTGTGTACAGAATCACCGATTTTTTTCATAATTTTTGATGTATTCTTACCATTTCTATACTTATAATCAACAAATGATATAGTTATCATCCCCTTGTTGGGTGTGTTACCTACAGTTGTTTCATTCTGGCCAACAACACCTTTCCCGATAGTAGTCAATATTGACTTAATAATTTTCATATCGGGTTTAACAGTTTCAAATACTCTTTTTTCAATTTTCTTCATTACCTTATTTGTTGCCTCAATATCGGATCCTATGGGAAGCTCTGCAAAAACATTAACAAATGATGGCTGGTTGACCGGAAATAACTGGACACCTGGTCTTCGTAAATTAAAAAATATCATTGTTAAAATCATGAGTATGAAAGTGCCGATAAATATCTTGACGGGCATTTTCCCTTTAAGTGAAAATTCTATTAATTTTAAATAACCATTCTCAAGTTTTATAAGGAATTCGTTTCTAAACCAGTTTGATAATCTCCTGAAAAAAAACTGGTTTAAAATATAAATAACAGAATATATGACGAAGATACTGCCTAAAACATTTATTTTTATTAGAAAAAAGAGAAATGCAATTCCAAGTATGATCAGGAATTTTTTCAAAATTTTTCGTTTCTCAATAATTTGATTCTCTTTTTCAGGTTTGAAATACTTTGTGAAAAACACGGGTATTATAACAAGGGCAACAAAAAGAGATGAAGATAGAACGATTACAAGCGTGATAGGGAGATACTTCATGAATTCTCCCATTATGCCTCCCCAGAAAATCAGGGGGATGAAGGCTGCAAGAGTTGTCAGTGTTGATGCAATAATTGCTATTGCGATTTCCCCAACACCTCTCTTTGCAGATTCAAAAAGAGAGTATCCCTGCTGTGTAAAACGGAAAGTGTTTTCAACTGCTACAATTGCATTATCAACCAGCATTCCAAGGGCGAGAACCAGACCGAAAAGGACCATCATATTAAGCGTTGAACCAATGAGGCTCAATATAACAAAAGAGATAGTCATTGACATTGGAATTGCAATTCCGACAAAAAGAGCATTCCTGGTCCCGAGAAAAGAGTATAGAACCAGAACGACAAATATGATCCCGAGAATAATACTATTTTCCAGGTTGTTTATCATCTTCTTAACCATATCAGATTGATCGTTGCTTATAGTAATCCTGAGGTTTTCAGGTAGAGAGCCTTTTTCCTGCGAAAGATTCAATAAGGTAAAGATTTTTGATGTAGCACTCAGCAGATTTTCTCCTGCTTTTTTTATGACCTGTAATGAAACGACCGGTTGAAGATTCAGTCTTGCGAGCGTGAGTGGATCTTCAAAATCATCTTTCACTTCTGCAACATCTTTCAGGTAGATAATATTTCCCTTTTCATGCTTAACAATAATATTTTTTATTTCATTTATAGTTTTAAATTCACCGATGATTCTGACTGATCTCCTTGTATCATCAATTTTTAAATCGCCACCTGAGAGAGAAATGTTTTCAAAGGCTATTGCATCCTCAATGTCCTGAAAACTTAGTTTTAGCAGATCCATTTTATGCTTATCAATGTTAATGTGAATTTCTCTGTTGTTAAGGCCTTTTATCTCAACTCTTGAAATTTCCGGAAATTTTTCAATTTCATCCTGCAGATATTCTGCAAAATCCCTGAGTTCTTCAATACTGTAATCACCTGACAGGTTGATATTGATGACCGGGAACTCGTTCACATCAAAATCAATTATAAAAGGATCCAGATCCAGGTCACTCGGGAGATCTTTCTTTGATCTGTCAACAGCATCTTTCACATCTCTGAGAGCATTATTTATTTCAATGTTTGTGTTAAATTCAACAAATATAGATGAAATATCCTGGGTGGAAACTGACTTTATCTCCTTTATTCCGGTTATAGTATTCAACTCTTTTTCAATCGGCCTTGTTATAAGGTTTTCCATATCTATTGGGGGATTCCCGGGATAGATAGTCTGGACAAGTATATTAGGTATTTTTATTTCAGGAAACATTTCTCTGGGCATTGAAAAATATGCGAAGAGCCCGAAGAGTCCGAGAACGATCGTCAGAAGAAAAATTGTACTCTTATTCCGAAGTGAAAAGGTTGTTAAACGAAATTCCCGTGCTTTTTTAATATCAATTTTTTTATTATTCATTTTATCAGTCTACTTGATTATCTTGATTTTACTTCCGTTCTTTACAAGTGAATAGCCTTCCTTTATCAGGAGATCTCCGGGATTGAGTCCGGATTTAATCATAAGATCTCCACCGGAAGCCATTCCTGTTTCAACATATATTTTTTTTGCTATTTTTGCCCCTTTCTTTTCTGAAACAATATAAAGGAAAGCACCTTTAATATCATTTTTAACAATAATAGAAGGGACAACTACTGCTTTTTTCGAATAGAAATCTTTCAATTTTATTGTTGAAATCAGATTAGGTTTCAATAGTTCATCTTTATTATCCAGAAGTAGTTTTATTTTAAATGTTCTGTTTTGAGAGTTCACTACTGTTCCGATCTGATATATTTTTGCATCTCTTTCTTTAGCAGGAAATGAGGGGAATGAAACTTTTGCTGAATCATTTATTCTTATTTTTGATATATACATCTCTGAAACATCAGAGGTTATATATACCTTTCTTAAATTAACAATAAACATAAGCGGCATTCCGGGGGATGCCAATTCACCTCTTTTTTTTGAAATATTGTCAACAATACCTGAAAATGGTGCTGTAATTTTATAGAGTTTTAATTGTTCGGAGAGAGTACCT
>CAZNLS010000157.1:0-4601 GCA_964573895.1 uncultured Clostridia bacterium
TACAGGAAGAACAATAACATTAAAACCTGCCGAAGAGCAGGTGATTTCATGGGAAGATCTTGTCTATTCGGACAAAACTTATACCCTGGGAATTACAGGTGATGTCGAAAAAAGAGAAGATTTTACCGTTTCTTACGGATATAAAGAGATATTTAATCTTAATAACGTTCCTGCTTACCGGGAAGGAAATGTATTGATAGGATATTCCCTCTCAAATGCAGGGGGGATTGCATTTAAAGATAACCTCCATTTTGAGATCTTTACGATCGGAGGAACATTGCCTTTATATTCGGTTGACAGAAGTTATAATCTCTATCCCGGTAGAGCTCCAATAGCGGAAACACTGAAATTCGATCTTTTACCCGGGAATTACATGCTGAAATACAGAACCACAAAAACAGCCGATACCACTTCGGTATTTGTCGTAAATCCTTCGGGGATTGCCCAGTTTATTCCAAGTTCAGATTATAAGTTCAGAACAGGGTTAAATGAGATCGGTTTTAAAATTAAAAATGCAGATACCGTTGCCGGTAATATTCCATTGAAGTTTGAGATCAAATCCGGTGAAACTGTTCTTCTCACCGAGACGAGGAGTTATTTTATTGAACCGAATGCGGAATCGGCCGACAAGATAGTATATGATTTTACAGCTAAGGGCAATTATACTCTGAATGTTACCGGTGCTAAAATGCAGGCTCCCTTTACCGGGGCCATCCGTGTGCTTAACAGGGAAGACCTGACTTATGATATTCAGATCGGAACAGTTTCAGGTGCTTTTATCCCGGTTAATTTATCGGTGCAGAATAACGGATTCGAAGATTTCAACGGGTCTCTTGTGATCCGATCGGAAGGTTTCTCAACTGAGGAGAAGGTGACTGTGAATTCGGAACAATCAGTTAACAGTGTATACAATTTCAATACTGAATTACTAACTGCCGGAACAAAAGAAATCAAAGCGTCTTTATACAATTCAGACGGAAGCCTTCTTTTAGAGAAGAGCGGCACGGCACTGATCTTGGGTGCCGATATCCGGTTGACGGAATACCCAGAGGATCTTGAGATCAACGCAGGATCTCACACAAACGTCAACCTGAAGCTGAAAAACGAGGGAAATATCCGCGGGAGAGCGGTTTTTCATCTAACCGCTTTTACCTACTTAAACGAGGAAATTGAAGTCGATCTGGGAGCAGGTGAAGAGATTGAACTAAAGAATATCGACATCGAAGCAGACGATGACCTCCCCACCGGCAGTTATCCGGTGAACTATACTCTGACCGGACCCGGGGTTGCAAACGGAATCAACTCCGGATCGTTTAATTTCAAAGTGCAGGGTGTAAAACTGAATGTTTCGTCTGCTCTTGACAAATCACTATATTCTATAGGTGACACTGCAGTATTGACTCTTGATATATCCACTCTCAATCCCACGGAGACCCCGCTGGAAGTCAATGTAAACTGGGGTGAATTCAGCAGCAGTAAGGATATAACACTTTCTTCGGGAAGCAGTCAGGTTACATTTGAAATTCCCGTTGATAAATTCAGGCAGGAGAAAGTGTTTTACGGGATCTATCATAAAGGAGGAAAAGGGATATATCTGAATGATATTTATCTCTATTTTGCCGGTGCTGTAAATGTTGAATTAAACAAGCAGGTATTTGAACCCGGTGAGATGGTCCAGGCCCTGTTCACGACGACAAAACCGGGAACACTGACCGCAGAAGCGTTCGGGAACACTCAGACTGCTGTTATCGCTTCAAGTGAAGTGTTTAATTTCCAGGTGCCTGTGAACTCTTTGGGAGGAACATACGGAATAAGCTGGAATTTCATACCGACTGATAAAAATGAGGAGTCCAAATCGGGAAGCACGAATTTTGATGTGTCAGGTCTTGTTGTAAAGGTTGCAAAATCCCGGCTTGAAAAGGGAAAATATTCTCCCGGGGAAAGTATTAAGTCTGTTCTGACCTTCGAATCAAACCGTGATATTTCTCTTGAGCTGAGAACATGGATCATTTCTCCTTTGGGTGAATGGAAATACAATGGTTCTTCTGCAGTATCTCTTTCGGCTGTTAAACATATCGATGCCATAGCGGCAGGAACGCTTGATACAACGGAAGCCGGAACACATAAATTCGTTTACGGTCTCTACAGCGATGAAAAACTTGTTGTTTCCGGTAGCCTTGCTTTTAATGTCGGAGATGCCGTTTTACTTGGGATTACGACCGACAAATATGAATATAAACAGGGCAATGAGAGTGTGAATGTAAAGGTCGAGTATTTTGGTGAAGGATCCGCCGCACTCGAACTGTTTATGGATGATAAGGTTGTTGAAACAAAAAATGTCACAATAAACGGAACCGGAGAAGCGATATTTATACTGAGTTCAAATTCAGTAAACGGAGGGAATCATAATCTTAAAGCGGTTATAACAAAAGATTCGTTGAAGTCGGAGAAAACAGCAACGTTCTTATACGGATCCAATCTCCCGGATCTTACTGTCTCATTGTCGGATATCACAAGAGAAGATCTGAATCTGACATACAAAATTATGGTTACAAATTCAGGTAAGAGTAATTCGGGAGCAACTACGCTTGGGTTTTCGGAAAATGGGACTTTGATATCTTCGGTATCGGTTCCCGCACTTGAACCGAACGGAATCTTTGAACATACATTCTTGTGGAGCGGAAGCGGGAAGGCCGGTGACCATGAGTTTGTTTTTGAGGTGGACAAGCAGAACAGCGTAAAAGAGTTTGATGAAAACAACAACTCTCTCACAATGTCCGAAACTATTCCGGCACTATACTATACATTAAAGGTTATTCCTGAAATTTGGAAAGCAAATACCGATGCAAATATTTTTACCAGGATGATAAATAACAAGGATTCTGCTGTCAGCCTGACACTGAATCTTGCAATTGAAAACCAGGCTTTGGGAAATATCATTTTTTCAAGAACAAAAGTTGTTGAACTCGCACCAATGGAGAGTAAAACTTTAACAGACATTTTTTCAACGGGCATAATTCCTGCAGGGGAGTACCGGGTAGTTCAGGATCTAACCGGAGGGGATTCAGATCTGACTGAAGAAGTTTATGTGATAATAGAGTCGACTAAACTGATTAGCGGTAACTTTTCAATTGTTCCGGAAACAATTCAATCCGGAATGGATTCTGACGTGGAACTAATTATGAATCTGAAAAACAGTGGAAATGTGAATCTTGAAGATGAAAATTATTCCATAGTTGTAACTCCGAAAGATGAAGAAAATATTGTTTTTTCAAAAGATAAAACAGTAACATTGGGACTTGGAGAGGAGAGAGAAGAGAGAGATATCATTTCACTAAATCTTGAAGAAGGAGTTTATCAAATAAAACTTGTCCATTCTGATAAAGTGTTTGCAACAACTGAAATAAATGTAACCGGAGGATTTGAAAAGAGCAAAAGTATATCATCAATTCCACGTGTGCTTCTTATGAACATTAAGCTTCTCGGCATTGGAAGCAGAAATTTTGAATTTGTTAAAAATGTTCTTGAATCCGGGAATATAAATTATAGATCTTTAAAATCACTTCCGGTTTCTTATCTGAACTTCCTGAAAGGCGAGAATAACATCAATATAATCGTTGGAAGCAGGATCGGTGCCGGATTCGGAAAAGAGTTAAAAGAGAGAATATTTCGGGGTGAAGGCATGATCTTTCTCGCGGATGGAATAAATCTGACACCATCAACTACAGATTTTCTCGGAGTTAAGGTTAAGAATATTCCTGCTAGAAAAAGGGAAAAAAATGTTGATATCAGCGATAGTGTGATAAGTAATTCCGGAAGTCTTCAGTTGAAGAAAAAAAATAAATATCAGCTTAAAACTATTGCCGGGGATGTCGAAATAATCGGAAAAACCGGGAAAAACGGATATCCTGTTATTTCATACAGGAAGTATGGTAATGGACATATTCTGGTTATATCCCTTCCGATGGATTTTCAGACCGGAGCTGAAAAAATTGCACAGTTGATCCTGAACAGTATAAGTTATTTTAATGTTCCTGTTTATTCTCTTTCGGATCTTGAAAGGATAGTACCTTTGGAATTTGTTTTAAAGAATACTGCAGGAATTGAAAAGGAATTTATTGTAAAAGAGATATTTCCTTACGGTGTCTCAGGCTACGGATATGAGCCGGGTCCCGAAGAGGGAGAAGAGCTAAAATGGAAGCTGACAATAGCGGGCGGCAATGAAAAAAGGATCAATTATTGGGTGAAACTCCCTGACATTATTAACAATTATGATATTAAAAGTGAAATCTATTCCGGAGAAAATAAACTGGATGAAGTTTCAATTCAGCTTGATGTCAACCAGATTGTTTTATCGAGATTGGATGAGATTATTCTTGAAATTGATTCTATTTCGGTTTCGGGCAGCGACATGGCAAAACTAAAAAGGGCAAAA
This sequence comes from uncultured Clostridia bacterium, assembly GCA_964573895.1. GTDB lineage: Bacteria > Acidobacteriota > Aminicenantia > UBA2199 > UBA2199 > CAZNLS01. The sequence goes on from CAZNLS010000157.1 coordinate 4,436, forward strand.
AAACTCATACAAAAAATCAGGAACAGGAACGGAAACAGACTGCTGATGCATCTGTTTAATTTAAAAGACTCAAGAAACTGTGCTTCCCTGCTTGCAGACATTAATAATACAAAAGTTTCCTCATTAAGAAGAAAAATTCAGAACATTCTCATTGTTATGGAAAGAA
>CAZNLS010000158.1:0-4568 GCA_964573895.1 uncultured Clostridia bacterium
GGTATTTATTTGAAAAATATCCCTATGCCAAAACCTCTGAGGATATTTTCAATCTCCTGCCAATGAATGTTAACAAAGCTGACTTGAAAAAATAATTTCAACTCTATATTATCCTTTATGAAGCGATTAGGCGCTTACGTTATTTATTTAGAGAGATTTAATTAAATGAGATCTCCTAATGGAAAGTTTGAAGTTTTTAAAATTAATTATACTGAAGTTCGAATGGGTTCTCCCTTATTTGGCAGCTTGGATATAATTGGATCACCTGTGAAACTAGGTGAAAGATGGTTTGGAGAGCCGATGTGTTTTAGTCCAGATTCTAAATATCTCGCAATTCAGGAATTATACTCAAGCAAAGATGGAGGCCCTAATACAAAATTAATTCTAATTGAACTTGAAACTGGAAAAGAAATTTTTGTTAAGAGACTAAAAGGTGGATTTCTCAATCCGGTTAAATGGGAAACTGATGGATTAACCTTTATCCAAAAGAAGTATCAAAATTTTAAGTGGCATTCCAAAGAGTTGATGTTTAACCTAGAAAAAAAAGTTATTGAAAAAAATTAGTATGATATGATAAAAAAAAATATCAAGTTTTACCTAACTCGAGATAGTGTATGTGCTGGGGATGATATAGATCCGCCTCATAATAAAACTTTTTCATTTAATAGAAATAAAGAAATCTCCGGTATTTTACGAGAGATTAAAGAGAAGTATTTACCCAAAATTCAAGGTGGTAAAGCAACATGGATTGCTAAGCATAAAGGAAAAGCGATTGCTGTTTTAGCTCAGGAATGGGAAGAGCTAAAATTTATTGATCGAGAAACTGCAAATGAGATTTTCATTGAAAGCAATAAAGAAATTGAAATTTATATTGAATATTTGGCCCAGTATAATCCGAAGAAAATACTGAAAAAATGTATAAAGGATAATTTCTTTTCAATAAGTGATTTAAAGGGAGAAATATGAGAAAAATGATTTTTCTGATTTTGATTGTTTTGCTTTTGAGTTTTAGTCTTTTTCCAAATTTCGGAGGATATGAAATATCTAAACTGGATGGAGCCGGAGCCATTCTTAATGTTGATAAAAACAATTCCATTGAACTGATCAAAGAGAGACTGTTTTTTACATTGGGGCAACGAGTAAAACTGCGGGGGATATTCCATTTTTACAATTCATCTTCTAAAGAGAAACAAATCACTTTCGGATTTCCTATAGAATCTTTCTGGGAAGTGCTTTGGGATAGGGAGAGTGGGGATTACTACCCAAAGGAAATCTATAACAGTATTAAAGTGCGCATAAGAATAAACGGAACCCCCGTAAAAAATGTAAGGGAAAAATTATCTCTTAGAACAGATAATTTTAGGCAGGTAGAATTGTTATCAAAAGAAGATATGAAGTCGAAACCAGTTCCATATATCATGAAAAAAGCGGGAGAACTGAACGCCAAACCTGGGCTTCCCATTCTTGTCTGGAAATTATTTAATCAAAAAATACAGACGAAGAAATCAGTGAAGATAGAAATATCTTTTGTTACCCCTTGGGCATTTGTCGATGAATTCTGGTCTGACAACATGTACACAGATGGGATCCGTTTTTTTAATTATATTACTTCAACTGCATCAACATGGAAAAATGGGAAGATCAAAGATTTCAAGGCTGTTGTCAGGTTCCCGGGTGATGCCGAATCAAGAGTAGATCTATTCCCGGCACCCGGGTATTGGGAGAGAAGAGGGAAGGGACATTTCATATTTAACAAAAAGGATTTCAGTCCGGCTTATAATGATCATTTACATTTTGTCTGGATTTCAAAATATTCTTTAAATATACCGGGAAAAATCAATCATTTTTCACTGGATGATTATAGTGAAGAAGAACAAAAAAGAAAATTAAAAATCAATGATATCTGCTGGGACAACAGGTATTATGAGGATTACCAATGGAGATTTTTATTTGATGGAACCGCTGCAACAGCATGGAGCGGCAGAGCGGAAGTACTGAATAATGCTGAATATAAAATATCCCGAATTAATGGCAAGATAGGAGAAAGAACTTATAAAAAAGTTTTTCCCTATAAAGAATGGTACAGCAAACTAAAGTATGTTTTTAAATATCCTAAAGATCCAGAAAAAATTTCAATCATTTCTGGTTTTGCCCGGGATATTAAGACATATAAAAATAACAGTAGGCCAAAAAAGATCATACTGTTTTTAGGAGAAGGGATTAAGCAGGAGATAAATCTTAAAGATACTATGGAGAAGCAGGTATTTGAACTGAAAAAAGCCCCAAAAGGACTGAGGTTTAAAATTCTATCGGTTTACCCCGGGGATAAGTATGATGATGTATGTATCTCTGAAATTGATATTTTGTAGAGTTGAATTTTTATTCTTATTGAGAGTACTGTAATTTGAATGATAAAAAGCAAATATTTATTTTAGTAGGAGAATAATGAAATTGATCATATTATTAATGATTTTAACTCTATTAGTTGGAACTAATGTTGGAGAGGAACTCAAAGTTATTGAGCCTGTGATAGGGCTATCTCTTGACTTCACCCGAGAAGCAGTAAAGAAATTTAACTCTAATGAAGTAGCAGAAAATGCAGAGCGTATTGCAAATTTATTGAAAAAAGAGGGAAGAAACTGGAAACAGCTAACAGAAGAAGAAAACAAGATGTTGGAATTTTGGGATCCGTGTAGGGAAACTATCTGGGATGTTCCCAATTCAGAATGCTGTAGTTGGTATTGTGGTGGTGGTCCGGACAAAGTTACTGCATCAAGTTTCCTAAAGTCTGATGGTGATATAAATTATAAGCCCGGAAATGCTCATGATCTAAATTACAAACATGCATGGGTGGAAGGCGTCCCGGGATATGGGATAGGTGAACACCTGCTATATCATTTCATACAAGGTTCTCCCAGAATTACAACCGTAATTATTGCTAATGGATATGTGAAAAGCAGGAAAATATGGGAAAGTAATTCCAGAGTAAAAATACTCAAGATGTATTATAACGGGAAACCTTATGCAATATTGCATCTCGAAGATATAATGGCTGAGCAGAAATTCAGTATAGGAACATTGGGAGATGGTCCCAGCTTTCACGATGAAAAGGAAGAAGAGGACAAATCTAAAAAGGGGTGGACTTTAAAGTTTGAGATCATTGATGTTTATAAAGGCAAGAAATATAAAGACACGGCTATTTCAGAACTATATTTTGACGGAATTGATGTGCATTGTCTGGCTAAAGGAACTAAAGTCATTTTGGCAAACGGCTCGGCTAAAAATATTGAGGGAATCTCTAAAGGGGATCGTGTGTTAACTTATGATCCGGAGAAGAATAGCTTTACCTCAGCTTATGTCAAGGAAGTTGCTTCTGCATCTCACAAAGGTTTGGTTCGCTATTCATTTGAAAACGGATCAAAAATAGTGGCTACCAAAGCTCATCCCTTCTTCCTGACAAAGAAAGGTTGGGCGTCCCTTGATCCTAAAAAATCGGGTCAGTATAAAGGATTTCAATCTATAAACAAAATTGAAATTGGAGATGAATTTATCATCATTGGGAAACAAAATAATGTTTTAGCAGTAAAATTAAATAATATAGAAATGCTCAGAGAACCGCAGGAAACATATACAATCTCAAAGTTAAATAGATCTGATAATTTCATTACCAATGGTTTTGTTGTCGGAGTGGAGGAATTCGGCGATAAACTAAATAACCTGGTAGATGTGCAGTCCTTGAATAAGGATATTCATGTAAAGCTTATGTATTCCACCGAAGATAATTTTTTGAATAAAGATGTGTACGGAGATCTGGAGATCTCCTATCTGCAGAAAGTGGCAGCGGTGAAGCTGGCTAGGGCCCAAGAGATTCTGACATCATTGAATCCCGGGTATCACCTGCTGGTGTATGACGGGCTGAGGCCCAGAGATGTCCAGTACAAAATGTGGGAAATTGTGAAGGGGACGGACAAGCAGCAGTATGTAGCCAATCCGAAGCGGGGGTCTATTCACAATTACGGTTGTGCTGTGGATCTGACCATTACTGATGACAAAGGAATAGTCTTGGATATGGGTACGTCATTTGACTATTTCGGGCTTCTGGCACAGCCTCGGTATGAAGAGAAGTTTCTGAAAATGGGTAAGCTTACCGCTCAGCATATAAAAAACAGGAAGCTTCTGAGAAAGGTAATGACCGAGGCCGGCTTCAGAGGAATCTCCATTGAATGGTGGCATTTTAATGCATTGCATAAAGCAGAAGTAAAATCAAGATATAAAATTGTCGATTCATTGAAATAAAAAAGGAGAAAATATGAAGACTACTCTATGCATTTTTATCACATTTTTACTCTTAATAATAGTAGAATTATCCATATATCCAAAAATATATTCGATTCAGGCAACTGCAAAAACCCATAATTATCCGGAAGTTGAATTGAATATAAATATCAGTGATTTGATTTCTGAGAGAGGATTATTTGGATTGCATCAATCTGATTTTAAAATCTATGAAAATGGATATATGCAAACAATAAAATCTTATTCTCAAAAAACCGGGACGGAGTTTTCAT
>CAZNLS010000159.1:0-4507 GCA_964573895.1 uncultured Clostridia bacterium
TGAATGCATTTGAATTATTTCCCAATTTAAGAGATGCAATTCCAATACTGAAGTATGGGTCTATAAATTCCGGATTAGATTCTATTGCCCTCTCCCAGTGACATATTGCACCCGGGAAATCATTTTTAAAATATTTTGCAGCCCCTAGTCCATTATGTGCAGATGAGAGTTTTTTATCAATCTCCAATGCCTTGTTAAAGTTTTCAACTGCAAGGTTAAAAGCCCGTTCATCCCTGTCTTTCCTGAAGACAGATAAATAGAGCGATGCAATATTATTGAATGCTGAAGCATAATTTGTGTCCAGGTTTAGTGCTTTCCTATAGCTTATCAGGGCATTCCTGAAATCGCCGCTTTTATAATATGCAACTCCAAGGTAATTGAAATACTCCGGATCATAATCCCTGAGTTTTATACATTGAGTCAAAATTTCAACAGCTTTTTTTGGTCTGTTCGCTTCAACTAAAAATATTCCAAGTTTAGAAAGAAGTGATAACTCTCCGGGATTTGAATTGATACCTTTTTCAAGGATCTTAATGGATTTATTTATATTACCCGTATCTTTATAAATATTTGCCAGGTGAGTATAAATCGATAAAAAAGCAGGACTCTCCTTAATAATGGAGTTCAATTCTTTTACAGCAGCACTGAATTTCCCTGACTGATAAAGAGCAAGTCCTTCAAGCATCCTGTTCTGTACCGTTATGAGTGATTTAAGATCATCTTTTTTTGAATATTTCTTTTTTTTCTTGAGAGTATTCCCGGTAAAATAACCGAGGCTTTTCAATTTTTTTGCAGTTTCCGGATCAAGTTTATCCGCCCTTTTCATACGATTTTTATTTTCGAGAGACTTTATAAGTTTATCAAGATCATATTTCAGATTTCCCGAATTCTTTTCCGAAATAATGTTTTTCATCTCTCCCATATCAACAGAAAGATTATAAAATTCTCTTTCAGGCTGGTCGATAAATTTATCATCACCTTTGATAAATCCGCGCAGAGGGGCCCACCCTCTGTTTAGATGTGGTGACATAGATTCAAAATATATATATCTTTCGGGGAGAGTTTTCCCTTCCATGAGCGGCAAAACAGATCTGCCCTGAATAAATTCCGGGATTTTCAGCCCCAATAATTCGCATATTGTCGGGAAGATATCCGATGTTGCAACATTATCCCTGATAGTTCCTCCGGATGAATTCGGAACAAGAATAATCATTGGAATATGAATAGTCGAATTATAAGCAAAATATGCATGAGTTTTTTCACCTTTTTCACCCAGTGCTTCTCCATGATCAGCGAGAAAGATAATCACAGTATCTTTTTCTTTATCCTCATTTTTTATAACATTAAAAAGTCTGCCCAGTTGTTCATCAACATATGCAACTTCACCCGAATAGAGATCATTCTTATACTTTTCCCTGAAAGGGGAAGGTGGCAAATAAGGCTGATGCGGATCAAACAGGTGGATCCAGCAAAACCAGTTTTGCTTACGGGAACTGATCCAGTTAATCGCAGGGTCTATAACTTTTTCAGCTTTTCTCTCAACAAAAAACAGCTCAAGTGCATTATGAGTGCCGTAATTATCATCATAAAGATCAAAACCCTGATTTAACCCGAATCTTGAATCCAGTGGATATGAACCTACAAATGCAGCAGTATTGTATTTATTCTCTTTCAATAGTTCAGCAATTGTAAGAAATTCATTTTTTAATATAAATCCTGAATTATCTGCAATACCGTGATAGAGAGCAGTTGTTCCCGTCATAATATTTGTGTGAGACGGCAGAGTTATAGGATCATGCGTAAATGCACGTTTGAAATTAAAAGATTTTTCCGCAAACCGGTCAATATTCGGAGTCTTAACAAATTTTTTGGAATTGACTCCAATCCTGTCAAATCTGAGTGTATCTACAGTAATAAGAAGAATATTATATTTCTTCCTGCTGATAGTGCTGCCGGATTCAGGTCCGGATCCGGAATCATTTTTCCCGCACCCTGACCCACCTGCTAACAATAATATGATCAGTACTGCATAAAATTTCAGCTTCATATTTAAAAATTACTATTTAGCAAATGCCTTAACAAGTTCCTTCGCTGTCTGATAGTTAGGAGAATCCGGATCAAGCTCCATTGATTTTTTCAATGCTGTTACTGCATCTGGAATTTTATTCAATGCCACATAAGTCATCCCGAGCTGGAAATATGCATCTGCAAATTCACCTTTTAATTCAACAGCCTTTAAAAAATATTTAACTGCTGCTTTATATTTCATATTATTATAATAGTTAATCCCGATATTATACAGGGTATCTGTGTTTGTAATATCTTCATCACTCAGCTTTCCAAACCATTTCAGAGCCTCATCCATTTTCTTAAGGTTTGAATATGAGTTACCTATGGAAAGGATCAATCCTTTATGCTTGGGATATTTTTCTGCGGCTTTCATATAAAATTCTATTGCTTTATCGTATTCTTTAAGCATTGAATAGCAGTTACCAATATATAGATTGACGATCTGAATGCCCTCAGTATCTTTGTTTTTGCTGATGATAGAAAGGAACTTTTTTAATGCTTTTTTTGGCTTTTTATCTCCCAGCAGCTTATTTGCTTTCTCTAACTCTTTTACTATATTTGTTCCCAGTGCAGGTCCTTCGATTTTTTTCATTTTAATATCCAGAGCCTCATGCTTACTGCCTTTATAAAAAGCGTAATATTTCCCCGAGAGGAAATTATAGGAGACAGCAATTTTTCTCGGAGCATACCCCACTTTAGAAAAATCCAGGTACCATTTCCCACCTCTCATAAATAAAGATTTCCAGTGCCCGTTCTCATCTGTTACCGGAGTTACATTATGGAAAGATTGAGCTCTTATTGAGAATAACTTAACTTTCACACCGGAAATAGGTTTTCCCGTATCCATATCATATACATTCCCTCTCATCTTAACCTTTCCTGATGTAGCCTGCCCGAATATCAATGTAGCTGCAACGAAAATTATAATTACTAATATTTTTATCTTTCTCATTTTGCCTCCTATATGTTAGATAAAAAATTATAGCAGTTTATCTTAAAAAATCAATAAAATCCATGCTATTATGGCTTGTTAAGACCCGGCTTCGTCTCGTTGATTAATCTGGTGAGACGCTCCTGTTGATTGCGATTCAACTGCCGGTAAAACAAATCTTTACATCGTTTAAACAATTGGTTTGCTCTTTGATTGTTTTTTAGACGCATATAAATTATTCCAAGATTAAAATATGTATCAATTAAACCCGGATTAATTTTAAGAGCTTTTTCGAGATCAATAACAGCATTTTGAAATTTTCCCATAAATATATATGATGTTCCTCTGCCATTTAAAGCCTCTGAATATGTGCTATTCAATTTGACTGCTTTTTCAAAATAATTAAATGCTTTACCCAGCCTGCCTCTATTTCTCCCGTTTCCTGATAATGCAAGGTTAAGAACACCTAATCCATTATAGGCAGGTGCATAATTTTTATTCAGTTCGAGAGCTTTTGAATAGTATAATTCAGCTTTATCAGGCCGCCGGGTTTTGAAATAAAACGTTCCGATTTCTGTAGCAAGTTGATAACTGGATCTCATATCGGAAAAAATATTTAACAGTAGTAATTCTGCCTTCTCTTTTCTTCCGGACCTGAGATAGAGATTCGAAATATCCGCCATCAGTTTTATATTATCGGGATTTTTAAGAATCAGTTTATTGCTTGTTATCCTGTCCAATATTGCAGAAGCATCCTGTTTTCTTCCGATTTTTATATAAATGAGTGCGATATCCTTCTTAATTCCTATATTTCCCGGCTCTATAAGAGAAGCTTTTTTAAAAGTTGATATGGACAGGTTTGGTTTTTTTAAATTCAGATATATCTTCCCCAATTGTATCAAAGCCTGGGTATTTTTCGGATTAGATTCCAGAATGTTCATGCACATCTTCTGAGAATCCTTTAATTTGAAGGCATTGAAATATGATTTTGCGAGTAAAAGTTTGATATTTTCATTTTTCGGAAAATCTTTAAGAGCAAGTTCCTGGAATTTAATCAGGTTTTTGAGGTCTCCCTTTCTCCTGTAGATCAGATCAAACAGCTTAAAAGCATGAATGGTTTTTATTCTTAACGGAGAAAAAAACAATTTTTTAAGAAGTTTTTCAGCCTCATTTAATTTTCCATTATCAATCTTAGACTGAACTGTTCTTAATTTATCAATATACTTAATACCGGTTTTTGGATCTATACTTTTTTTGGTTTTTTTGAAAGAAGATATATAGCCAAGTGTCGCCAGATTCTTAATATCTTTTTTACTTAAATTCCGCTTTCCTTTAAGTCCCGAAGCAGCATTTGTTTTATAAAATCTTTCAAGTTCGGAATCTAATTTTTTTGATAATCTGTATTTTGATTTAAAAATATTGGATCTTTCACCCGGATCGTTATTCAGATCATATAATTCCGGATCCGGGAGAGAAATATACTTATATTTTCCTTTAATTAACCCG
>CAZNLS010000160.1:0-4487 GCA_964573895.1 uncultured Clostridia bacterium
CTGTGGCAATAAACCCCTTTTTTGGATTGATCAGATACTGCTTTTTTTCACTGTTCCAAAATCCGTTCCATATATCCTTGGCTCCTGCTACCGGGACAGGGAACAGGCCGTTACCTTTTGCCCTGACAGGGACACTTCCCGAAGGAAAATAGCCGATATTTCCCAAGACATCTGCAAAGACTACATTTTGGGCAGGAGCTGTGAATTTTTTTATTGATAAAATGAAATCATCAATATTTTGTGCCAGGTTCATGCCAAAAACAGCTTCCATTACATTTGAGGGGTAGAGGGCAATCGAGTGACGGGCAATCATTTTTCCGTCCACCTCAAAAACCGGACCGAATGCAGACATCTTTACCTTGTGAATGACACTTTTTTCTCCCTTTACCCTGATCTCCTTTTTTATCTCTGTAAACTCTTTCCACTCATTTTCGAAGAGATAACGGTTGCTGTTATTCGGGTCGGTTTTTAGAATGAAATAATCTATTACATCAGTTCCAATGTTGGTAAATCCCCAGCCAATTTTTGAATTTCTCCCAATTATTATAAAAGGAATCCCGGGGATTGTATTTCCCGATAATATGGTTTCGCCCGCCGTTGCATAAACCTGATAGAAATTGGAGGGAAAGACAGAAGGCAGGTGAGGGTCATTGCAAAGAATCGGTTTCCCGCTTTTTGTTTTGGTCCCGGAAATGACCCAGTTGTTACTCCCGATCGAACCATTCATGTATTCAATCTCCCACGTTAACTCATGGTCGAGAAACCCGGAGGGGTTTGAAAATTCCAGCTCTTGAGGAGAGATTATAGTTGATGGATTTTTGCCGGTAACGAGTGATTCAGCCCTTTTTCTTCCCAGAAGGAAAGCAAGCCTGAAGTTAGAGAGTTCTGACCCGGATGAGGCAAGGATCATCTCCATTCTTTTTAGGACACTCAGTGAATCCCTGATTGTCCATTTTTCGGGAGTATATCCCAACAATTTGAATTCGGGCTGGAGTGATTCATTTTCAATATAATAATTGACTCCGTCACAATAAGAATTCATTATTTTTTTTATTTCCGGTTTCATGTTCTGGTATGCCCTCTCAACACTTTCTTCAATTAGATGGTCTTTGTGATATTTATCTGTTTCAAGAGTTCTTTTCCCCAGGACTTCGGAAAGCCTCCCATTGGAGAGCCGCCGTATCAGATCCATCTGGAAGAGACGGTCAGAAGCATGGACGAATCCCACTCCCCAGAACAGATCTTTTAAATTACCGGCATTTATCGAGGGGACACCCCATCTGTTTCTCTCTATTTTGATTTCTGATCCGATCCTTCCCATCTTCACTGTAAACTTTCCGGATGTGACCGGTTTGGTAGAGTTGAGCCAGATAAATAAAACAAGAACTGCAGCTATTATAATTATTAAGACAAAAAGTAATGCAGCTTTTACTATTTTTTTTTTTTTCATTTTTTAAATATATATACCTTTAAAAATAGTGTCAATTGTATTACGATGTAAAGAACTTTTTTTTCGGCTCAACGTATGAATTTTATTATCGGAGGATTTTTATGAAAAAGGTTGTATTTGTGTTAACTGCAATTATTTTGTTTAACAGTTTTGCTTTTAGTAATGTTAATAACAGGAAGATGACTTTGAAGGATGCTATCTATTATGCATTGAAAAATAACCTGGATCTTAAGATCAGGGAAGCTGCCACTGAAAATTCAAGACTTTCAAAAATGATAAACGATTCGATCTTTATTCCCAGTTTTTCAATTCAGGTCAGAAATTCCGAAACAAACAGACCATCAACCGGGGTTCTCAGTGGTGCAGATGTCTCCAAAAATGAAAATGTTGATATCACTTTTACCCTGACACAAAAATATGCACTTGGAGGAACTTTGACTGTAGAGCTTAATAATAACAGGGCTAAGTCAAACAGTTTTTTTACAAATATTAATCCTTCTATAAATTCTACTCTCACCTTTTCTCTGAATCAGCCGCTTCTTAAAGGATTCGGAACCTTTGCTACAAAAAAGGATATACTCATATCAATGAATGATCATACGAAGTCTAAGTTTGAACTGATGAATACCGTGATCAATACTATTTATAATGTTGAGGATTATTACTGGAATCTTGTATACAGCCACCAGAGCCTGGAGGCGACAAAGAAAGCGCTTGAAAGGTCAAAAAAGCTTTTACAGCAGAATGAACTCAAGGTGAAGGTTGGGCTTGCCGCTCCGATAGACATAGTTGAGGCCAGAGCTGAAGTGGCATCTTATGAGAGCCAGCTGCTGCAATCCGAGAAGACTGTCCAGAGCTCACTGGAAAACCTGAAAAAGATACTGAACCTCTCTTCATCGGAAGAGAATATCATCCCGACTGATAAACCTGTTATTAAAAAATTGTCACCCGTTCTGGGAAATCTTCTGCTTGAGGCATTAAACAACAGGGCGGATATAAAGCAGGCAAAAATAGACCTAAATACAAACCATATCAGGGTAAAATATGCAAAAAACCAGCTTTTACCGGATCTGAATTTAACTGCTTCATACTACACGACCGGTCTTGGAGGTGATCAGCTGATATACGGACCCGGCTCTATTTTTGAACCGAGAGAAGTGCTGGGTATAATTAAGAAGGATGTATTTGATACTTTAAAAGATGTGGTTTCCAACATTTACAAGAACTATTCAATCTCTCTCAACCTGACTGTCCCCCTGAATTTTAAGAAGGAGCGGGCTCAACTGGCTCAGGCAAGATTAAATCTTAAAACAGCTGTTTTAAACCTGAAAAAAACGGAAAACAATATCTACTCGGAAGTTAAAGAGGCTGCAAAGGAACTTGAGACCAATTTCAAGCTTGTCGAATCAAATAAGGCTTCTCTGAATCTCGAGGAATTAAAGCTTAAAGCTGAGGAGAAAAAGCTGTCGGTTGGTTTATCTACAAATTTCCAGGTTCTCAACTATCAGAGGGATTATATGAATGCCCTGACAAACAGGTTGAAGTCTGTTATCGACTACAAGCTTTCAATTGCAAAGATCAATAAGACAATCGGCAGGACATTAAAGCTATATAATATTAAAATAAACGCTACAAACAATTAGCAGCTTATTTTTTTTATTCCTATTTTGAATTAAAATATCCATGATGAGTGAATCTGAATTACTTTTTTACAAAAGAGCCCTCGAATTGGCAAAAATTGCGGAAAATCAGGGGGAGGTTCCGATTGGAGCTGTTTTAGTATTTAAAAACAGGATAATCGGAGAGGGGAAGAATTCTCCAATAGGGATGAACGACCCCACTTCACATGCAGAGATAGAAGCAATAAGGGCGGGTTCAAAGATGTGCGGTAATTACAGGCTGACCGGTTCTGTTTTATATGTAACTCTGGAACCGTGTATCATGTGCTATGCTGCCGCCGTCCATGCCCGGATAGCGGGGATATGTTACTCTGCATCCGATCCCAAGAACGGTATTTTCTCAACAGGTGTATTTGAAAAGTCAGGTGATTTTTTTAACCACAAGATCAGGATTGAATCCGGGATTTTGAATGACGAGGCGTCTGAAATGCTGAAAAATTTTTTTAAAAAGAGAAGAAAAAATTTTTTTTGTTGACAAATCTTCATTTTTATTCTACATATCATATAACATATTTTTGAGCGGGCGGGAAAATAGTCCGGTATTCTCAAAAAGATACGTATAATCTATATTTGGCCGTCCTGTCGTAACGGTATTTAAATGGAACAAGAGAAGAAGAATTTATACAAAAGAGTTGCAGAGTATCTATGGAAGATCGAAAGACAGGAACTGAGGAAGGTTTCTTTGAGGATTGTTTCTGAAAGGTTTGGTATTGCCAAATATGAGTTTTCGAAAAAATTTAATGAAATCATTGGTGTCTCCTTTTTAGATTTTATTGATTCGGTTAAGATGAGGCGGGCCGAGGCATTTGTAATGTCCCGGCCCGACCTTACCATCGGGGAGATAGCTTTAATTTTTGGTATCAGGAAGAGGCAGAGGTTTAGTGAGAAATTCAAAAAAGTCTATGGTATGAACCCTTCGGAATTCCGTAAATGCATGTGCGAGCAATTTCCGATGATTGATTGCCCATTCGATCACCGGGATTAATTTAGAGAATTGATAAATTAAATTCATTTTTTTAAGCTTAAATAAATTACCCTGAATAGTTTTAGGTAAATAGTTTAAAAATCCAATTTCATTTCACAAAGATTTTGAAATGCTTTAAATTTCTTTTTCCCAGGTAGTTTAAAAATTATCCGGTGAATTTTCTTAAAAATAGTTAAGATTTTATGAAAAAAAAAGCTGAATGTACCCGGATTTTGCAAAAATTGTTTTTTGTTAACAACATTTAATTTTAACGATATTTTTGCTGGAAAGTGCCTTTATTAAAGCATTTTTATTAATCCAACCGGCAAAAAGTTTAATGTTTAACATGTTAAAAATAAATTACAAAATTTTTTTCGATATCAATACTTCCTAT
>CAZNLS010000161.1:0-4439 GCA_964573895.1 uncultured Clostridia bacterium
CAAAAACCGGCCACTGTATGGTGGGGTGTCGTGACGGCGGAAAAAACAGTCTTGACAAAAACTACTTATGGCTGGCTGAAAACAGGGGGTTGGAGATACTGCCCGAACATAAAGTTATTAAAGTGGAAGACTCCGGAAATGACAGCTATATAATTACTGCAAGGAGAACGACAGGTCTTCACCCCTTTAAAAAGAGAAAATCATTTACATCGGGAGGAATTATTTTTGCAGCAGGCGCACTGGGGACAAATGAACTTTTACTTACATGTAAAGATAAAGGCTTTCTTGGAAACCTTTCAGAAAAAATTGGTTACAATACAAGGACAAACAGTGAAGTCATGACCGGATTTACTGCAAGTCCGGGAGCCAATTTCAACGTTGAGGGTGTGGCTATCACTTCCGGAGCCTATGTAACAGAAAATACCCATATTGAAATTGTTCGGTATCCAAAAGGTTCAAGTGCAATGAACTTTTTAACAGTCCCACTTGTTGACAGGAAAGGAAAAACACCACGCCTGTTACTCCTGATAAAAGAAATTTTCAAACATCCGTTAAAATTTATCAGAATAATGATACCGTACAGGTGGGCCGAACTCTCCACAATCCTTCTGGTTATGCAATCTGACGACAATATGATCCGACTACGAAAAAAAGTGAAATTCTGGTTCCCGTTCCGAAAAATTTTATCTGCCGAAACTGCAAACAACAGAACACCGATTTATATTAAAGAAGCAAATCATGCCGCGAAAGAGATGGCAAAAAAAGTTAATGGAATACCACAGAGTGCAATAACCGAAATCATGCTCAATTCACCTGTTTCAGCTCATTTGATCGGGGGATGTGTAATGGGGAAGGATGCGGGTTCAGGCGTGATCGACAAGTATAACCGTGTCTTTAATTATAAAAATATGTATATTGTTGACGGTTCCTCAATTTCTGCAAACCTGAGTGTTAACCCTAGTCTCACAATAACTGCTATTGCTGAAAGAGCAATGAGTTTTATTCCTCAGAAAAAGTAACATGAAGGAGATCAAAGGAACTTCAAACAAAGTCCTTGAATTCGACCTGAACTCAGGGAAATCAAATATAGAAACAATTTCAATAGAAGACAGTAAAAAATATCTCGGCGGCAAAGGGATGGCTTTAAAACTACTCTTCGAACGCCTTAAACCCGGTTCAAACCCACTCGGGAAAGAGAACATTTTTATTGTCACTACAGGGGTGCTGATCGGGACCGGTGCCCCAAATTCAGCAAGATTCTCTGCTGTCTCCAAGTCACCTCTGACAGGAATAATCACTCACTCTTCATGCGGCGGACCATTTGGCAATGCTCTGAAAACATCCGGATGGGACGGACTTATATTGAGAGGAAAGTCAGATAAGTTAGTTTATCTAATTTTAGATTCTGCCGGAATAAAAGTATTTAGTGCAGATCATTTGAAAGAAAAATCGACTTCATCCACTACAAAGGAACTTGAAAAATTCGGTAACGGATCTATTGTCATAGGACCTGCCGGAGAAAACCAGGTTCGATTTGCAAATATCGCATCGGGTGATAGGTTCCTCGGACGCGGTGGTTTAGGAGCTGTTCTGGGTTCAAAAAATATCAAAGGGATTGTTGCAAAAGGCGGGGAATTCAAAATCATTCCAAAGAATATTAACAGGTTTAAAAAAATCTCTAATAGAGCATTCGGATACATAAAAAAAAATTACTATACTAACGAGCTCTACAGAAACTACGGAACTCTGATGTATGTTCGATCAAATAATAAGGCCGGAATTCTTCCGGTAGAGAATTTTTCAAAGGGATCTCATCCTGAAGCTGAAAGAATATCGGGTAAATACGTTAAAGAAACATTCAAAACAACTTTTAAAAGCTGTAAAAACTGTTCAATATTGTGTGGGCATGAGGGAACATTCAAAGGGAAAAAAACCAAAGTACCCGAATATGAATCTACCGCTCTTTTGGGATCCGATCTTGGGATATTTGATATGGAGAGAATTACAGAATGGAATTATCTCTGTTCCGAATACGGACTTGATACTATTACCATGGGAGGGACAATCGCATATTTGATGGAGACAGGGGAAAAGTTTAATATCAAAACCAAACTGAAATTCGGAAAACCGGATCATATTTCGGAAACGATCACAGAAACTGCATTTGCCAGAGGATTCGGCAGGGAGATTGGATTTGGGAGCAAATATTTATCTGAAAAATATGGAGGTGCAGATTTTGCAATCCATGCAAAAGGGATGGAGATCGGCGGTTATGACCCACGGGGCAGCTACGGTATGGGCCTTAATTATGCGGTTGCAAATCGTGGAGGCTGTCATCTTTCATCTATTCTATTCGGCCTCGAAGTCACTACCGGATTTATTCCACCAAAATTAATACTGAACAAAGCAAATTATGTTGTGATATTTGAAAATATTGTCTCCGCAATAAATTCAGTTCATACATGCCTGTTCACACTCTATCCATACTTACTTGAATCAAAAAGAATGCGTTACATTCCCCGCCTGATATTAAAACCGGTTATGACCTCCCTGCCCGTTTTAGCAAAACCATTTTTAAGTTTCTCAATTTATTCGGGGCTATACTCTTCAATAACAGGCATCAAATTATCCAATAGGAATTTTTATAAAGCTGGTGAAAGAACTCATCTTCTCGAAAGAATGATGAATTGCAGAGAAGGAATTAACAGTAATGCAGATATACTCCCAAAAAAGTTGATGCACTTCAATCATGAAAAAAACGCAGATAAGGTATTTCCCTTAAAGAGGATGCTGAAAAAATATTACCGCTTAAGAAAATATGAAAAGACAGGAGCACCATCCTTAAAATATTTGAAAAAAACAGGTGTTTTACCTCTAAACGATCCGGATTGAAGTGTGATAAAATTTGATAAGGAAAATAAAATATGATTAAGGTTATCACTTATGGGACATACGATATGTTCCACATTGGACATATAAATTTATTAAAGAGAGCCAGAGAATTGGGTGATCATTTGACTGTTGCTTTGTCGACTGATGAATTCAACTTAGGAAAAGGAAAAAAATCCATATTTCCTTATATCGAGAGAAAAACAATTCTTGAATCAATAAAATTTGTCGATCTTGTTATCCCTGAAAACAGCTGGGAGCAAAAAATAGAGGATATAAAAAAGTACCATATTGATATATTTGTTATGGGAGATGACTGGGAAGGAAAGTTTGATTTTCTCAAAGATTATTGCAAAGTTGTTTACCTTAAAAGAACGGAGGGGATATCAACAACGCTATTGAAAAATCTCCACGCCCAACAATCATCCGGCTCTTCCGGATCTTAAAAAGTTAAATATCCGGTAAATAAGATTTAAAACTACTTCTGTTGCCGCAAAATAGAGGACAACAATTAATCCTTTAAAGAGTGCCGCAATCATTATCAGGAATCCAATAAGTGCTCTCGCTTCACCGGATTCACCCGTCTCCTTCCCTTTGTATAAATTTGAAATATAGAAGAGGTTCACCTGCAGCATATATAGTGACAATGCAATTAATCCAAGTAGTGCAATCCGGATATCCCCTGATTTTTTGTATAAGTTTGCAGTTATCCCGAGAAGTATAAGATAATCCAATATCCTGTCAAGGAATAGATCCAGATATTTACCAAAAGGAGTCCCGCTTTTCCTTGATCTTGCCAGCATTCCGTCTGCTCCGTCAATTATAAATGATATATATATAAGTACTCCTCCAACAGCCTCATTCAAATAAGAGCCTCTAGAAATGAGGAAAACTGCTATGATTCCGACAAAGAATGAAAAATAAGTAAGATGATTGGGTGTAATTCTGGTATTGTAGACTGCTTTAACTATCAGAGAAGCCAAAGGCCTGTTAAGAAATTTTTCTACATTTATAAATTTAAAAATATATCCGGGAGAATTTTTTTTTAGAGACTTTTCATAATTAAATTTATTTTTCATTCTAGTTCCATTTCTTATTAAATTTCATTATTTCTTTCCACAAGGGAACTGATATGATATCATAATGTCGGTTTCATTACTATTGGAAATATCAGAAATCCGGTGACCGGGATCAGATACGAATTTTATAAAAATCATCAATAAAATGAAAGTAATTAAAGATTCTGATAAACAGTTTATTAACATAATAAAAAATAGATTCCCGGATAATGAATTCCCAAGAGAACTATTTCCCGATTTGGAGAGCACACTTATTACATTTATCAGGGAAAAAATATTGCAATCAAAAAGAGAGAATAATTATGATCATAGCAGTGGTTTTGTCCGTCATAATCATGATGGCATTTGCTGGACCTGTAGGTAGGTTTGTGAATGAACATCCTACGATTCAGATGCTAGGCCTTTCATTTTTAATATTGATTGGATTCATTCATTTCCGACAATGCGAAAATGGGTAATGAAAGATATTAA
>CAZNLS010000162.1:0-4361 GCA_964573895.1 uncultured Clostridia bacterium
TTTTTTTAAAAAAAAATTAGTCTCAGTGAGCGCAAGGACTGAACTGGACAGGGAGTGTATTTCAATAATGAGAATTAAACCAATTGTCAGAAAAAGAACAAACTCACACGGTCTTCTTATCGTTGAATACAGGGAAAACTATATCATTTCAGAGGAGGGTAAACCGTATGAAAAACAGGGCTTATAGTCTAATTCTGATATTTATTTTTATTTTCAGTATCAAACCGGTTTTTTCGGTCAATTACAGTTATATAACCAGAAAGTGCCGGTTTGAAAAAGGCGGGGGAGAAAGAATATATACAATTTTCTGTGAAAAAAATTGCTCGATAACCTTTATACTTCCAATAGGTGAAACGGTATCAGAGGTTATTGAACCAACGGGTGAGTGGAGGATAAACAGTAATGGAATCAGATATGTTTTTGTTGTTCCCGACAGAAGAAGGATTCATACATCACTTGATATAATTACTAAACAGTCTGCTGTTTACAGCTTTATTCTCAGAGAAATTTCCGGAAGTCAGGATAAAAGTGAGGTCACTAAAAAAGTTCTTATCGTTTCCAAACAGAACGGAAGTATTTTCAAATTAAGAACCGGGGTCGGAGCAAAAAAAGCAGGGGAAAAAGATTCTGAAGGAAAGAGAATATATACCGGATATAAAATTAAGGACAAATTTTTTCACATTAAAAGTGTTTATGATGATGGAAGGTTTACCTATATTGAAATGCAAAAAGGGGAAGTCCGCCCTGCACTCTTTTTGAAAAAAAGCAGGGGAAAAAATAATCTGGAGACTCTCAGATATACGGATAACGGGACAACCTATAAAGTTCACCGTATTCTCAATGGCAAAGAGAGGCTTTTATTCAGGATAGGTAAGAAGGAATCATCCGTTCGGAGGAAATAGCAATGACTTACAGTGAAGGAAAAGTAGTAACCCGTAACTCAGATGATATGAAGAGGATCCCAAAAAGAAAATTTAAAAAAGATAAATATATTTTTACGGCAGGAGGAGTCCTTCTTTTTATTCTCTCATTTTTAATACTCGGGATATTAGAAGGTGAAGATACCCCGAATGTTAATCTCGAGAAAAGAATCAAAAACAGGGATGTCAAAGCTCAATTAAAAAATATTGAAAAGATCAGGAAACAAAAATTAGAAAAAGAGAAACAAATTAAAGATGAAATTTTTCTCGGAGATGATCATGATGTTTTGGAAATTGCAGATGAAATTATAGGCAGGCTTAAGAAAAAAGAAGATCATGCAAGTCAGGAACATTTTGAAATTGAAGAGAAAGAAGAACCTGTATTTAAAGAGGACAAAGACTCTGATATGAGTTTATTTTCTGATTTTGATCCGGACTCTTTAAATGAAGACACAAACAAATATCCGATAGAAAGCGGGTTATCGAAAGCGAAGAAAAAAAAGAGATCTGAAAAAACTGAGAGGAAAAGATCCTCGCTGATCGCATGGTCATCAAAAAAAGGCAGGTACAATGGAGGATCCCAGCATTTTATTGGGAGTTCAGGGAAAAAGAATAGTGCACAATCCGGCCTGAAATCCAATACTCGTAATAAGAATGAAATTATATATAACAGACATCCGGTAGTAAAAATTTTTGAAGGTAGTTTTATCGATGGTGTTCTTGCAAATACAGTCGTTACGGACAAATTTGAGAGCCCGGTGGTTTGCAGGGTCACAAGGGATTTTTGTGATGAAACGGGGAAATATGTAGTCATTCCCTCAAACTCAAAAATCATAGGCACAGCTGCTGCTGTTGTAAACAATCAGAATAGCCGGCTTATTATCAGGTTTCACCGAATTATACTTCCTAACGGGATATCGATCTTAATAGAAAGCGAAAAAGAGAGAATGATTGCTGCAGGACCTGACGGAGGAATGGGTGTGAAGGGGAAAAAAAATTCTCACTTGTTAAAAAAATACGGATCGGCACTTTTTTACGGACTTCTTAGCGGAGTCGGAAGAGTGTTGAACGGTGCAGGGCAGGGTAGCAGGGGCACGTCAATATTTGTTGGGAGGAGTTCGGAAAATTTTGAACTTTTGAATGAAAGGATAGCTGCTGAAAATATGTCTGTTTTACCTACTATCAGTTTGAAACCGGGTTCTGAGATGAAGATCTATATTTCCAGGGATATTTTGATCTCAGCTTATTCGGTAATAGAACCCGTTCATTGATTTACAAAAGGAGGAATAGAAATGAATTTAACGTCTATCTTAAATAGTTTCAAAAATATTGTTTTCAATTCACTCGGGATTAATTCGATTCCATATGAAGAATTTTACCTGCTTTCATGGTGGGTGGCGCTGGGATTTTTAACTGTCGGTTTTGCATTGCTTCGCGAGGCGGTTTCTTTTCTCTCAGTTTATACGATTTTTTTATCCATCATCCTCATTTGTCTCCTTGTTTTACTTGGAAAAGTGTCGGGAGAGAAAAAAGAAAGTAAAAATATTAAGAAGATTGTCAGCAGGATAGAATCATGAACAGATCATTATCAATACTCTTTGTGATTATTATTCTTTTCATTCCGACAAAGGGAATTGAAAGAAATTTTATGAAAAAAATTGATAATTTCGATTTTCTTAATGAGAAGCAGAAGATTCGAATTCTGAAAGATGTAATTGAGAGGGGGCCATTTTATAAGAAGAGCGCCGATTTGAAATACCGTCCGGAAACAATTGGGAAATTCTTTAATGAAAAAATATATAAAAATCTGATTGGTAATGATATTCTCGGTTTCATTTTTGATAAGGGATTTCATTTAAATGATAAAAATTTAAGGATTTCAGCTGTGAAATTTTTTAACGGGACTACTAAATACAAAGCAGGATTTATGACCGGTTTGATGAGTATATTTAAACGATTTAAGATTATTGTAAAAAAAGATGCAGGTTGTGAGCTGGGGGTAGCCGTTTTAGATATTAATGAGAAAGGATCTGAAAAAAGCCTGCCGGGGATTACCGTTGAATATTATCTGAAAAATCTGAAAACAGGGAAATATCTATTTCACAGATTCGGGACAGGGAGCAGAAAAGGGATTAAATACCTCTTTGCCGAAATTGCTATCATAATTGTCAACTCAATTGTCAGTTCATGAATAAAAAAGGTTCCGGGGCTTCTGTTACAATAGAGGAACAGGTTGGAGCCGCACTTCATCCAATTTCCGATCTGATTGCAGATCCCGATGTTTCGGATATATTTGTCTACGGAAAAGACCGGGTATTTGTGAAATCGAGAGGGAAAAAACTTTCTCAGGTTGCCAGAAACTGGACTGAGAAGATCGATCTCATTGTCGCATGTAATACGATAGCACAGAAAATGAGACGAAAACTGAATGGTGAATATCCGATACTTGATGCCAGGCTGGAGGACGGGTCCAGGGTAAATATAGTAATAGAGCCTGTTTTTTATGACGGGGCGTGTATCTCGATCAGAAAATTTCCAAAAGAAAGGTATTCTTTAGATCATCTTTTAAATAAGGGAACACTTGACGAAAATGGGAAGAAGATCATAGGCTTTCTTGTCAAAAGTGGAAAAAGAATTGTAATTTCAGGAGGAACGGGGACAGGGAAGACAACTCTTTTAAATGCAATTTGTGAATTTATAGGAGATGATGAGATCATTGTGACTATTGAAGATTCCAGGGAACTTAATCTGTCGGGAAGGGTTTGGGTGCCGCTTGAATCAAAGCCGGCTTTTTATGAGAAGGAGAGAGAAATAACCCTAAGGGATCTGGTAATAAATTCTCTGAGAATGTTTCCGCAGTGGATAATTCTGGGGGAGGTGAGAGGAGGGGAAGTCTTTGATCTCATGCGAGCTTTTAATTCCGGGCATTGCGGGATGACGACGCTTCATGCAAATAGCTGTGAAGATGCACTCTTTGCCCTGGAAAATATGTTTCTTCAGGGAAAAGAGATGAGAATCGATGCAGTAAAACAGATAATAAGCAGGGCCGTAGATATAGTTATCCAGCTTCGGCGTTTCAAAGATGAAAGCATCAGGATAGTTGAAATCGGAGAGGTCTGCGGTATTGAAGAGAGAGATTCAATGCAGGAATATAAATTGAACCCTCTCTATATATATAGTGTTAATAAGACAGAAAAAAACGGGAAGTTATCAAAAAAACATAAAGTGAAATCTGTTCCGTTTTTTATAAAAAAAGAGATAGAATTTTCAGATATGGAATTACCTGTTTTCTGGAGAGATTAATATAAGGAGTAAGGCTAGCAATTAAGAAACAATGCACCGTCATCGCCAACATTAATTTTGTATTTTTTGATAATTTACATATTTTGTCTGGTTACTGGAAAAATTATTTTTTTTTAGAAATATATTCAGTAAAATTTT
>CAZNLS010000163.1:0-4327 GCA_964573895.1 uncultured Clostridia bacterium
AGGTATATGGAGACAGAGGAGTTAATACTCTTAATCCCGGTGTCACAAGTGGTCTTCCGGGAGGAGGATATGCTATCAATGTGCCGGCAGCAGGAGCAGCAACCGGCAGTATGCTCTTCTCATTTGGAAATGTTGCGGGAACTTTTAAACTGAATATGGCGTTAACGGCAATGGAAAACCATGGAAAGGGGAGGATTATTTCCGCTCCAAAAATCACCACCCAGGATAATGTAAAGGCAAAGATCGTTCAGGGTGCAAAAATTCCTGTTCAGACAACACAGAACAATACAATCAGTGTCCGTTATGAGAATGCAACTCTTGAACTCGAAGTGACCCCTCATATTACTGCGAAGGGAACTATTATGATGGACGTTTCAATAAAGAATGATTATCCTGATTGGGGAAATACCGTCAATAATAATCCGGCTATTAATACTCAGGAAGTTCAGGATACGGTTATGGCATCAGACGGCGGAACAATTGTAATAGGCGGTGTATTCAAAGTTGAAGATTCTTCCAGCAGTGACAGGGTTCCGTTTTTAAGTAAAATCCCGATACTGGGAGTGCTTTTCAAAAATAACAATAAAACCAGGAATCAGAGGGAGCTTTTGGTATTTATAACTCCCCGGATTGTGAAATAGGAGGTGGCAGGTGAAATTTAGAGAATTTATTTTAACCTCAATTTCAATTGCACTTATTCTCTTGTTAACAGGCTGTAACTTATTTGAGAATAAGACTACATCTGCATCAAAAATGATTATTGGTGAGATAACCGGTAGTGACCTGGAAGGAAAAACAGGCTCGTATGTAATATATTCAGATGTATTTGTTAGCGGCGGAGGCAGCGGAAGCAGCGAACAGGACGGAAGTGTCTTTGATGATGTTGCTGAGATAACAATTGCCAATGTTCCAATAGACCCTTTTCGTGACCAGCCGACAACCTCTTACAATATAATCTCGGTGGAGCAGATTAAGGTTGAATATTCAAGACCTGACGGCAGGAATATAGAGGGAGTGGATGTCCCCCTCACTTTTACACAGCAGATCAAGAATATGATTATTAATCCATCTGTTTCTGATCAGGGAGTAACCGCTATAGAATATACACCTACATCATTTGTTATTGTTACTCATAATGCAAAATTAGAGCCTCCTCTCAGGGATTTGAAGGAATTGGGAGAGGAAAAGGTCCTTCAGCTTATTGCAAAGGTTACTGTTTACGGAACGGATGGAGGAGGAAGGGCTGTTGAACCGGCAGTAGGCTATATAACGGTCTGGTGTGCAAATTTTGCAGATGCAACTACAACGCAGTAAGTTATCATTTTATCGGAGGCTAAGATGAGGAAATTATTATTTTTAATAATAGGAATAGGAATAATATCCATGGTCTCATGTGTAAGGCAAGAGCAGACAAATCCTGATCCTTCAGGACCTGCAGGATATAAATATCTAGTTGAGGGCAGTGCCGATCCTTCAATCCTGCTTGCTAACGGAACGAACAATCCTACTACTATTTTGGTCAGAGTTACAGACTATCTGAACAATCCGTTAACCGGAAGGACTGTCTATTTTGAACAGCGTAGCGGGGATGATCATACCCAGAGGATTGATTGGGGATATTTTACAGGGAACAAGGTTACTTCAACAGGAATTACGGATTCCCAGGGATATGTTTCCATAACCTATTACGGTCCTGATTCCATTCTTGGATCGGATCAGCTAGTCTATATAAAAGCAACAGTTGCGGATCAATATCAGAGTTACTTTGATCCTGCATTACCATATGATTATATTGCTATCAGAATAATATCAGACTGATTTACAGGGATAAATGGCAACTGAGAAAGAGAGCCTGCAGGTACTTGAAAATCTTTTTGATTCCGGGAAATTTGAAGATGTGATCAGTTCATCGGATCAATATTTAAAAGAATTCCCATCTTCGTTTCATATTGGTTTTATAAGGTGTAAGGCCCTGCTAAAATCCGGAGACAGTGATCTGGCGGAATCGGGGATTGATAATCTTTTGACCATTTTCCCGGAGAATATAAACCTGCTAATTGAGAAAGGATTTCTGGTTCTAAACAAGAGACAAGACCTGGGAGCAAGAGATTTTTTTGAAAAAGCACTATTTATGGATCCATACAATAAGCGTGCCAAAAGAGGTCTGGAAGAGGTGAAGAAAATAGAGGCAGGAGCGCCTCAATCTAATGATAGTCCAATGAGTTTTGCATCTTATGAAAAAAGCAGAGCAACCCTTGAAGATACAATTTCAGAATCTGACCTTGAGAGATTAATGGAAGCAAAGGCTTCAGAAAAAGGAAACATGCAGTCTCCTGAAGATTCATCCCCGAATGTTTCAATTTCCTTTGAAGATTCATCAATGAGAAAACATGATGAGATATTAGCAAAACTCTCTGAAAAACATGAAGAGGAAAATGCACCGGAAAATATAAAGATGGAAGAGGCTCTTGAAAAACTTAACAAATTATCAGAGTCTGACGTGGAAGAATTGAAGCTGAACGAAGATCCTTCAGAAATATCCGAAAATGAAGTAGTGAATACCGAAAATGCCGGCAATATTCCGGTTGCAGATGAGAAAACTGATTCCGGATTTGATCAGGCCCAAGAAACCGAAGAACAACCGGACAGTTTTACAACGGAAAGTGCAGCAATCCTCTATTTGAAGCAGAAACTCTATGATGATGCGGAAGAGATTTTCATAAAACTCTATAAGCAGAATAATCCGGACCTTTTCAAGAAAAAACTGGATATGATTGGCCGGGTAAAAATGCTTCAGGCAAAGGTTTCTGCATTGAACAATTTGATGATAAATATGAAAGATACAGGAGAATCCGGTGTTTGAAAAATTATTTGATGAGATATGGGAAAAGAACAAGTCTGTAAAAATGTTAGGTATCTGGGGAAAGGACGGGCTGGTCCTGGAAAGAAAAGCTTATTTCGAAGATGAGATAGATAAAGATATGCTGGGTGCGGAAGTGGCGGAAGTTCTTTCAGTAATTACAAAAATGAGCTATGCCGGAGAAAGAACTAATCTCAGTTTTATTAAAGATGATATAAATATTTATGTTGTAACTGTCAGCAGTGAATATTTTTTTATAGCTGTAACTGATAAAACAGCTATTCCGGGTAAACTTCAATTTTATCTTAAAATGAAGGAAAAAGAGTTTTTATCAGCACTTTGATCTTTTTCCCCTTTATTATTTTCAGTTTTCCTTTAGAAGAGAAATGTAAAACAGATCATTATTAAGTTCGAGATCCGGCAAAAGTGTGATCCCGTATTTTTTTTTTAAAGATTGAAATCCGAATTTTTCTGCAATTATTGACAAATCAACAGTTTCAAAACTCTTCCCCATGGATTTTTGAATGATATTTATGCCTTCATCTACTGCAATATCTCCCTCCTCTTCAATAAATGAACAAACTGAATATAAAAGATATCCTCCGGGAAGAAGGAGGTTAGCTGCTGCTGAGTATATCGAGGATTGTACTTTTGAATGGATCTTAGATGTTTTTTCCGACAGCTTTATCTTAAGGTCGGGGTTCTTTCTTACGGTTCCTGAAGATGTGCATGGGGCATCAGCGATGATAAGATTGAAGAGTGGTTTAAATGAAGGTGTTCTGATATCCGATACAATTTCCTCAATGGAAGAGATGTTCATTAATTTCCTGAAATCCTTCAGCATTTTCAGCCGCCTGAAGTTTATATCACCTGAAATTATTGAAATATTTCGATTCAATATGGAGAGAGTAAATGATTTTGTTCCGGGAGCGGCACAACAATCCAGTACTTTACCTTCAGAAAAATCCGCTGCAATTAATGATACAAGTTGTGAACCGCTGTTTTGGAAATAGAAAAGTCCGCTTTTTACCAAATTGCCAATAATTTTTCCGGCTCCTTTTATTTCGTAAGTACCCGGAATATTTAATTCCCTAAAATCAAGATCAAGATCTTTCAGCCTGCATAAAGAATTTTTTGGGGAAATCAAATTAAGATTGGGGCGAATATGAAAAACCGGTTCACTGTTTAGATAGTCAAGATTATCTGCTAAGTTCTCTCCAAGGTTTCTTACTTCATTAATATAATATTCTGAACCGGAATATCTTATATTTGGAAATTTTATTGAAAATATCATTTCGGATATTTTTTTTTTACTTTTTGATATTGCCCTTAATACGGCATTTATAAATCCCTTTTCACCGGGATTTCCCAGATTAACAATTTCATTTACAACAGCATAATCGGGTACTGAATCTGAAAAACAGAGAAGAAAAAGACCTGTCATTAACAGGATCATTGATCTATTTG
>CAZNLS010000164.1:0-4190 GCA_964573895.1 uncultured Clostridia bacterium
GATTAAAAACGGGAAATGCTCATTCTGTTCACATCGAATTCCAGGTATATGGGAATTTTGAATTATGAGGATTCTTTTTTAGACCGGATTAATTGCCACAATTCTTTAAATTGCTCTTTGTTGTCTATCAGATTTGCAACACTGTAAACAATAACTCCCGTTACGACTAACACGGCGAGTAATATTCCATCAGACAGCGTATCAGGTAAAATGCGGTATGCTATTGTGTAATATCCCAAATCCTGAGCGCCAAGATAGCGCCCTATCAATAAATAATCTGCATCGCGGGCAAAGTAATTAAAAATGCTGAAACCTGTCAGGTTCATACTGTAACTGCTTACATCCTTCATTTCATTCCAATGAAAAATCAGTTTCGGCCGGAATGTGCTGAATAGCCAGAGCAATAGTGTTGTTGCAGATACTGTTGTCAGCAATTGGAGTACCAGACTCCATACCCCGTAACCGAGCAGGGCAAGACTAATGCCGGCAATTGCGCCGCAGACCACTGATACAATCTCTATTTTTCCCAAAATATTAAATGACAGCGAACGTTCCAAGAGTGCCTGCTGAAGTATGCTTAGTCCTGAAATAAAAAAGCTTACAGAAAGGATTTGTAATACAGGCACTACATCTGAATTTTTATAAAAAAGTCCTGCCAGTGGTGCTCCGAAAAAGACAATTGCCATTGCCAGTGTTCCAAAACCCACATTTACCCAAAATATGCCGGATAATAATTCATCTGATAAATCCCGTTTTTGAATGATTGCTGCCGATGTTCCCAGATCCTTAAAAATAGTGATGAAGCCAATCACCACTGTTGCCATGCCGAGTAGTCCGAAATCCGAGGGAGCGAGTAAGCGGGCAAGGATAACAGTGGTTAACAGCTGAGTTGCCTGCCAACTTGCGATATGGTCGACCACTTAACACCGGAAACGGATTGATTTTTTATGTCTGTCGCGGGACCTGAGTGATTATCGTATAAATCCATTTAGAATAAACTTTCATAGATTTTTACCAGTTTCTGATTAAGATTTTTAATATCAAATTTTTCTTCAATATATTTTCTGCCGGCCTTCCCCATTTCATCCCGGATTTCAGGATGTTCAATAAGATAATCTAACTTTTCTGTTAATGCATTTACGTCTTTCTCCGGAACAAGAAAACCGGATTTGCCATCTATTACTATTTCAGGAATTCCGCTATGATAAGTGGATATAACAGGCAAACCGGTTGCCTGTGCCTCCATTAAAACAACGGGAGTTCCTTCCTGATCTCCATTATCTGAAGTTACACTCGGAAGAACAAAAATGTGCGCTTCCTGATATAGACTCATACACTCATCCTGATTCACTGATTCCGCGAAATCCACATATTGTTTAATTCCTGCTTCAGAAACCTGAGCTTCCAATTTTTCCTTCAAAGGACCGTTCCCGACAATGAAATATTGAATATTTTTATGTTTTTCTATTACTTTCTTTATAGCTTTGATGGCATATATGTGCCCTTTTTTTTCAACTAATCGCGCTATAGTTAATATTTTTATAACCCCTTCGGGTTGGAGTTTTCGTTCTAAAAATTTGAATTTCTGAAAATCAATTCCTACTTGATGAATTATTATTTTTTCTTCGCCGCATTCAAGGTTAATCAATTTTCTTTTAAAATAATCGCAGATAGGTAAAAACAGGTCTCCTTTACGGATGAGGTTTTTGTAAATTATGCTTTTATTATCTGTTATAGCGGATGACAAATCGTAGCCGTAGAATGTCGTAATGATTTTTCCGCTTACCTTTATATCCTTAAGATATGCTCCTGTAATCCCGCTAAACCCGAAGTGACAATGTATTATGTCAAAATTTTTATCTAAAAAAGGGATAATCCTGTACAGTGAATTTAAAGATAAAGCTTCTTTGCCGTATTTGAAGATATTTAATGATTTTAGTATTTTGGCAGGACCTTTATAAAAATTAGCAGCTATCAGGCAGATTGCTTTTAATGTTCTCTTAATTTTGCTATAGGGCGGATTAAAATAATGGACACGTTCCATAAGGCGGTATTTTTCGACATCAGAATGTATTTTGCTTTCATTCGGATTAAATTGAGCAAATATCTCAACATCATATCCCATATCCAAAAGTCCTGTTACCTGATTCAAAATAAAAGTCTCTGACAGTGATGGGAATCCGTTAACAATGAAGGCAATTTTCATCTTTTCCTTTCCAGTCAAACTTTCATATATGATTGAACCCATTTCCAGGTTCTTTTAATACCTTCATCCAAATTGACATCAGCGTTCCATCCGATTTCAGATTTTATAAGCTCGCAATCCAATATTACTTTGGGAACATCAAATGAACGGTTTTGTTCATATTTTACGGTAATGTCATTGCCTGTAACCGCTTTTATTCTATCTATCAAATCACTTATGTTAATTCCCTGACCGCTTCCCACATTATATGTACAGTTGGGCAATGAGCCGTATGCTGCCATATAAAATGCCTTAGCTACATCTTTGACATAAATATAATCCCGAACAACAGAACCGTCTCCAAAAATAATGAGCGGCTTGCCTTCATATATTCTTGCTAAAAAAGTTGGAATTATTCCCTGTCCCCTATAAGGCAGTTGACCTTCGCCATATGCATTTGACATTCTAAGAATTGCATACTTTAAGTCATATAAACATCCATACATCTTGATATACTTCTCAATTGTAAGCTTTGTGATTCCATATGATGAAATAGGATTGGTAAAATGGCTTTCATCAATGGGCAGGTAAATGGGTTTCCCGTATACTGTTCCTCCGGAAGAACTGAATACAATGCGATGAACATTGTTTTCCACACACGCATCTAACAGGTTTATTGAACCAAGAACATTACTCATTACATCTTTGCCCGGATTCCGGATAGAGGTGCCGGGAAATGTTCCCCATGCGAGATGATAGACGACATCAATATCTTTAGCTGCTGCAAATAACTTTTCCCGGTCGTCAAGACTCCCCTGTATAAATGTGATTCCCTCCGAAGGCATCTCGTTTTTTGGTAGTTTGCGCGAATATATTGTAACAGTGTCACCCTGATTTCTAATGTAATTTACTAAATGCTTCCCGATAAAAGCTGTCCCGCCAACTACTAAACATTTCATAAGTGATTGCAGTCCTTTGTCGAATTCCTGGTTTATCCTTCCGCTTTTTCAACCTTTTCTAAAACAATAAAGTAGCCTAAGGGGAAAGATTCTCTTGTTTTCTCTGATAATTTCCTTAAAAAATTATTCCTCACGAAAAGATAGCCAATATACTGCGTTGCAATAGCCAGATATCTCCCTGCAAATGGAAATCTCAAAATATTTTTTGAAAAAATATCTGCTATTACCTGAGGAGCTCCTCCGATTGTTTTTATTAAAATAATTCTGAATCCGGATTGTCCGGCAATATACTGCAAAGCATGCCTGGTGTATCTGTAATAATCATGAGGTTGTTCGTGTATCCAGTACAAGAAAGGTACATTCATTAAGACCTTGCCTCCAACAGCCAAAATTCTATTCATTTCGGTAAATAATTTTTTTGGTTCCGGTAAATGCTCAAGAACATCAGAAAGAATAATTGTATTAAATTCAGCGTCATTGTATGGAATCTTTTTGCTGAAATCACAGCTATTGTCCAGAAAATCATCTCTGTGCAAGCTGTTATCCCAATCTACACATATGTTATTATCTATATATTTTCTGTAAGCTTCGTATAATGGAACGCTGCCGCATCCTAAATCAATCAGAGAACCTTCAACATATTTATTTATATTTTCATCATAAGCTTCTGCTATTAAATCTGCGATAAGCCTGGAACTGATTCCAACTTCTTTTTCATCCCGCGATGCCCGTAGTCTGCCATTTTTATAAATATACTTGCTGGGAGTCCATTTGTCCGGATTTCTCATTTATTCAGACCTTTTCCCCATTTTAAAAACCCTTCTGAATTTTTGATTATATTTTATGCAACCCCATAGGTCAACTTCACGGGCATTATGTCTGATTTACAAATGTATATTCGCTCAATAAAATCTATCTTTAATTTTTTCTGATAAACCAGAGAACTGCTGAAAGAATGTTCCCAAAACCCGCGATAAAACAGGTTAATGTGATTCCGAGGATGGGCAGAAGAATTATTCCGGTGAGCAGTGCGCCTGCAAATGCTC
>CAZNLS010000165.1:0-4157 GCA_964573895.1 uncultured Clostridia bacterium
TAGAATTATTGAAAAATAAAAAAAAGTAGTGATAATCTTTAAATTAAATTCA
This sequence comes from uncultured Clostridia bacterium, assembly GCA_964573895.1. Lineage (GTDB taxonomy): Bacteria > Acidobacteriota > Aminicenantia > UBA2199 > UBA2199 > CAZNLS01. The sequence continues at coordinate 53 of CAZNLS010000165.1, forward strand.
ATTTTTTTTACAATATTCATTATAAGTTTGAAAAACATTGGAGGAAGTGTATGAAAAAATTAATAGTATTACTCATATCATTGAGTTTTTTGGGTTTCGGCCTGATGGGAGATATAGTAAAGAAAAGTAAATCCGAAGTATCGTTTAAAAAATTCGGAACTTATAAGAGTGAAAGAGTTGAAAAAATAAACAGTTTCAACCGCAGAACCGACAGGAATGACAAGTTCAAAGGAAAAGGATTTTTCGGAAAGTCGGCGGCGAAGCTTTTCTTCAGGAGCGGCTCTTTCTCGGATATTATAAATCTCAAAGAATCAAAAAAATACAAACTGAATCACAAGAAAAAGAGATGTTCTTCATCGGAGATCAAAAAGTTAGATACGGAAGGATATGAAAAGGGGAGTTCGTCAAAGAGCGAGGAAGATGGTGAGAGCAGCATAAAAATTACAAAAAATGAATTCAAAGTTCTGGTTACAAATGAAAAAAAGGATATTAACAATTTCCCGTCAAAAAAATATATAGTCTCATGGATAGTTGAGTGGGAGAGCACTGAATCGGAAGAGAAAGGCTCCAGCAAACTTGAGTCAATTGTATGGGCGACACCTTTGACAAGTACAATAAAAACCGCAATGCAGGTTGAAAAGAGATTTTATACTAACTATATGAAAAAACTCGGTCTCTCCGGTTCCATGCTTGAAGATGATGTTTTGGGCAAAAAATGGATGAAAATATTTATGAGTTTAAGTAAAGCAAGCGATAATTCTGAAAATAAAGAGTTTAAAAGCATGAGTCGGGAGATGAAAAAGCTGAAAGGCTACCCGGTTATAGTTGATGGAAAATACTTTTCAAAACATGAAGGCGGCGAAGAAGAGGGAGGAAAGAAATCTGTTTTTGGGAAATTGAAAAAAAAATTATTCAAAAAGAAAAAGAAAAATGGTGGAGAGGATATTCCTAAATTTACTTTTTATACTGAAATTTTGGACCTTGCAGTTTCTAAAGTTGACAAAGTCGAGTATTCCTGCCCTGAAGATTATAAGAAGAGATAGAAATAGAAATTTCGAAAAAATAACTTTAATTATATAAAAACTTAGCAAAAAAATATTCGTATCTGTGTATATACATGACAAAATTTTTAAGGAGAAAATTATGAAATTTAAATTAATCCCGGTTATTTTTTTAATGTTTTTTTTATGTGGATTTATTGAGGGCGGCATCAGTGCTAAATTGATGAGATATATGGATGTTTCCGATACACAGATAGTTTTCGTTTACGGAGGTGATATATGGCTTGTTCCCAGAGATGGAGGGACTGCAATGCAGTTGACTCATTCACTCGGCGGGGAATCGTGGCCGAAATTTTCACCTGACGGTCAGGAGATTGCATACACTGCTGCATATAATGGAAATAGTGATATATATGTTATTCCTGTATCAGGCGGGATCCCTCAAAGAGTAACATACAACTCATATCCGGACAGAATGCTGGATTGGCATCCGGATGGAACTAAATTATTGTTTCGGTCCGGAAGAGAGATGGGAGCCAGAAGGCTTGGTCAATTCTTTCTCGTGGATAAAAAAGGCGGACTTCCAGAAAAACTGAAAATCCCATACGGGGAACTTGCTTCATTTTCACCCGACGGGAAAAAACTGGCATATATAACTAAGATCACTGAAAATTATCCTTTCAAAAGGTATAGGGGAGGTCTTGCATCAGATATATTAATTTTTGATCTGAAAAAAAACAGCACTGTTAATATTACAAATACCGAAACGACTGAAGGAAAACCGGCATGGACCGGAGATCATATTTATTTCCTGTCTGACCGCGGTAAATATATGAGACACAATATCTGGAAGTATGATGTCGCAGATAGAAAAATTTCCCAGGTTACATTTTTCAGGGATTTTGATATTACATATATGTCAGCCGGGAAAGACAAGCTTGTTTTTGAAAAGGGAGGGACTCTTTTTCTCCTTGATTTAAAAAATGATAAGTACAAAGAGATAACTGTAAATATCATAAGTGATTTTTCAAATGAAATTGCCAGAAAAAAGAGTGTTGGAAGGGAAATAACAAATATGGCTGTTTCTCCCGATGGAAAAAGAGTTGTATTTGAAGCAAGAGGTGAACTCTTTTCGGTTCCGGCTGAGAAAGGATTTGTAAAGGATCTGACGAATACAAGCGGGGCCTGGGAACATAGTCCTTCATGGTCTCCCGATGGGAAAAATATAGCTTACTGGAGTGATGTTTCAGGTGAATATGAGATTTATTTACGTGATTTGAAAGGCAAAACAAGAAAACTTACAAATCGTAAAAAGGGATACGGTTACAAACTTTTCTGGTCTCCCAACAGCAAATATATTTCATTTATTGATGAAACTAATACAATTTTTATAGTTTCGGTTTCGGATGGGAAAGTGACAAGAGTAACTCACACAAAATGGAATATAGGTCATGGAGGGAGGCATTCATACAGACTGAACTGGTCCCCCGATTCGAATAATATGACTTTTTCTCTTGGTCTTGATAACGGAAACGGAGCGGTTTTTGTATATAACCTGATTGAAAAGAGTCTTAGACAGGTGACAAACGGATTCTTCAGTGATTATAATCCGATATTCAGCCATGACGGGAAATACCTCTGTTTTTTAACATCACGAAAATTTGATCCTGTTTATTCCGATTTGGGTGACGGCACCTGGGTCTATCCAAACTCAAGTCAGCTTGCTGTCATTTCTCTGACAAAAGATACAAAATCACTCATTTTTACGGAGAACGACTCATACTCAATCGAAAAAAAAGATAAATCAAAAGGGAAAGAGAATAAAGAAAAAAAGAAGGGTGTAAAAAATGAGAAAAAAAAGGGTGTATTCAAGATAGAATATGACAATATTGAATCCAGGCTGGAGATCCTTCCGGTCAAAGCAGGGAATCTTGGAAGACTCTATTCTTTAAAAGGGAAGATACTTTATGTAAGATGGCCCAATTCAGGAAGCGGTGTTAGAACTCCTTCATTGATGTTTTATGATCTGAAAGAGAGAAAGGAGAAAAAAATCATCACAGGAGTCAGCAATTACATAGTAACTTCAAATAAAAAATCCATACTGATAAAACAAAAATCCAGGTATGGTTTCATCAAACCTGCACCAGGTCAAAAGATAAAAAAACCGGTGCCTGCAAACAATCTTGTAATGAACTGGACCCCGAGGCAGGAATGGAGACAGATTTTCAGGGATGTCTGGAGGCGTTACAGGGATTTTTTCTACGATCCTGATATGCAGGGAGTCGATTGGAATTTGATGAAGAAGCGTTATGGAAAGCTGGTAGAATATGCAAGAACAAGAGAGGATATTAACTTTATATGTTCAAATATGCAGGCTGAATTGAGTGCCGGTCATACATATACTTTTGGTGGAGATTCAGAGAGGGTCAAACCGGTAAGCACCGGTTTTCTCGGCATTGACTGGGGGAGAAAAAACGGCAGATTTATTGTGAAAAGAATTGTTCGGCCTGCCTCCTGGGATACGATAAAGCGTTCACCTTTTGACAAACCCGGTCTCGAAGTAAAAGCGGGAGATTTCATTCTTGCTGTTAACGGTGTTAATTTGAATCCGAATTCTGATCCTTATGCTGCATTTGAAGGTCTATCAGGGAAGACAGTTGAATTACTGATAAAAAGTTCTGCTCAGAATTCTAAATCGAAGCTGATAGCGGTAAAATGCCTGACTCCTATGGATGAAGCGGTTTTGAGATTTTATGAGTGGGTCGAAGGCAACCGTCAAAAGGTGGACAAACTTTCACATGGTAAACTCGGATATGTCTATATGGCCGATACATCCATGAGAGGTCAGCGAGACCTGGTAAAAATGTACTATGCCCAGGTAGACAAACAGGGATTTGTAATCGATGAAAGATTTAACGGTGGTGGTCAGTTAGCTGACCGGTTCCTGGAACTATTAAAAAGGCCGTTTATCTACAACCTGCACTGGCGTCATGGAAAAGATCAGACGGTTCCTTCCAAAGCGAACAGGGGACCTCTTGGAATGCTTATCAACGGCTGGGCCGGTTCGGGAGGAGATGGACTTCCGTGGGCATTTCGTGAATTGA
>CAZNLS010000166.1:0-4150 GCA_964573895.1 uncultured Clostridia bacterium
ATAATTAATTTATAACTTCTATGGGAACACAATTAAAAAAAAATTAATCGTTGAATAATTACAGCTAATATTTTGTACAAAGTTGTGTAAATTTACATGTCTGTAAACAATATGTCTGTTTACACATTAATTCATGAATGAAAAATCAATTTTGTGTATCTCGGATTTCCAATCTTTATATTCTTTTTTATTTGCCCGTTGTTTAATAATGGATAAGAATATTCAATTTTCTCTCTGAATATTTCATTTGTGATAATCTTATCTAATAGACGCTTCAATTCATTGAATCGATTCATGCCCATAGAAAAACCATGAATAGTTTTGGGTCTGTGTATATAGTATTATGAGGGAAATTCATGGATCCTGAAATATTAGGATATTGCACAGGTCAAAACTTGGCATGATATTTGCAAACTTGTTTAAAAAGAAAAAAAAGAATTGAGCAAAATTGAAATTAAAAATTCTAGTACAAACTACGTCTATGTTTATTCCAATGGTTGCGTACCTAATCGGTTGGAAGGGAAAAAAATAAAAGATTTTTTCCAAAACCTTGGGTGGGAAATATCAAATGATTATCGAAACTGCAGATTAATTGTTTTCAATAGTTGTGGATTCAGCGGAAATAAAATTGATGAATCAATAAATATCTTAAATAAATTTAAAAAAGAGAAACATCACACAACAGAAATGATTTTAACTGGATGTTTAAGAAAAATAAAAACCGATCTAAAAACACATTTTAGAGGTAGAATAATTGATATTACTGAATTTAATAAGATCTTTGGCTCAAATCAGGAATTGAATAATTTATATGTTTCGGATAACGTTATTGATGACCTAGAAATAACAAAAAAGGATGTTTTTCATATCATTACATCAACTGGATGTCTTGGCAAATGTTCCTACTGCACAATAAAAAAAGCAAGAGGCTCTATAAAAAGCAAACCTAAAGATGACATCTTGAAGGAGTTTAAAAAAGCAGTAGAACTTAAATACAGAAAATTTATTTTATGGGGAGACGATCTTGGTGCTTACGGAAGAGATATTTCAACAAATATTGTTAAATTAATCAACTCGTTGATTGATTACATGCCAAGCGAACTTGATTTTAGTTTGTTTTTACACAGATTAAATCCTCAATGGCTTATACTTCACCTAAAAGAATTTAGAAAAATATTAAAGACAGGAAAGATTAAATTATTATACTCTCCTATCCAATCTGGGAGCAATAGAATTCTAAAATTAATGAGGAGGCAATACTCGATTAATGAGGTTAAAAAGGCTTTTAATATATTACAAGAAACATACCCTTCCTTGATAATTAAAACTGACATTATGGTGGGATTTCCTTCTGAAACTGAAAAAGACTTTGATGCAACACTAAAATTAGTAGAAGATGTAGTGTTTGGTGATATTGCTGTATTTAAATATTATGGCGTTCCAAATACACCGGCATTTTACATGAAAGGACAAATAACGGAAGAAATTAAAGATAAAAGAGTAAAATTATTATGGAGAAAGTTACAACATCTAAGATATACAATTGATATAGAAAATGGGATTTGTTGGTTAATAGATAGAGAAAAAGGGATAAAAAAGGGCCCCATGTGTTCTAATTGTTACAAAACGAAAAATAAAATCGAAAGACTAATGATACTTAAAGGATTAAGTGATAAGAAATTTTATTGTGAAAACTGCTCCTGGTCTAAAGAGATATCTTAAAACAAAATAATAAAAACTTAACAAAATGAATTCAAATGTTGTATTTAGTATTGATACCGATGTTCATAAAACTAAAGTCAGCTAAAGTGATAACATTTCCAGATCGATAAATCTAAAATTTGAACTTGAATCCCAGCCGCAAAGATATCCCGGAATAATTGAGATTTGAAATACGATAGTCAATATCTCCTCATGTTTCCCCCCCGAATCTCTGAGCATACAAGAAAGTCGATTTATCTCCCAATTGTTTAATTTCATCTCCCAAAAAATCAAATATACCTGAAGCACCTGTATCTCTGTTAAGGGAATGAAATTGCTCTCATACTTCCAACCGAAATAGTTCCATTGACTTTCTGGATCATGAAGATTGTACTCAAAACTTGTTTCAATGCATGTGATCTTGCCGAAATAAATACCCAATCCTCCAAGAAGGACCTCCTTCCGCAAAAATGCTCCATGGAAAATGTTAGCTTTTCTGGCAAAATCTTAAGAAGGAGTTTTGTCAATGAAGAAGTCAAAGTTCAGCGAGGAGCAGATCGTCTTTGCTTTACGCCAGGCCTTGAAAGGCACACCTTTTGAGTAGAAAGGCGGGACTCGAACCGGCACGTAGGATAACCTAGGAGGGATTTTAAGTCCCTAGCGTTTATACGGAGTAGCCCATTTTTAAGGTTTGTGCCCATTTTGTGACCATTTCATACCAAAAAACAAAAAAAAATATAAAAACAAACAAAAGCAAATAAAAGTATAAATTCTTTTATTTTCAGATACTTATCCTCTATTTCATTGATAATAAACAAGTTAGAAAGAAGAGCTTAATCGAGTCCCCCCTTCGGCATTCGAAATTCCATGACATTTCTATGTTATTTATTTTAAACCAATGGAAAGAAATATCCATTGAATTTGGATATTTCCTTATCAGAAGCCGCATACGGCCTGCCTCTTGACAAAGCAAAAAGACTAAAGATCGCTTCAGACGATATCGGCCGAGGAGCCCTCCTGACGGCATGGGAGAAAAAAGGAGACGTTTTTCGTTTTTTTAAGTTTCATTCCAAGCGTCTTTGCACAATCTATTCCCAACCCTGAAGAATTTTTTGGATTTATAGTCGGCGCGGATTACCATCTCATCGATTATCAGCAAGCTGTCTCCTACTGGAAAAAACATGAAGAGATCTCGGGAAGAATAAAGCTCTTTGATTACGGAAAAAGTTCCGGTGGGAGGCCGATGATATTCGGTGCCGTCTCATCGGAAGAAAATATCGCCAAACTCGATCATTACCAATCCACTGCAAAGAGGCTTCCCCTTGTCAGGGGAGTTTCTGTTGAAGAGGCCAGAAATCTTGCGGCAGAAGGCAAGGCAATAGTCTGGATAGATGGAGGCCTGCATGCAACAGAAGTGGCACCGGCACAACATATCATTCAACTGACCTATGACCTTCTCACAGACGAATCGAAGTCTATACAAAATATCAGGAATGAGGTCATTACCATGCTCGTTCTTCCGAATCCGGACGGCATGGAGGGAACCTGGTGACACTCGGATCTGCGTGTGACTTACCCATAGAGCATTTTCGCCTGCCCATAAAAAACATCACGAAAACTCTCTCGGGCAATGAATTCTTCGCTTCAGGATTGCTTGTCAGAATTCTCTTTAATTCGGAAAATCCTTTGGCTTTCGGTATGCCGGAAGAGGCTTCTGGATTTTTCGCAAACAGCCCCACCTTTCAGACTTGGTCTTCATTCGAGGACAAGGGTGAGCCTCTGACGATTGCTAGATATCCTGATGAGAATATCATGATGAGTGGATGGATGCTGGGTGAAAAATATCTGAAAAACAAGTCGGCAGCTCTAGAAGCTCCATTGGGTAAAGGAAGGATTATCCTTTTAGGGTTCAGAGTTCAACACAGAGGACAGAGTGTTGCAACATTTAAGCTGCTTTTTAATGCCCTTTTTTACGGAGCAATCAAAGAGTCCCGGATATCGAAATAACCGGACCGATCCTTCAATCCGTTACGCATGAACTTCACACATTCCGGCTGCTGTCCGATGAATTCCGGAGCAGAAAAAACACATTGTTGAACGGTTTGTAAAATATAACAGAGGAGGGAAATTACAGCCCGCTAAAGCGGCTCATGTCGTGTAAATCCTAGCTATTCCATGATTTCCAAGGCATGATAGACGGCCTTGGCGATCTGAATGTCTTGAACCGCCACCCCGGTCAGGTCTGCGATGGTAATCTGTTCCTCGGAGATTCTGCGTAGCTCTGGACGAACAATCAGGTCCCCCAATTCCACGATCCGGTCTTTCTCCAGCACACCGGCCTTCAGGGCTTGATGGATCTCGCCCCGCAAAAGACACTGGCTGATACTGTCAGCGACGACGATATCGGCTTTTTGGAGAATTTTGGGATCCAACTCAATCTTCTCCAGAG
>CAZNLS010000167.1:0-4063 GCA_964573895.1 uncultured Clostridia bacterium
AATCAGAAATCCGAACCAGTTCATCCGGATCAAAACAATAATCTACCAGTCCGTCAATCCATTGATTGGGAGGTTCGGCAAAGCGGAAAGATTTTGCTTTTGCCCTGAAACTCTTTACCAAATCAGGTTTATTCTGTTCTTTGAATATTTCAGCCATCATTCTGTATGCTATTCCGAATTTCGGGTCTTTTTTATATGATTTCGTAAAATATTCGGAGGCTTTACTCAGATTTTTTTTACTCATCTCTATTCTGCCAAGACCAAGAAATGCATATTTAGAGAGATTGTCATCGTTTATCAGCTTTTTGTATTGTATTACGGACTCACTAAATTTTGACATTTTAAAATAGATATCTCCCAGGTTAAGGATTGCAGGGCCGTAATCCGGTTCTAAACTTATAACCTTTTTTAGGAGAGAAATCGTCTTTGAATCAGTTTTGCCCATCCTTTGCAAAATGAAAGAGTGAAAATAGTACCATCTGGGATTTTTATCGTCACTTATCTCAGCCTGAGAATAACATTCAACTGCTTTATCAAAGAACATATTTGCATGGTAAAGCATCCCCAGATCACCAATTCCTTTTTTGTTACCATCCTTTAATATGACTTTTGTCAGTCTCTCTATTTCATTTTTTAGAAGAGTATTTTTCATGGCCTTTTGAGGAATCGCAGGTAATGATATCTCTGTTCTCTCCACAAAGAACATAAAAAAGAAGACTAATACAATGGCAGTAAATATTAATATTAAAAGAATTTTTTTTATATTAAACTTTTTATCTCTTTTCATTTCCAGGGTTCTCCCAAAATATTATTCGGCTCATTCTGTCATATGGCGGGTAAGCGTGCATTCCTCCCGTTACGGCATCCGGTTTCCCGTCTCCGTTCATATCTGCTAATTCAACGATCAGAAGATGAGTAGGTTTTGATGCAATATTGTACCTTTTGAAATTCATTTTCCCGTCGTTTTCATACCATATAAAAGATTGTGCTGACGGATCATCCCACTTGTTAAAAGTGCTGACAACAAAAATATCCAGATCGCCGTCATTATCTATATCAGCGGGTCTTCCCGAAAATGCACCGTTGAATTTCCCGATTAAATGGTATTCAAATTTCAAATCACCCTGGTTCTCAAGCCACTGAACGCCATGCCAGGGGCGGGGGGAGGGAGGAATATAATCGAATGCATCTCCGTTTGTATATAAAATGTCAGTGTCACCATCTTTATCAAGATCGCTGAGGTATATCCCGCTGCTTCCGAAATCTTCATTGGTTGAACCGTAAATTAGCTTCGATCCGAATTCTCCTTTTCCGTTATTTTCGAGTACATATATCTCTTCCCACTCCTGTGACACAAGTGCAATTATATCGAGGTCTCCATCTTTGTCTATATCCTTTACAAGTGTATTGATGGTTCCTGAAAGATGCAGAATTATATGACTTTTAAAGTTGCGGTCTCCCAGGTTTTCAAGCCATCTGATCTCACCGTCATCATAGCCAAACTGTCCTGCTACAAGATCGATATCACCATCGGAATCGAAATCACCATAACGTACGTCGGTTACCCGGGCAATATTTTTTACAATTACCCTGTTCCTGAATTTATTACCACCAATATTTTCCAAAACTACAACAGAGCCGATTTTATCATTATTCGGAAATATCATTCCCATGCTGGCTACAAGAAGATCCGTATCTCCGTCTTTGTCGATGTCACAGGGAGTAACCTGTGCGGGTCCCATTACTTTATTTCCTATTTGAATTTCCGTATAACTATGATCACTGTTCTGCCTTAACCAATGGATCTCATTTAGTTTTGCATCGCAGATCACAACATCGTTTAATCCGTCTTTGTTCAGATCAACTATACAGAGGTGAGTTATCCATGGTTTTCCGTTGAGTTTGTCTCCAATTGGAATTTTTTTAAATTTTATCGGATTTTGTCCACGATTTTTTCTCTCGTTTACAGCGGTTTCGCCTGGTTCTGTTTTTTCACTCAGTTTCCCCCGGTTTATCAGACTGCTGAGAAACTCACCCATAGTTATACCTTTCTTTTTTGCCTGTATATTGATAATAACAAGGGGGATTACAATAAATATTATAAGAAAAGTTAAAATTGATATCATTGTTGTTTTTTTCATTTTTTCTCCTAAAAGTTTGAAAAATAGGCTGCCATTATAATGGTAATTATTAACAATAATATTGAGACCGGAATAAAACCGATAACAGCTTTTATCCTGTTCTTCGAAATATCTTCCCAAATTCTCAATCCGGTTTTTAAGCTGAAATATAACCCAATGATAAGAATTGTTACCTGTATCCATGGAATGGCCCATGGAATTAACTGAATCCAGGGTTTTCCCGCGAGGCCGAATAGGTCCCACCCCCAGCCGAATGGGTCTGATAGTGCCAACTGAATGTAAGTGAAATTAGGGAGAAACATTCCAACGAAAAAAACGGACCATAGTGAGATACCGATTGGAATGAAGGTTGGAGCAACTTTTTTATAGAGAACTCTTTTTTCCTCCACAGACTTAGAGAGTTTTTTCCCTGCAAGGCATAAGGATTTAAAAATAGCCGGTACTATTAATAGTGCAAAACTCCATAGAAGTGCCAAATAGAGGCCGAAACTTCCCCAGTCAGGTTTGTCAACCATGTTTACAATATCTCTTATTTTGTACCACGGAGAATGCAGGGTGAAGGAGTAGGCTATAGCCAGAGTCATCATAATGAGGATTGAGTATACCTCACCGCTGTTTCTCAAAACTGGTGGTTTTAAACAACTCTTTCTTAGTGTGAGGGAGATATTGTCAAATCTGCAGCTCTTAAAACACTCGGTACAGAGGCCGCAATCCATATTCCTGTCTATTTTTGGAACAAGCAGTTCATATGGGCAGCCCCAACCGCGTTCATTCCCTCTCAGGCATGACTTCTCAACGCATTTATCACATATCTTCGTGTCTCTTGCTTTTAACTGTACTTTTCCTGCAGGGCTGTATGTTGAAATAAATGTTGAAACAGGGCAGACATAGAGGCAAAAACTCCTGTTTTTCCATATCAGGGACATCAGGACTGCAATAGATATCATGAAAACAAAAATCCCTGCGGTCCAGCGCGGCTGCCCTGCAAGAGAAGCACTGAATGAACCGATAATGAGGAACAGGAAAGTTTTAAGCCATGGACCTTTCAGTTTTGAGGGCCACAGTTTAGCAAACCCGAAATAACGATTACCTATGCTTTTAGTTCCTCTTACACCTATCGTTGCTCCTCTTTGAAGATATTCTCCGATACTCGGTATAGGGCACAAAAAACACCATAATCTCGCCCCTGCCGGAACCATAAAAACAGTCAGGACAAACATCCATGTTGCCCATGTCAGCATAACCGCAATATTTCTACCACCTACTTTTGTCCCAAAGAGTCCTGCCAGTATCATTAAGAAAAATAATGCAATAAACGGAACCGTGAAAATAAACTGTAAAGGTCTCCACTTCAGGATCCTGTTTATAAATCCGCCTCTTTTATTGATTTCCGTGAATTTGGGGTTCCCCTTAGTATTTGTAATCCCTGTGAATGATCTGAAAAGAAAATTAAAAAATAGAGCAAAAATAAAACCGATCGAACCGCTAAAAAGCCAGTTGGGTCTAACAATCAGGTCACCCTGTTCAAATCCATGCATTCTTCCGCAGTAAACATGGCACCTGAACCTGGATGAAGAAACTAGATTTTTTAGAAATCCGTTTATACCCGCAGTTATTGTAACTTTTTCTGTTGAATAAGGGGGTGCAGTAGCGTTAAAAGGATCATAAACAGATACTTTCTCAGATGTGGGACTGACCTTGACATCTATCCCGTAATCCTGAAGGAAGAAACTGTGCCCCGTATCCAATGTGGAAAATGTAAAATTTAATATATCCCCCCGGTTTACCCTGATGATTGACGGTTCCATACCGTATCTAAAGTGTTCAATATGGATATTTCTCTTTACAGGTGCCGGAGTTGTTAAATACTCAAAAAAAACCGGAACTCCTGTGAAAACAAGAAATATTAAAAGTGTGATGAG
>CAZNLS010000168.1:0-4047 GCA_964573895.1 uncultured Clostridia bacterium
GGAATTGATTATCTTCCCGAAAAATAAGTTTTATTTTATTTATTTTTTCTCTGTCCAGTTCATTTTCTGCAATCTCTTTGAAATTTTTTTTAAGTTTCCTTATATTACCTGCTTTAAAACCGAACCTTTGAAGAAAGGAATTATCAAATTTAAAAAAATCACTATAAGAATAACCCTCTTTAATAAAACCGTATCGTGCTTTAGGATTCAAATTTACAAGAAGCTGAAATGCTACTGCTTTTAGTTTGTGTTTCCGCTGTTCATTATTCATTATTTAACAACAAAGAATAACAAAAAACGAAAAATATCTTTAATCGAATAAATACTACTTTATGATTTTTTTAAGATTTTTCGAAGGAAAAAACTTAACGATTTTCTTGGGTGGAATTATCATCGCTTCTTTATTATTAGGATTAATAACTCTTTTTTTCTCTCTCTGAATAATTTTAAAGGTTCCGAAGTTTGAAATTACAACTTTCTTTCCTTTTGACAAATTTTCCACAATTACATCGATGAGAAGATCAATAAAATTATAAGCCTCGAATCTCTTTACATCCAACTTCTCGTAAATGATTTCCGAAATCTCTTTTTTATTCATTATATCCACCTTTATAATGATTTAACATACCGAAAAAAAAAAGTCAAGTAAATCTTTGTTTTTTTACTGTAATATAGGTGCTTTGTGATATTTACACTACTAAAACGCCCTATATACCATTGTTTTTATTACTGCAGCCATTACGCAAAAAACACCTCTGATATAGGCAGTTTACGTTGTTTTAACATCGTTTTATATAACTTAATCAGATATCGAAAAAAGAAATTGTAAAGGTTGTTCCCGACTCTTCCGGTTTTGAAAGTATAATCTCACCATTTAAAGCATTAAGAATTTTTTTCACTAAAGGAAGTCCCATCCCCGTTCCTTTTTCCTTCGATGTATAAAACGGCAGCCATATTTTATTGCTAAATTCGCTCTTGATTCCCTCACCATTATCAGAAAAAACTATTATCAGATTGTTTTTACCGCTCTTTTGAAATGATACAGAGATTAAATCTGCACCGGATTCCCTTGAATTTTTTATCAGATTAGAAAAAACGGAGTGCAGAAGATCCGGGTCAGATCTCAACACACTTTTCTTCTCACCAATGATTTCAGATTCAAGATCATAATTTCCGGCAATTTTTTTTATAAGATTAGAAACTGATACAGATTCACTATTTTTAATTGTCAACGGCTTTGAGAATCTTAGAAAAGATTCCATCATTCCCTTGAGAAATTCAATTTCCCTGTTGATTTTTGCAGTTTTTCCGCTTTCGCTTTTAAGCGTCTTGGTATAACCATAAATAACTCCAAGAGAATTTCTGATTTCATGGGTTAAAAATAGAGCCATTTCTCCCAATTGTTCAAAATTTTTCATCTGATTCTTTAAAGAATCACGCTTTCTCTTTTCAGATATATCACGTATTATTATTACCCTTCCGCCGCTTTTAATTGGATTCACTTCGATTGAAAAAATCCTGTTCCCTGAATTAATTTCTGTAGCAGCCGGATTCGAACTGTTTTTTTCAATAAAATCCGCAATTTTTTTAAATTTTGAAAGTGCAGATTTTATCTCTTCATTTTTTGCTGTCACATATTTCATTCCAAACATTTTTTCAGCTTCCAGGTTAAAAATATCGATTTTTCCATTATTATTTATATATATAATTGCTGCACCGAAATTATTTATAATACTCCGGTTTATTTCATCAGTTCTCAATACATCAATTTTCTGCTTCTCAATTTCAACATTTAATTCTGATTTGGCATTTTCAAGCTTTGCAAGATAATCCTGGAGAAGCGGGACCGATACATCCGAAGTAATATTTTTTTTTTTTCTTGCAACAACAATCAAATATATTCCGGTAATAACTACGAGAATTCCCAGGAGCAGTGTCAATGCAGAAATGACACTTTTAATCCTTTTCAATGCTTTAAAAACAGCAAAATCTATTTTTTTATCAAACCTGAGAACATTATTCCCGGGTGTAGTCATACTAAAGAATATAAACATATCTCCTTTTCCATCTTCAATCATTCCGTCTTTAATAGACTTTGATATAAAGTGCACTTTTTCAAAGTAATCCGACTTTTTTATCAAATTAAGATCTGAATTATTCTCCAGAATAGTAAGTTTTGCTTTTATTTTTAGAGTTTCTCTAATCGAATTAAGTTCACTCTTTTCAACCTGGTTAAAAAGGGTTCTGAGATTTTCAAAAATAAAAAGAAAAAAAATCAAAAATATCAGTATAAGGACTGCACTGCTTTTTTTCATTTACATTCTCCGGCACTCATTAATTGTAAAGCTGTAAAATTGTCTGGAGGAATATTTCCCCCTTGAAGAGTGAAATATAACTTCCAATCCCAAGAAAGGTCCCAAACGGTAAAGCATGCTGCAGACTCTTTTTTTTAAAAATTATTAAAACTACCCCTGTTAAAAGTCCCAGAAAAGATGCAAGCAGCACTGCGATTATAAATTTATTCACTCCAAGAAATAAACCCATTAAAAGGACCATTTTAATATCTCCCTGACCAAGTCCTTCCAGTTTCCTGACTTTAAGATAAAAAAAGTAGATACCCCAGAAAAGCAGGAATGCTACAGCTCCGGTAATAATGAGATTTATTGTTGGTGTAATTGGATTAAAAAATGAGAAAATGAAAAAGAGAATACTCCCGCCAATCGTGATTCCATCAGGAAGTATCATATGATCAAAGTCTATAAATGCAAGTGCAATCATCATGCAGAGAAATATAATGGAAAAAAATGTATATATCAGAGATTGCCCAAATTCCAGATATGCAAATAAGAAAGTAAAAGAAGTAATTAGTTCAACAATAGGATATCTTAAAGAAATCCGGGTTCGGCAGTTCCTGCATTTTCCAAGTAATATAATATAACTTAAAACGGGAATGTTGTCATAAAACTTAATATCTGCTCCGCATTTTGTACAGTGTGACCCCGGCATAACAATACTCTGTTCAAGCGGCAGTCTATAAATTAACACATTTAAAAAACTTCCAAATATTAACCCAAAGCTTACAAATATCACTTCTTCCAAGAAAATTTCTCCTTTGATCGGATTTTTCCGCTCCCGCTGTCATAGATATAACTGTTTCCCTTAAAATCTTTTGGTATCAGATCAATAAATCCGCTGCGGTATAAAATTTTTAGGCTATTTGGGAAAAATCCATATCTTTTTTTATAAGCGATTGCCGATCTTTCTATTTTTTGTGAATCCATCTCATATTTTATCTGGTAAAGATGTTTATCTGCCGAATCTTTTTCTATATTTGTATTTGCATTTTCCCTTACCTCTTTCCAGAGTTCCCATGCCAGCCTGAGATTATTTTCCATATAAACCTGGTGAAAATACATTCTCTGAATAAATTTTGGGACATTCTTAACTTTTGCAGCCTTTTTGAAGTATTTCCCGGCAAGTTTATAATCTTTTAAATATTTAGAAGCATAATACCCTGAATCGAAGTCAAAAATCCATTCATCCGGATGATTTTTTGAACCTTTCTGGAGCAAACGTATTGCCATTTTTGCTTTCCCCATCTCAAGCATCATTATAACGGATCCTGTTATATACGGATCTCTGTAATTGGGAGATATATCAGTAATCAGATCAAACACATCTTCAATATAGAGTGAACTGTTTTTTAATGTATAATTGGAATAGAACTGGATCGCCCAGAGATAAAGAAAATCCGCAGTAACTTCACTGTAACCGAAAGATAGAATTTGCAGGGTCTTTCCACGGGGAAGTGCAAGGAAAACATCTTTTTCCCTGAAATAGTCAATGTTCTGATCATATAAAAATTGCATCAATCCGGATAAACCTATCAAAATAATAAACAGCAGGGAAAAAATAAATTTTTTCATTAAAACTCACGTTTTGAAATAATAACAATAGAAAGAAATAAAACTGCTGATGTAAAAAAAAGTCCATAGAGGAGTGTAAGCAAAATAGTGTTTAATCCAGGCATGTCAGTGGTCAGGACAG
>CAZNLS010000169.1:0-4028 GCA_964573895.1 uncultured Clostridia bacterium
AAAGGTGGTAAATATGGCTTTGTAACAAATATATTTTTTTTTTCCATTTATTTAATTCCATTTTTATATCTATAAGATAGTTTTTTAATTGAATAAAAAACAAAAACTGCAGTAGTAATAATCTTTGCAGATAGTAATCCGATTGCAGAGCCACTTGCATCATAAACCGGAATTAGTAATATTGATACAATAAATCCGATTAACATTCCTAAGAGTGTTACTTTTAATCTTAGATTTGCC
Source organism: uncultured Clostridia bacterium (assembly GCA_964573895.1). Classification (GTDB taxonomy): domain Bacteria; phylum Acidobacteriota; class Aminicenantia; order UBA2199; family UBA2199; genus CAZNLS01. The sequence goes on from CAZNLS010000169.1 coordinate 241, forward strand.
AGTCCTAAACTTAATACAAGGTAAAGTATCCAAAAAAACATAACATTAATTATAGCTCCGATGACCAGAAAAATAAACGGCGAAGAAGCATGACTATATTCTGCTCCAAATAATAAATCAATTATTTTTCCCCTGAAAAAAATTGAAACAAATAAAAATATTAACGCAGGAACAGTTAATATCCCGGTGATCTTAATTAACATTTTCTTTATTTCAAAAAATTTTTTTTTTGAAATCAAAACCGATAATTGAGGAAAGATTGCTCCACCTATTGGATCAGTTATCATCAAAATTGAATTAGCTAACTTTTTTGCAATTGAATAATAACCTACTGCTAACGGTCCTGCCATAGCACCCAATAATAAAACATCACCCCTGTTCATTATAGTCTGAATTGTATTACTGACTGAATTATTAATTGTGAATCCGGATATCCTTTTAAAGTCATTTTTTATAACTTTAATTTGAGTTAATTCTCTCCCGGAGAATTCTCTCTTCAGCTCCAAATAAGCTGCTGAATTACAGATAATACTATTTACTAATCTTGCAGTGATAACTGCAAAAATAAAGGCACTTAAATTTTTTGGGTAAATTATTATAACAAAAACTATCAGAAGAAATTCAACTATATTCATAGTGATTCTTATTATTGAATTTAATTTAAACCTGAAAAAAAGCCTTAAGGAACTAATACTAATATAATCAAAAAACATTGTGCTTGAGGCAAAAGCAAATAGAATTATATACAAATGAAGACCTTGGATTTTAAAAAATGTTTCATATGAGAAATTCATAAGAATTATAATAATTAATATTGACAAAAAAGAAGTGGCGATAGTAATGAAAATACTGGCTTTTATAAGAGCTGAGAGTTTGTCTTTTCTATCAGATGTTATATATTCAGCTCCAAATTTAACAAGGGATGTTCCTACGTTTAAGTTAAGAAACTCCTGCACAGTTGATACAAATGCAACTATAATCGAATATATTCCATAAATCTCTACTCCCAGCCCTCTTGCAACTACAATTGATCGGGCAAAAACCAAAAATGATTTAATAAAATTGGAAAGAAATTCCCATGAACTGTTTTTAACAAGAATTCTAGATTGTTTATCCAGAGTTTTTCTACCTATTTCTTTAATTTTAGATATTGATTTAGAAATAATCATATTTTTTTCGATACTGCTTTTTTTAGTTGTATTCTAACAATCTCATTTCTTGAAAATAGTCTCATTGGGATGTAGGGCCAGGTTCCAGCCCCTGATGAAACATACAAATATGAATATCCCTTTTTGTATAAACCGGAGCTGTATTTGAAATATAACTTTGAAAAGATATCCAGAGGAGGGATCTGGCCGGCATGAGTATGTCCCGATAATTGCAGATCGACCCCATACCCTACGGACTTGTCGAATAAATCCGGACGGTGAGAGAGAAAAATTACGGGGAGATTTTTGCTAACACCACTAAAAGTTTGTTCAATATTCCAACCTCTGTTTTTCACACTGCTTTTAGACCCGTATTTATCATCAACACCGGTTAATATAATTCCATTATCAAGTCTTTTATATTCATTAACAAGGACATTTATTTTTGCTTCCTTTACAAATTTATTGTAAGTTCTGAGGCCATTTCCGAAATCCGTATTTCCGGTTACTGCATAGACCCCGAACCTGCAACGGATCTTTCGAAATATAGCAGAAAAAGCAGAAACATCTTCAATAAGTAAAGCACTCAGCAGGTCTCCGGTAAAAACTATCAGATCAGGTTTTAAAGAATTTATTTTCTTCACCAGATTAATGAGTTTTTCAGGTTTTGCAGTTCTGCCTTCAATGTGGAGATCAGAAATCTGAAGGATAGTAAATCCGTTTAATTCCGCAGGTAATTCTTTAAGAAATATTGATACGTTTCTGATCACAGGGTCGCGGGTTCCGATTATCAGGGAACAGACAGATACGGAAAATATAGTGATCAGGACTGTAATTACAATTTTTTTTCTCTCTTTTTTTAAAATCATAGACAAAAGGAGTTCAATAACAAAAAATGAAAATGCGATCAGCAATGATCCCATAAAAAAAATCGTTAACGGCATACATATTAAAGAAATGATTCCCTGAGGGAGCTGCGCATAAAGAATAAAAGAGAGCAAAACCAGAATGAAGAAACTTCCCAGGACCGCTCTTCCTCTGGTTTTTAAATCCAAACCGTACACGATCCTGAAATATATAAAGAGTGAAATAATGATGTATGCCCAAAGAGGGACGGAACCTCTGATCATTCTTTTTTTCCCGTATGAATATTTTTCCTGCTAATTCTTGTGATAAGAAAGAATGGCCTGAAGAGTATCAGAAGGGGAAAGAGAAAAGAAAACCTCCCCATTTTTTGGACATCACTCATTTTCGGAACAAACATATAATACAATAGATATCTGAATCTGCCCCAGGCAGTATCAACAGCCCTCATTTCAAGCCTCATATATGAGTTTCTCTTTCCGATTCTGTACCCCTCCCTAAGATTTTCTTCACATTCATCGGTCAATATTTCAACCCTTTTTTTATTTATTCCTTTTGAAGATATGGGGAGGGTAAGGCCTGTGTTAAATAACCTTTCAGAAAGCCCGGCGGCAATAAAAAGCATTGACCTGACTTTCAAATCATCTGCGGTTGTTTCAATTTTTTTAAAATCAATTCCCGGATTGTTTTTTATGATATTTATAAGATCAAAAAGATGAACAAGCCTGGTCCATCCGTCTTTCATGGCATTAATACATATTGCAACAACACTCATTTCAGGTGATATTCCTTTTATAACACTTTTTTCAATTTCCAACTCAATAACTTGGGGGAATAATTTTCTCCGAAATCTGAAAAACTCAGGCCCTCTCTGGATCCTGAAGTGGAGATCAAAAATTTTTTCACCATTCGCAAACGTGTATTCTCTGCCAAAAAAAGACCAGAAAAACCTGACAATCCCTGACATAGGGAAAAAAATTCTAAACTCTTTTTTTACTATAAATTTGTAGAGCCTTTTAAAATCTTTTCGCCTTACCAGGATGTCTATATCCTGATATGACCTTAAAGCATAATCATTATAAGCATATATAGACGTTACCGGTCCTTTAAAGAATACCGATTCGATACCTTCTCTAATTAGTTCATCCTGAAAATTTTCCAGCCCGTGGCATAATCCCATATTGGTCGATATATTTTTCAGATAATTTTCCTTCAAAATTTTTAAAACATCAGGAGGAATACTTTCCGCATTCCTCAATTTAAGGGATCTGTAAACCTGCGAAAAAATTCCATGTATTTTTAAAAGTTCGATCCATTTTCCCCAATTTATGTTTTTAAAATTGAAAGCATTTGAAGAGATATCATTTAAATCATCAGATAACAGCTTGAGAATCAAATCAAATTCAATCGAATTATCCATTTTTCACCGATTTCCATTTCATAAATGCCCTTAAAAGCAATTCTCCCAGCTTTTTGTTCCCTCTTCTGTTCAAATGACCATTTCCTTGAAGCATATTTTCAGGCACTTTTATCATTTTTGATAAAAAGACTATTTTTTTTGATCCTGAAAACTTTGACAGTTGATAATTAAATAGTTTGTCTGCAATAAACGACACAAGTACAAACTTTTCACCGAATCGTTTTTTATAAAGCAGTAAAACATCCAAAAGTCTATCTGTTACTACCATTCTATCCTGTTCTAATTGTCTTACCGGTCTTTTATTTTTTATAAATCGTACAATTGCACCGTAGGTCAAATTAAAGAAGGAAGAGATA
>CAZNLS010000170.1:0-3966 GCA_964573895.1 uncultured Clostridia bacterium
ATAAATTCAACATATCCGGAGGAAAACATGATTCTGCATGAAAAATTTATTGATGTAGCAAAAAAGAATGGTAAAAAAATTGCAATTATTGACAGAGGTAGAGAGACAAAGGTTTCTTATTCAAAAGCACTGATTGCATCTTTTCTGCTTTCAGAAAAAATAAAAACCTATAAAGATGGATTCATTGGAGTGATGATCCCGAATTCAGCCGGAGTTATGTTGACTACATTAGGAGCACTTATGGCTGGAAAAGTGCCTGTAATGATAAATTATTCTACGGGTGCAGCGGAAAATTCAGAGTATGCTCAAAAAAAATGCGGATTCAAAACAATTATTACTTCAAGGGCTTTATGTGAAAAGATAGGCTGCAGGATTGTAAAGGGGATGGTTTTCATTGAAGATATCATGAAACAGATATCGATTGTAGATAAGTTGAAAGCAGCTCTTAAATCAAAATTGCCTGCTGTCTTATTGAAAAAGGGACTTCCAAAAAGTGATATCGATGATAATGTTGTAATACTTTTCACATCAGGAAGTGAAAAGGATCCCAAAGCAGTCCAACTTACACACAGGAACCTGGGATCAAATGTAACCGATATATTTGATCGTCTTGAACTGAAAGATGAAGATATAATGCTTGGGAATCTCCCTCTATTTCATGTGTTTGGTTTTAATACTAATTTCTGGCTGCCTTTGCTCCGGGGTTTGAAAGTGGTGACCTATCCGAATCCACTTGAATACAGGAAAGTCGTAGAGATCATAAAAGAGGAGAAAGTAACATTAATGCTTGGAACTCCGGTATTCTTTAACGGATATCTGAGACAGTCTGAAGCAGGAGACTTTGGCAGTGTCAGAATCGCTGTAGCAGGGGCTGATAAATGCCCGGATATGTTGAGAGAAGGTTACAGAAAGAAGCATGGTATAACACTGCTGGAGGGATATGGCTGCACGGAAACAAGCCCTGTTATTTCGGTAAATATTCCTTCGGATAACAGGCCTGGCAGTATAGGGAAAACTCTGAATGGAGTTAAAGTAAAGATAGCGGATATTAATACAGGAGAAGAATTGCCCAGGGGAAAAGAGGGAAAATTACTTGCAAAAGGCGATCTGATAATGAAAGGATACTTTGATGATTTAGAAGAGACCTCTTTGAGGATAAAGGACGGCTGGTATGATACGGGTGACATGGGAATGATAGATGAAGACGGATATCTCTGGCACAGAGGCAGATTGAAGAGATTTGTAAAAATCGGAGGAGAAATGGTTTCTCTTGTAAAAGTTGAATCTGTTCTTACCGATCTTGTCCCGGATGATACGGATTGCTGTGTTGTCGAAGTTCCGGATTTTCTCAAAGGTGCAAAAATAGTTGCCGCAATCACAAGAAAAATTGATTCAAAATCTATTCTGAAACAGATGTCCGGATCACTCCCGAATATTGCATTACCAAAAGAATTTATTGTGATGGACGAGCTTCCGAAAATGGGAAGCGGAAAGGTTAACTTCAGGAAAGTAACGGAAATAGTCAAAGAGAAATTTTCTCATAATAATAATAATAAAAAGTAGCAGATCAATTCAAATAGAGAAGACCTCCTGCCCTGAGGATTGATGCAAGTTTTCCGTTGACAGGAAAGATATTGGATGAATTTTCACAGGTCCTTGAGTTAATGACTCCAGTTTCAGGCACAAGTTCCACAATATCTTCATCTTTCAGATCTATTCCGGTTTTTCTTTTTAGGGGCCAAATACCTGAGTTTATAAGTTCACGATAAGAAAAATGTGAATATGAATCGGCAATAATACATTTAACTCCGCGCCTTCTTAATTTTTCAGAAAGGGCTGGTTTCCCGTTAAAATTAATATTTCCGGAAAGTATAATAAAATATTTGCTTTTTCCCCCTCCGGAACTAAACTCACATTCAGATATTTTCTTTATAATACTTCTGTAAATGTCATTACTTTTAGTTTTATCAATGTTCAGCAATTTTCCTTCAATTTTCATGTATCCCTCCTGTTTTTTCTATTCTCCTTTCTTTCTCATTGACCGGCACTCTCCTTTTTGTCAATCCAAATTGTCCGGCAATTCTGGCAAGCGTTATTTCCGGTGTACTTTCCTTTAGATTGTCAAACATCTCGGCTTTAAACAGATCCCTGATCTTTTTAGCCTGATCTCTGCTAGCATCAAAATCGAGTATCTCATTCAGGTAATAGTATATGGAATTCCATCCGCTCAGCGGTCCAAGGAGTATATGGTTTTTGTGAACTCCGAATTTCCCAAGATCGATTCCCTCGTAAGAACAGGAATTTTTCAAAACTGCTTTCTGATGAACTCCTGCTATATGAGTTCTGTTGGTTAAGGAGACAGGTTCTGTATATGGGACCTGCAGATCAAGAATCGAACCCATTTCTATGTTTAAAGGATAAGCGAGGTTCAGGTCAAAATGTTCAACCTGAACTTTATCTGTTATATAAAGGTTATAGAGTAATCCTGTCATTGAAGTGATACCCGATCTTTCACCCATTCCCCATACAGAGCTGTCAATAAATTCCGCGCCGTGCATTATTGCTGTAACTGAATTTATAAGAGAAAATCCCCGGTCATTGTGAAAGTGGCATTCAACGTAATTATCCGGATACCTCTCCTTTATTAATCCAACTGTCCGGGCAACTTCTTCAGGAGTTGCTATTCCGACCGTATCCGGTATTCCCAGTGTATTTACAAATGGGGAGATCTCATCATATATATTCACTATTTCATCAATTGGAGTCCTGAATGCATCCTCCGAGCTGAACCTCAGATATATTCCGGGATATTTATTCCTGCAGTTTTGCATAACCGACACTATTTTTTTTTTTAATTCTCTATAATTTTTCTGATAACTGTATTTCTGTGCATGCTTCGAAACGGACATATACAGGTTTAATCCGTCAAAACCTGATTTAACGGCATTTTCTATATCCTTTTCATCGCATCTGCAGTGGGCAATGAACCATACTTTATCCTTTGTGATTCTGTCTGCAACTTCTTTCAGAAAATTCAATTCTCTGTTTCCTGTTCTGTCAACCACGGGAGAAAAGAGTTCGAAATATCTGATTCCTGTTTTTAAAAGGCCTTCCACAATACACCGTTTTTCCTCCATTGAAAATCTGTATTTTCTTGAATCGAAGAGCAGTGGGGACTGCTGGCCTTCCCTTAAAGTAGTGTCTATGAAATTGATAAAATTTTTTCTTTTCTGACTCAACGTCTATCCTCCGGACTAAAATTCACTACAATATAAATAAACTCTCAGAATGTGTCAAATTTTTATAAAATATTTGTAAATTTTCTTAAAAATGTTAAAATCATAACATGATTACTGTGAATAAAATTATATCTGATTATATTGACAGGTCTCCGTTTCTGGAACAGTTGATTGCAGATCAATTAATAAATATTTCAGCACTTGCAAGAAAAATAAAACCTGAAATCGAAAGAAAACTTATGAAAAGAGTCAGTGACAGCTCTGTAATAATGTCCCTTAACAGGATGGTGCCTGATATTTCCAAAAATAATAACATCCATTTTTCGATAGAAGGCACAATCAATGATCTTACAGTTAAATCAAATATTACCGAGTTTACATACAGGAATTCTGACACAATCCTTCGATGCCACTCTGAACTTTTGAGAGCCGAAGGTAGAGAAGTGGCCGGATTTTTAACTGTTACTCGGGGGTCATTCGAGACGACCCTGTTAACCGGGGGAGAATCGGCAAAGCATGTTAAAGCAATATTCGGTAAAGAAAAGTTGATTTCTACAATAGAGGGATTATCTGCTGTTATACTTAAACTACCATCTTCCTCATACAATTCTCCTGGGATCTACTATGACATATTAAAACAGCTTGCCTGGCGCAATATAAATGTGGTTGAAGTTGTTTCTACGCTGAATGAATTCTCAATTAATAGTAAATCAGAAGAGAGAGACTT
>CAZNLS010000171.1:0-3914 GCA_964573895.1 uncultured Clostridia bacterium
CATTTGAGAACTCAGCTTGAGCTTTTCAAAAAGATCTGTAAGAAAAATATTAAACTCAGGATAATCATCAGGAATAATAACGGCTCTGATAAAATCCTTAAATTTTTTATATTCCCGGATCAATTCCGATTCATTTTTTTTTGTAAAATTTTTCAAAAATGATATTTCTGAAAGAGAATAATTACCCTTTTCATCAGTTAATGAGAGAATAATTCCCGGTTTTTCTTTCAGCAGGTCTCTTCCTGAATTAAAAGGTTTGATGAAAACATTAAGGTATTTGTAAATTGCCGGGTTAATCTGCATGGCGGAAATTAGTTTAAGGGAATCAGCCAACCGATAGAAAAGATCAGTGCATAAACAAGCAGAAGCCTCCCCGTTTTCCCTAACAGCGGTATAAGTTTCTCCCCTTCAACTCCTTTAAAGAGTAATTTTACAGGTTTAAATGAAGGAATAATCAGTAATATGGTTAAAAAAGAATAATTCCTGTCTGCGCCAAGCATAAAAAGAAGCAGCGGTAGAATCAGGGCAATTGCAACAGATAAAAAATATTCATAGTTACCAAACTTTCTTCCGAACATTACGACAAGAGTATCTTTACCTGTTGATTCATCACTTTCTCTGTCCCGGATATTATTCACAGTTAATATTGCTACCGATAAAAACCCCGGACCAAAACCTGCAAAAACAGATAAAAGATTAAAATGAAGTGACTGCACATAATATGTTCCGGCAGATGCAATAGGTCCGAAAAACAGTAATACAAATATATCTCCCATCCCGATATATCCGAGAGGTTTAGGACCTGCTGTATACAAAAATCCTGAAATAATAGAAGAGATACCAATTAATAAAATAGGAAGGCCACCTCTGAAAACAAGATAAGCAGAAACTAATACTATAGAAATAAATACTATAATTATTGCTCTAATCATTTCTTTAGATGTGACAAGTCCCGACTGAGTAACTCTGACCGGTCCAATCCTTTTTTCCGTGTCTACTCCCTTCTTTGAATCAAAATAGTCGTTAATGAAATTGGTCATTACCTGAATCAATACAGCTGACAAACATGCAAGAATTGCTGAAATAATATGATGTTCTCCATTCTTAAATGCAATTGCAAATCCTATTAGAACAGGAGCAAAAGCAGCGGGAAGTGTTTTGGGACGTGCGGCATTGAACCATATTTCAAATCTGTTATTTTCTTTTTTCATCTAAGGATTACGCTTAAATTTTTTGAAATTCGGCCGCCTCTTCTGAACAAAAGCATCTCTTCCCTCTTTTGCCTCATCACTCATATAATAAAGCATTGTTGCATTACCTGCAAGCTCCTGAAGTCCCGCCTGCCCGTCACAATCTGCATTCAAAGCTGACTTTAAAAGTCTTATTGCCGTTGGTGAATTTTCAAGTATTTCCATACACCACTTTATCGTCTCATCTTCAAGTTTTTCAATTGGTACAACTGCGTTTACAAGTCCCATGTTCAAGGCATCTTCAGCTGAATACTGACGGCATAAAAACCATATCTCCCTCGCTTTTTTCTGACCAACAATTCTTGCCATATAGCTTGCTCCGTATCCTCCGTCGAATGAACCGACTTTAGGCCCGGTCTGACCGAAAACTGCATTTTCAGCAGCAATTGTCAGATCGCAAAGAAGATGAAGGACATGACCTCCTCCGATTGCATAACCTGCAACCATTGCTATGACGGGTTTTGGGCAGGTTCTTATCTGCCTCTGAAAATCCAGCACATTCAGCCTGTTGACACCTTTCTCATCTTTATATCCCGAATCTCCCCTTATCTTCTGGTCACCCCCGGAACAGAATGCCTTATCACCTTTTCCGGTCAGGATTATTACTCCTATCCCGCTGTCCTCCCTTGCGTCTTCCAGCGCTTTTGACATTTCAATAACCGTGACAGGCCTGAAAGCATTCCTCACCTCCGGCCTGTTTATTGTTATCCTGGCAATTCCATTCAATTTATGATATTCGATGTCTTCATAATTTCCTGCTTCAATCCAATTTATTTTAGTCATAGTTGCACCTCAAATCTCTTTTTTATATAAGAGCTTTAACTTTTCAAAAAGATCTTTGTGGAATTTTACATTATCGGTTCTGTCAATAAAAATTTCAACAAGGTTTATTTGACCATTTGAATAGATATTATCCAATGCATTATAAAACTCAATTGCCGATTCCACTTTTATATAGTTAATACCGAACATTTTTGCAGCATGTTCAAATTTAATGCCCTGGGGGGTTGCGAAATATTTTTCAAAATTTTCTTTAAATCCTGCAACAGGTAAAAAAGAGAAGATTCCACCCCCATCATTGTTTATGAGAATAATGTTAAACCCGGGCCCGGCATCTGCAGCAAATTTAAGCGAGTTGAGATCATGAAGAGCTGAAATATCCCCTATCAGGAGAGTTGTGGGCAATCCCGATCCTCTGAAAAAACCAGAGGCGGAAGCGATAATTCCGTCTATTCCTGAAGCTCCCCTGTTTCCACCCCAAACCAGATCAACCTTCCTGTCTGAACCGAACATATCCATATCCCTCACCGGCATACTGTTCCCTAGGAATATTGCTGAATTGTTAATTACTTTTTCGGATAAAATTCTGGAAATATGAGCTTCGTTAAGTATTTTTGAGGCAGCAAGTGTTTCGGATACGATTTTCTCAGTATTATTCGACAGCTCCAATATTCTTTTCAACCATGGAGAAGTTGAATGTGGAGAAATATAATCCAGCATTTTTTTGATAAACTCTCCCGGAGAACCGATTATTCGTGTAGTTACAATATTCAACGGATCATTACGCAGAGGGTGATCAATCACTGTTATATATTTTTCAGGTCTATGGGATCCGATGAATTCATGCCATCTCTTGGAAGTTATTCTTCCGCCAACATGAAGCACTGTATCGATTTTATCTTTAAAAATCCCCTTATCCAAAAGCATTAAATCCCAGTTATTGATATTGTACTTTCCTGTAAGATTCCTGGTTCCCGAAACAATATCCCCGAAAAGAGGCCATCCCAGTTTATTCGATAATTCAATTAGCGATAATGCTGATTTTCTATCTGCAAGTTTTCCCGCTATGATTACACCTTTTTCACTCCGGTTCAAAATTTCCGCAGTCTCTTTAATCGTATGAACCGGAATTGATTTTTCGGGATTAATGTAAGTAGTAAAAGGTTCTTTTTTTCCTGCCCACTTTTTAATCAGATCAAAATTACAATCAAATTTTTCTTTTTCGGGAGCAAGAGGTTCTCTAAACATATAATTAATATGGACCGGTCCCGGCAATTCCCCACGAGTCCGGGAAACCGCCTGGTCAATTGTCGATAAAACATATTTCGGATCAATACTGGAATCAGGTGCGGGCATATCAATTGACCATCTGACATATTTTCCAAATATTTCCGGTTGATCAATTGTCTGATGGGCGCCGGTTTTTCTTAATTCCGGAGGTCTGTCAGCTGTAAATATAATTAAAGGTAATTTCTTTTTTGATGCTTCTATAACTGCAGGAAAAAAATTTGCCGCTGCCGTTCCCGATGTTGATATCAATACTGCAGGGTTTCCTGTCGCTGAAATTAATCCCAACGCATTAAAAGCCAGTCCTCTTTCATCAAAATGAACGGTTTTTTTTAATCCGGTATGTGCCGCTGCTGTTAAAGTAAGGGGAGTCGATCGCGAACCGGGTGCAATAAAAACATTCCTCACCCCTGTTCTATAGAGCTCCTCAATTACCAGATATGCCCATAGGTAATTTACATTTGGTATACTTTTAATATCCATTTCCGGTAATTCTTTTAAATTTACTCATTTTAATTTCAGTCTCATCCCATTCTTTTTGAGGAACAGAGCCCTCAACAATTCCTGCTCCCGCATAAAGAGTTAGTTCATTTAATT
>CAZNLS010000172.1:0-3901 GCA_964573895.1 uncultured Clostridia bacterium
TCAGCGTTACCGTTGTCGATGCATATGAATTCGCTTCCAAAGCGTGGTATCTGCTGTCATTGACAAATGAACCTGAAGATAACTCCATCTCATCTGTTCTTGAATCAATAGACGGAAAATATGACAAGGTGTGGGCATATGTAAATGAGAAGTGGAAGCTTTATGACCCTGATAATCCAGAGTTTAGCGATTTGCAGGAGATAAGTGCGGGACAGGGGTTCTGGATACTTATAAACGAAGCTTCATCTATGATCACTATGGGAGCAGATGTTGACGGCGATTCAGTTGAGTTGATAAAAGGCTGGAATCTTGTCGGTCTTAACTCAAAGACGGCAGTTTCAATTTCACAGGCACTGGATTCTATTGCTGGAAGATATTTTTCAGTATGGATTTATGTAGGCGGAGAGTGGAAGAAATATGACCCTAATAATGAAAGTAACAGCAATCTGACTGAACTTCTTCCGGGATATGGAATTTGGATCAACGCTGTTCAGGATTCTACCTGGACTATTGAGTAATGGTAACTGCTCTTGTATATGGATATGTGTAGAGGTCAGAGAGGACTAATGTTGAAGATATATGGATGAGAATTACAGACTCTGCAGTATAGGAAGAAAGCATTTATCTTTTATAGCGTTACTTGTCATAGTAACGTTTTATGTTGGATTAAATGCCGGAATTGATAATTTTATTGGAAAACGAATGTTTTTTGGGACAATAACTTCACCAATGAATTATCCTGAATATATTGTTATTAAAGGGTTTATAGACAATGAAGGGAATATTACTGTTTCTCCAGTTTACACTACGAGAAACAGGACAATTGAGGACTGCGCAGGGGAAGGGATATTTTCAATAGAACTTTTTGATTCCGGAGGGAAACGACTGTTTTCCTCTTCTTTTAACGTAGAAAGCATGTCTGTGATCCAAAGGGATGGGTCTGATCGTAAAATTGACAGCGGGCAGTTTATGTTTAAAATCCCTTTTTATGAAAATGCTGATAAAATCGTCATTAAAAAAGAATCATTGCTTTTGTGGGAAAGAGTAAAGAGTAAAAGTAGTCCCCAAGTTTCTTTTTTAAATCCGAGAAATGGAGACAATATTAAAGGAGAGAATATCAATATTGCTATTGAAGCCAGTGATAAAGATATGGATAAACTTTACTTTATGATTGAATATAGCCCTGATGAAGGAAGGACATGGAACTCTTTAACTGGTTTGTTTACTGACAGAGTTTTACGGATTAACAGCTATCAGTTTTCTAAGGAAAAAAATATTATTCTTTCTCTTTTATGTACTGACGGATTTAACACTGTAAGAGATACTGCTTCAATTAATTTAATGCATTTGGTGGACTGATATCCTTTAACTATTTGAAATATTGAACAATGTATATGTTAAAGACACATATGGTAATGCTTCGAAAAATAACATTAAGACTGCTGTTATGTATTTTGTTTTTAAGTGTTAATACTTATTCATTTTCTGAAAACATCAAAGATAGCAATTTAAATCGAAAATTGGATTTTAATTTTCAGAATTGTAATTTAGACAGAGCTTTAAAAATGATTTCGGATGAAACAGGAATTCATTTTTTTATTAACGGCTATTATGAAAGTAAGATTTTCAATAAAAGCTTCAGGGATGAAACTATAGAAGAGATTATAGATGATCTTTTAAAAGAAAGCAGTTATTCAGTTTTATGGCGTTATTCTGATGATGTTCTTGTTTCAGCCGGAATATGGGTTTTTGATGAAAATATTAAACCAGGTGAATTCAGGGAAATGAATCATTTTTCTGTTAGTAAAGTTACAGATAATGTTCAGAAAAAAAGTGAACAAGTGTTGTGGAGTACCTCTGATAAAAAAGATATAAATGTCATTGATAAAGACTATAAAGAAGTTACTAATGGAAATGAGAATGCAGGTGATAGATATGCCTCTGTAAAAAATGATAAATATGGATTTTCTGGAAGAAAAAGAATGACAAGTGATAGAAGAAAAAACCGGCGAAATAATGTTATTAAAAGAAAACTGAAAAAAAAATCATCATTAGTTGATACGAGCATCACAGGAAAAAATAAAACTTATCCGGAAATACCTCCAATGCCGGAGAAATATAGAAATATCGAGCCTCCTCCAATGCCTCCGGATTTTGATTATAGAGGAAATATAAATTAAAAAGTTTACAGTAATGAAAGGATTGTTATGAAAACAAAAAGAATGTGTAATTTATTTTTAGTAATCGCTTTCCTTATAGCAGGATCTTTTTCCGTATATGCTGAAACTATATTTGCCCCTCCTATTCCCACACGTATCGGAGGAACTGTCACTGTGGATGATGTCCAGATAACTCAGGCGACTGATGATGTTTACACTATTACGGTGACCAAAAAAGATGGCAGTGAATATGATCCGGTGGCAGAAGATACTGACGGATTAAACAGTTCCGACTGGTATTTAATCGATATTCCAATTTATGATTCAACTGACCAGGCCGGCGGGGCAGTAGAAGGTGAGAAAGCTGTTATCCATTTATATAAAAGCGGTGTTGAGTATTATGTTTCATCACCGTCAAACGGGGTTATAACGGTAGGCAAGACAAGTGAAACGGAACAAATAGACATTACAGCAGTTGAAATAACAGATACTACTCTACCTATCGCTAAATCGCTTAAACCAAAAAAAGGGTCATTGGGTAAAAAAATTACAGTAAAAGGGAAAAAATTCGGATCAATTAAAGGGAATATAATTCTCACTAAAAAGAAAAACAGTATAAATGCTGATAAAATAAATTTGTGGAAGAATAAAAAAATAGTTTTTACTTGTCCCTGGGGAACTGCATCCGGAAATAACAAGATTTATGTAGAGAAACAGGGCAACTATACATCTAAAAAAGCATTAAAATTCAAATTTATTGCTCCAAAACCAAAAATATCAAAAGTGTCGGGAAAAGTTAAAAATGGTAAAACAATTGTTGTTAAGGGGAAGAACTTCGGCACTGAGCAAGCATCTACGGAAAAAATTATCAGTAGGGGTGTTTCTCTTTCTGTTGTAGAGTGGACAAATAAAACAATAACTCTTACAGTGGAAAAAATTACAAAAAAGAAAAAGATGAGAGTTCAGGTTAAAACTATGAATGGGAAATCAAATAGCAAAAAAATATAGTTAAAGGTGCAAAACATTTGTGAATAAATTTAACACACCGGCAATCTTCAATCTTGTATTGATAATCATTTTAGTTCTTTCTGCTTACAGAACAGTTTTATCTGAACCTGCTCCTCCGATACCGGCAAGAATTGGAGGAACAATAACTATTGACGGCAGGATTTGCACTGCTGTTTCAGCGAGAAATGAAGTTATTGCAATCAAGGTGACCGGCACAGACGCAACTTCCTATGCTCCTGAAGCAGAAGATTCAGACGGATTGAATTCATCAGGATGGTATATTATTGATATCCCCATTAATGAGGAGAGCATAACAGCAGGGAAGGCTGCTAAATACGGAGAGAAAGCTGTAATTCATCTTTATAAAAAAGGTGTGGAAGCGACATTGCTTAAACCTGCAAAAGGGATATTTGAAATAGGAAAATCGGGATCAACAACAAGAATAGACATTGTGGCCATATCAAATAAATAAAAAATCTGAGTCGACATTCTAACTGCGATACCCAGTGCATATTGCTTTTAATCCTCGGAAATAAAGGATAAAAATAAATTCCTATCCGGCCAGAGAGTTATATATACTTTATTATTTGACACCATCTTTATTTAAATTTATACTCATTCAAAAGCCAAAAAACTGATGTTATCCCTTTTCATAGGCAAGCGAAAAGACCTTGCTAAAAAGATTATAAAAGAGGCAAACACGCTTCTTACTCAAATTAATTCTGCGAAAACAT
>CAZNLS010000173.1:0-3878 GCA_964573895.1 uncultured Clostridia bacterium
TAAAAACTCAGACTTCAGAAACTGAAAATTCCGATGACAAATTATCTTCCGAAGATATCTTCGGTGACCTGATTGAGGACGTTGAAAATATTCCTGCACATAATATTGACCTTGATGAAGAAGCTACTTTGTCAGGAAATGATCCTGAATCCGGACAGGATTCATCAAAAGATTCGTCTAAAGTTGAAATTAAGAAAAATATAAATTCTGATAAAGAAAAAAATAAAGCAGAATGGAAAAAACAGCCGGTTGATGAAATGAAATTTGATCTGGATAATTTAATCAAGCCGGAATCAGTAAAAAGGGACCACAAAGTTGAAAAAGAAATTGAAAATGACATTATGAAAAAATTCGAGGAAACTCTTTCGGGGCTCGGCCTCAAAGATACCCTTCCCGGGAAAAATAAAGCAACACTAAAAGACAAGAAAAATGATAAAGATCAGACTTCAATTGAAATTAAAACGGTTGAACCTTCGGAAACCAGGGAAAAAATAAAGGATAAAGCATCTATTGAAGGATATGAGATACAGGGACTCATTGCAAGGGGCGGCATGGCTGAGATCTTCAAAGCTAAAAAAATGGGAGCTCAGGGTTTTGAAAAGACCCTTGCACTGAAAAAGATCTTGTCCGGTTACGGAGCAGATGACAAGTATATTGAAATGTTTGTCGATGAAGCAAAAATTGCTGCAGAACTTTCTCATCCGAATATAGTTCAAATCTACGATTTCGGTAAAAAGGATAACTATTATTTCATTGCTATGGAATATGTAGAGGGAAAAGATCTTCGGTTAATTCTAAGAAAACTTGCAGAGTCAAAAAAAACACTGGATGAACACATTTCAATATATATTTGCCTGAAAATTCTGGAAGCACTAAGCTATGCACATTCTGCAAAAGATAAATATGGCAACAGCCTTGATATTGTCCACCGGGATGTTTCACCCCCAAATATTTTAGTATCATATAATGGTGAAATTAAGTTGACGGATTTCGGAGTCTCAAAGGCCTCTAATAAACTTCATCAAACACTATCAGGTGCATTGAAAGGTAAATTATTATATATGTCTCCTGAGCAGGCAAAAGCCGAAAAAGATATTGACGGGAGATCAGATATCTATTCTGTAGGAGTTATTTTATTCGAATTATTGACAGGGAATAAACTCTTTAAAGGTCATTCTGAAATGGAAGTTCTAAAATTAGTCCAGGATGGATCAATAACGAAACCTTCCGAAATTAATCCGGGAATTGATCCCGAACTTGAAACAATAATTCTTAAAGCTTTAAACAGGGACAAAACAAAAAGATATTCGGAAGCTTCAGAAATGGCAAAAGATCTGGAAGCTTATCTCTATAAAAATTATAATCATATTCCAACTCCCATCCATATTAATGTTAAGATTTATGAACTTTTCAAATCCGAAATAATTAAAGATGGAATCGGAATAAACCCAAAGCAGATTCCGTTTGAAATTGTCAGGATAAAAACTTCAGAACAGACAGAATTAATTGACATTGAGGAAACAGGAACTCATGGTGAAACAGAAATAATAGAAGAAAAAAGTACTGTGGAATCGGAATCTGATCTTAATCCGGAAAATAAAACCGGAGATCAACTAAAGAAGAGCGGTTCGGATCAGGAAGAGGAGTCTGTGGAAGAACCGGTAAATAAAGAAATTGAAATCACAGATCAACCAGAACCTGTTCTGCAGGAAGAAAAAGATCTCTCAACTGAAGAATCTTTTCCATCATCCGAAATGGATGATGAGAGAATAGATCCTGATTCTGAACAAAAGGGCAGCGACTTGTTGGAAACAGCAATCCCGGATTCAATAAATATTGAAAGATTTACGAAAAAAAAAGGAGTACGCCCCGTTTTTTTAGTTATATTTATCATTATTGCAGTAACAGCCGGAGTCTATTTCCTGATGAACCGGAGTGGAAATCTCAAAGTGAGTAAACAGCCTGAGAAGAGAAAAATCATTTCAAAGGTAAAAACATCTGAAGAAAAAAAATCCGGTGATGAAATTTTAACAAACAAAGTTGAAAACTCAGGAGGTCCCGGATCTGAAAACCAGGGCGGTTTGAATGGAAATGAAAATAAGATATCAGATTCTTCCGATCTTGCAAATATTATAAAAAATTCCGGGGCTAAAAAATCCTCAGAGCTTACAAATAAAGATAATGTACTTCTCAATGATCAAAAAGCTTTGGATGAGAAAACTAAACTTGAAAAGGAAAAAGAGATAAAGAAAAAGAAAGATGATGAGAAAAAGCGGCGTGCTGCTATTGAAAAAAAGAAAAGGGAGAAAGAAGCTGAACAAAAAAGAATTGAGGATGAAGCAAGAAAAAAGAAAGAGGAAGAGGACCGTCAGAAAAAAATTGAAGAAGAGAAGATAAGACTTCAGAAAGAAGCCGAACAAAAAAAAATAGAAGATGAAAAAAGAAAGAAACTGCTTGATGAAAAAAACAGGGTCAAGCCGGGACAAATTTATCCTCTGAGTGAAGTCGATTCGAAACCCCAGCCCGTTTCTACTCCGGCTCCCGTGCTGTCCAGGCGAATGAGAATCGGTACAAAAACGACTGTTCTTATAAGTTTCCTGATCGATGATAAAGGAAATATTGAAAAGTTGAAATTGATTCGGAAAACATCAAACAGCAGCATAAATAGTGCAATCTTAAAGGCAATCCAGAATTGGAAATATAAGCCGGCTGTCAAAGACGGAGTTAGAGTAAAAGTGTGGAAGACTATCCCACTAACATTAAAATAATAAGGAGAAAAAACAATGGAAAAAATGAAAGAAGAAGCAAACACATTCTATCAAAACGCCCTCAAGGAATCAAAAAAGCAGATTGAGATAATTGATGCAAAAATAGACGAGGAACTTGCAAGAGTAAAAGAGACTATTAACGGACTTCAGGAACAGAAAAAAGCAATAAGGCAGATTTATGATGGCGCGGCACTTGTCCTTGGAGTTGAAAACGAATTTGAGGAAGAGGGCAAAGACAATAATTAATCCGGAATATCTCTATGGATTTTTCCAATGCCCTTTCCTATCTCAACAGGATCAGGGAGGCAGGGGCCAAGCTTCAACTTTCAAATATTCAGAAAATAATAGACAATTTTCCGTTTAATCTAAAAAAGATCAAATTTATCCAGGTTGCAGGTACAAACGGAAAAGGTTCAACTTCACATTTTATTTCATCGATTCTGATTGAAAATGGTTATAGAACCGGAATGTTTACCTCACCCCATCTTGAGAATATACGTGAGAGGATAAGCGTAAATAAAAAATGGATCACAAAATCTGATTTCGCTGGTTCTCTAAAAGAGGTAAGCCGGCTTTCCAAAAAACTCGTTGATAATAATATAATTGAAAACTTTCCAACTTACTTTGAGCATCTTTTCCTGCTCGCTCTATTCCATTTTTACAAGTCAGAAACAGAATTTGTGGTTTTAGAAGTCGGACTAGGAGGGAGACTTGATGCAACATCAACAATTACTCCCGAAGTCTCAATCATTACAAATATATCAAAGGATCATACAAAGACACTGGGGAAAACTATTAGAGAAATAGCAGGAGAAAAAGCCGGAATAATCAAACCCGGAGTACCTGTTGTCACCGGAGTCTCACCCGGCGGGACTGCAGGAAAGATTATCAGGCAAATTGCAAAAATTAAAAATTCACAAATATTTTACAGATTATCTAAAAAAATAAAACTAAAAACAATTACAAAGGATAATCATTTCCATGTCGATTTTTCGTATGGTGAAGATAAACTGTCATTTAATGTCTTTTTGAACGGCAGGCATCAGCTTGACACTGCTGTCACAGCGTCCTCAACAGCTCTAATTCTCAGGAGAACACGAAATCATGCTC
>CAZNLS010000174.1:0-2223 GCA_964573895.1 uncultured Clostridia bacterium
GGAATGAAGATCAGTGCCACAGAACTTTATAACCCCAAAGGTATCAGCCTTGTAAACGGGATAATTAATCTGAGCGGATGCACTGCATCTTTTGTCTCCGAAGACGGCCTTATTCTGACGAATTATCATTGTGCCTTCCGGGCTATCCAGGGTGTAACGACAAAAGAGAAGGATTATATGAAGAACGGATTCTCTGCTGTTAACAGGTCACAGGAAGTGAGAGCCAGGGGATATACCGTAAGAATTATTGAATCTTACAAGGATGTTTCAAAAAAAATCTTAAAAGTTGTAAAGAAGGGAATGAGCTATGAAAAGCGGGCTAAAGCAGTTAAGAAGCAGATAAAAAAGCTGATCCTTTATACGGAAAAGAAAAATCCGGGAAAGAGAGCAGATATAGCCGAGATGTTTTTGGGAAAAACCTATGTGCTGTTCATCTATAAATATATAAAGGATGTAAGGCTTGTATATTCTCCTCCACGTTCTATTGGAGAGTATGGAGGTGAAATCGACAACTGGATGTGGCCGAGGCATACGGGAGACTTTTCTTTCCTCAGGGCATATGTATCTGCGGATGGGAAATCCTCTGATTATTCGCCGGAAAACGTTCCCTACAGACCGGCAAAATATTTAAAAATTAATCCCAAAGGAGTGAAAGAAGAAGATTTTGTTTTTATTCTCGGATATCCCGGAAGAACCTATCGCAACAGAACTTCCGCATTTATCACGTACGAAGAAAATTTCAGGATGCCATATACAGTTGAACTCTACGGACACATGATATCGGTTCTTGAAAAACTGAGCCTCTTAAGCCGTGAGACTGCAATTAAACTTGCACCCACAATAAAGGGACTTTGGAATACGAAAAAGAATTACATGGGGAAATTGAAAGGACTGAAATCACTAAAGATCGCCTCTTCCAGGCGGGAGACAGAGAATAATCTTCAAAATTTTATCGATTCAAAACCGGTATTGAAAAAAAAATATGGTTCACTGTTGGGTGATCTGAATTCCTTCTATTCCGAACTGAAAAAAACTTTTAAATATGAAATGTTTATGAGATATCTTACGAGAAATTCAAGGCTTTTGTATATAGCCAATACAATCTATAAATCTTCAATTGAACGGAAAAAGAAAGATTCCCAAAGAGAGTCCGCATTCATGGACAGGAATTTTAAACGGACCAGAATGAGACTTTTTATCGGGTTAAGAAATTATGTCAAAACTGCGGATATTACTTTGTACTCTGATTTTCTACGTAGACTTGGGAAAATTAAGGGAGGTAGTTGTGATAAGATAAGGGAAATTTTTTCTTCGGCAGGCGGAACTGCAAAAATCTACAAAAACACCGATCTTTTTAAGAAGGAGTATGTTGAAAAACTTTTCAAATTGAGCAGGAAAGAGCTTGATAAATTGGATGATCCTTTTATTAAACTGGCAAAAAATCTCTATCCATATTACATGGAATTGAAGAAAAAATCCGATGAGAGAAAAGGGAAACTTGACACTCTTCTTGCAAAACTGATTGAAGTAAAAAGGATATTCCTTGGAAAGAGTTTTAACCCCGATGCAAACAGCACTCTCAGGTTGACCTATGGTCACATAAGGGGTTATTCACCTGCTGATGCAATTTATATGAAACCGTTTACTACAATTACGGGCATTATAGAAAAGAACAGGAACAGGTCTCCATTTAATGCGCCAAAAAAACTGATTGATTTTTACAATAAAAAAAAGTTTGGGAAATATGTTCATCCGGCTTTAGGCGAAGTTCCCGTTGCAATGCTTTACAACCTGGATACAACCGGGGGTAATTCAGGGAGCCCGGTCCTTGATGCCGAAGGGAGATTGATTAGTCTTAATTTTGACAGGGTATATGAAGCAACGATAAATGATTATGCATGGGATGAAAAATACAGCCGCTCAATTGGTGTGGATATCAGATTCATTCTCTGGTTTGTTGATCAATATGGGGGAGCCTCCCACCTGATAAAAGAAATTATGAAATAAATTAAAATTAATTATTTCTTATTTAATCGGGAAAGTGTTTTTTGCAGGGTGAGCACACTTTTCCATGTAGAGAAGAGATTTCTACACGGGAATTTTTTTTCTCAGGTCAAAAATTATTAATTCTCTTTTCTTTATTAAAAGCTTGAAATTCTTTTTTAGAAATTCCCTGAGTCCGGGCTGTTTTTCCCATGACTCAAGATCAGTGATAATAAAAAA
>CAZNLS010000174.1:2323-3862 GCA_964573895.1 uncultured Clostridia bacterium
TGCTGCCGATTGTAAAGTTTTGTTCCAGAAAATATTATAAATATAGAATGATGTTCCGATAGAAAAAAATATTATAAAATACCATGCACTCCTAATCTTAAATAAATATTTTTTCAAACCGTACTTTTTAATTCCCATAAATAATATAAGGCATAACAGGGGAAGTATTACGGTAATCTTTATATATACTGCAATTCCGGCAATGATTGCAGATGAATAAAAATATTTTTTTTCATCATCTGCTCTGAAATGTTTAATTATCAGGAGAATTCCCCAAAGAAAGAACATATTCAGAAGAGATTCTCTATGGATGCTTTGACTGATATTAATTCCAAAAGGGAAAAAAAGGTAGATACCAAGAGAAATCAATGCACCCGATGTATTGAACAATAAAACTGCAATTTTATAAATAATTGCTCCTCCGATGATCCAATATAGAATAGAAAATATTCTTGGAATTTTAAGGTCCTCTTTTCCGGCAATCCTGTATATTTGATAAACGAGATATTCATTTATCCGCGGATCTGTCTTTTCATTCTGATTCCTGAAAATGATCGACGGGATTCTTGCTATATCATCCCTGTGTCCTTCTGTATTAAGAAAGTAGGAGCGGGCAAGTATTGCTGATTTATATTGCTCTGTTGAGTGAAATATTAAAGGATGGGTACCTAAACCTGTTAAGCGAATAATAATTGCAAGCAGGAATATTGATAGAAAAAGAATGCGGGATTTTTTTTTTGATAATTTACTGACTTTTAATGTATTCTGATTCAAATTATTCATTGTTTAATATTAAATCTAATTCGTGCCGGAAACAAGAGAAGAGTGATTTTCAGCACTAAAATATTAGTCCGGAAATTCCCTGTTATTTCTGAGAAGATGCTGCGGGACATTTTTGCTGACAAAGTTATTGTCTTTGACATAGAGGCGCCAAAGCATGTTCCTGTACTCTTCCGCGTAGTCGATCCCTATCCTTCTCGCATAGATTATTTTATCATCCAAAACTTTTTCTTTCGGATGTTCAATCCAGATTGTGTCTCCGGTCAGGTCAATTCCATTCTGATCTCTTGTAATCTTTAACGCCGAACATAATTTTCCGGGGCCTGAAGTCAGATTTATGATATTGTTTGTGCCTCTTCTCTCCTTCATCATATCAATTCCTTCTACAGGTTCGAGTGCTCTTATAAGTATTGCATGGGGGATATCTGCCTGCTCCGTTACAACACAGAATTGAGAGTGGATCCCATAAACAAGAAAAATGTAGGCTATTCCTCCCTTATGAAATTGATATTCAGTCCTCTTTGTTCTTCTCCCTTTGTAGGCATGGGATGCTTTGTCGATAATGCCAAGATAAATTTCCAATTCGACAATTTTTCCCGAAGTCTGTTTTTGATCAATGTTTGAGTGAAGAATTGATCCAAGCAGTCTTTCTGCAACTTTGAAGGTATCCTGCAGGTAAAAACTTTTGTCATATTTCATGTAATTTTTTTGTTTTGCATTAAAATTATTTTTTCTATATTATTATGATTTATATCATTA
>CAZNLS010000175.1:0-3819 GCA_964573895.1 uncultured Clostridia bacterium
CATCAGCATCCTCACAGAATTTTTTCAAATCTATTAATTTTGCATAAGCATATTTATCAGTAAAATCATTATTACTATTTAAGAAGAAAAGTATTATTAACATAAAAACAATTATTTTTAATATTCCTTTTAAATAAACCATCCTATTCACCTTTTTAAATCCATTGAAGTTTCTTATATTTAGTATTTGGGTGTTATCCAAAGCAATAAAATTTCAAATATCGACTAATTTCGAAAGTAATAAAACATCAGCATGGAGCTGGATAGATGAAATAGGAGTAAAGAAAAAAAATAGAGTTAAAATATCTATTTCTAAATATGTTCAGATTAAATTTTCAGGAAAGAATAATTTTTTTCTTGGCAGACCACCACAAGATGTGGCAATCTGCCAATTATACAAATACCACTACAAATTCAAAAATTAACAGTATATTATCACCAGGTCAAGGAAAATCTTTTTGAGTTTCCGGATTTTTCTAACGGGTGTCCTGTCTGCGGAGCTTCTGATTGCGCTGTGTTTGTGAGGTTTTACCATCGTCAGGCAGTGGATGAATCAGGGACTTTTTTTAAGGCTCTGCCGATTGCTGTTTTTCTCTGCCGCGGCAAGGGGAAAAGAAACGGGCCGCATAAATATTTTTCCCTGCTGCCTCATATGCTGGTTCCTTACAGCAAATATTCCATTCCCTTTGTCTTGAATATTGCCAAACAAAGGTTTGCCGATAAGCTCACGTTTGACAGGATTTTTGATCAGCTCGATCTTGCATGCCTTAATTTGTGTCCTGCAACTTTACGGTATTTTTTTCAGTTGATCCTGCTCGCAATTGAAAAATTACTTGTATCAAAATTTGCCGATAATGGTTTGCCTGATGAGTTAACGGCTGAAGATGATTCTACCCGGATAAAGGCTTTTTTGAGTTTTGCAGATAACTTCGTCTGCTGTAAAACTAATGTTTCCATTCGGGGGCCGTGCGCTCTTGCTCTTGATTTTTATCTCTCCTCCGGCGGATATTTTTCCAATGCTCAGTTTCTTTTCGGCACGCCTTCTCAATTCAGGGGAAAATAGAAGAAAATATTTCCTCATCTGCCCCCGGTGTGTCTTTTTTTAAGGTTAAAGGGTAATTGGTGAAGGATAAAATGAAAAATTTTCTTCAGGCCTCCTTTTTTTTGATCAAATTACTGCTTCTTTTTCATCCGCATAAATATTTTTTTTAAAAAAACAGCTTTTTTGAAAACCTGATTCTTCATACTTGTTTTTTTCTGTTTTATGCTTGCTTAAAAAAAAGGAGGTTTTTCGCATGGACAAGAAAAAAAAAGAAGAGATTGCTTTGTTCCGCTATGGGATTATCGCTCCGGTGATTCACGAGAATGTTGCCAGTCAGAACAGCTATTTCAAAGATGTGTGTCAGAAAGAGCTCAATGTTCCGCATATCGGAAAAAAAAGGTACAGGGTTTCGGGTTTAAAATCATGGCTTGCAAAATACAAGAACGGAAACATTAAAGCGCTTGAGCCGAAGGTGCGGCTGGATAAGGGAGTGTCGAGAAAGATTGACGATGAAGCCGCAATAGAGATTAGAAAGATTATTGATGAGTATCCGCATCTTTCATGCTCAGGAGTTTTCCGCCTTCTGTTTGTCAGCGGCCATACGCGTCTTGATATTACCGAGCAGACTGTACGTAAATATATTAAAGATAATGATCTTATGAATATTAAATCCGGTCCGGTCCCGAGAAAGAAGTTCGAAAAAAGGCATGTGAATGAGTTATGGATAACCGATTTTATGCACGGGCCGCACATAATCGAGAAGAACAAAAAAAGAAAGATTTTTTTATGCTGCATTATCGATGATCATTCGAGGGTGATTACTGCCGGAAGATTTTTTTATCATGAGAACAGCATTTCGCTTGAGGTTGTTTTAAAGGAAGCAATTTTAAGGTTCGGACTGCCAAAAGTTCTTTACTGCGATAACGGCAGCGCATATATAAGCTCGCATCTTCAGCTTGCATGCGCACGGCTCGGGATTTCTCTTGTGCATTCAAAACCTTATGATTCTCCTTCACGCGGCAAAATTGAAAGGTTCTGGCGCACCGTGCGCGGGAAATTTCTCTCAACCGTAAATCTTAAAGAGATATCCTGCCTTGATGATATTAACAGACTTTTCGATCTGTGGCTGACTCGTGAATATAACCAGGCTTATCACAGTGGAATTGATGCAAAGCCTATGGATAAATATATTGCAAGCGCAGGTTCAACAAATATCAACAGGGTAAATTCTCTTGTGCTTGATAAGGCTTTTTTAATGACCTTAAAAAGAAAAGTTAAAAACGATTCAACCATTTCAGTTAATTCGAAATTGCTTGAAGTTCCGACTAAATACATCGGGACAAAGATTGAAATTCGATACGCACATGATAAGCCCGATGAGCCGGTGATTTATGAGAATGACGAGCCGGTGGAGAAATTAAAACTTGTGAATGTTAATGAAAACTCGGACCTGCCGCTCGCGGGCATAAGATTTTCACACATGGAGGAAGAATAATGATAGAAGCATATTACAACCTTAAAAAAGAACCATTTCAAAAAGAGATTAATATCAGCGACATATATCATTACGAAGAATACACAGAACTTTTTCAGAGACTGGATTACATGAAACAAAAGCGCGGGATAATGCTTGTTACCGGTGAAGCCGGATGCGGAAAAACACTTGGCCTGAGATGCTTTGCCGGAAACCTGAATATTAATCATTACAGGAGTTTTTACCTTCCCCTTGCAACAGTAAACATGCTCGATTTCTACCGGCAGATTGCAGGAGCGCTCGGAGCAGAAGTACCATGGAGAAAATCAGACCTGTTTCGATCGATTCAGAATGCAATACGTGACTATACACAGAACACAAAAAAAATACCTGTCTTAATATTTGATGAATGCCATCTGATGAAAAACGAAAACTTTTACGAACTATCGATAATCTCCAACTTTGAAATGGATTCACTTGACCCTGCTGTAATCATCCTTGCCGGCCAGCCGCACGTAAAAGAGAGGCTTCTGCGGCCAATTCACAGATCTATTAATCAGCGGATAAAACTGAAATACCATATCCCGCCGCTTACAAAAGAAAAGACAAAAGAATACATCATTCATCAGCTCCGGCTGTGCGGCTCTGATGCGCAGTTATTCAATGAAACCGCACTTGAAGCAATATATCAGAACACATGCGGAATACCCAGAGTGATAAACACCATTGCCAGGCTGGCAATGCACATCGGAGCGATTGAGAAAAAAAATATCATAACAGAAGAGGAAATATACAGGGCATCAAAAGAAGCTAAATGAGGTGAAAAATGGGGATAAAATTCATCGACGTAGAAAAAAGCATGCACAAAGCAGAAGTGGTTGAAGTAAAAAAGAAACGCAATTCATATGGAGAATACATACAAATCCTGTTCACGGTAACAGAAGGAAATTTGAGAAACTACAGATTTACCGGCTGCTGTAATTTTATGCCTGTTAAGGAAAGCAGGTTTTACCGGTGGGTAAAAAACATATTGAACGAAGAACCCGAAGAGAATTTCGACATAGAAGATTTAACAAAAAAAGAATGCGTGATATCTGTTGCCAAACGAAATGATTGGTATGTTGTGAAGGAAATATATCCGATAGATGACTGGGATTGGATGAAATAAAGGCAGAGATTTAATGCAAAAGCGAAATTTTATTCACATCAAAACTTTATTTTGCCCTGCTTTTCCGGTCGTTTTATCTCTTTCGGGGGGTGGAAAAATATTGTTATAGATTACAGTTATTCGAAGCTTTAAAAA
>CAZNLS010000176.1:0-3777 GCA_964573895.1 uncultured Clostridia bacterium
GCCCTGTTCAGCTGCAGGACAAGTGAGGGTTTATTTTTAATAAAATTAAAGAACATATTTTTCTTCACATAACAGACGAGCGTGTCACTCATTGCTTCGGCAAATTCATTTTCGATGTTTTTTTTTAACTGGGAAAGACTTCCAAATATTTCATTCTCTTTTAAAATGGCATAAACCATCTCTTTCCCTGATGAGTCTATTTTCAGGAGTTTCACTTTTCCTTTTTTCAGAAAAAAGATCTTATCGTGATCGCTCTCTCCAAAATAGATAGTACTTCCCTTTTTAAAAATTTTCATTCTTGAGTTTTTTTCTATTAGGGACATCTCATCCGGTTTAAGGTTTGAAAAAATATTGATCCTTTTTAAATACCAGACCTTGTCTTTAACAGGCAGTGACTTCCCTGACTCAACTCCCATTTTCCCTCCGAAAGAGAATTTTCATTTAAATACGTTACCCGAAATCACTTCTCAATGTCAAGCAGGGTGACCTGCCCCTCATCAAGTTATTAGAATCAATTATATTTTCGACTTTATATAAACTGTTGCAGATATGGACTAATTTATTTTCAATTTCAGTACTGATAATACATTTTTTCCATTTCATTTTACTTCTATCTTTAGATATTCAAATACAGCCTTTCCTTTTAAATGGTCTATTACGTCCAACATCAGATCATATCTCCCTGGATTCAACCATTTAAAATCAACAGATATATTTGTTGTCACTTTTTTTGGGGTGACAATCCTTTTTTTAGAATAAAGGATATTACTATTTACATCTTCAATGGTTATCTGAACTCCAATCTTTCCGGAATTGTTATTCTCTATTTTATTCAAAGTATAATTCTTTAAATCAAAAACAAGTTTTTTTTTAAAAAATTTGATATCCTGGATTTCGATAGTTTTATCCTTTTGTTTCCTTTTATTAAGATATCTTGTAATATAATCTGCTCTCATATTATCATCATATAGAACTTTGTATTTTTTGTTATTTACTTTTATTTTTAGTTTACCGGTACTTGATTCATCCTCCGGTGCATAGGTGAGTAAGTATAAAACATCTTCTACTTCAATAATTTTCTCAAGGCCAACCTCAAGATTGCTGGTTGTTAGAAGAGTGCCCCCTGTTCTCTTTGTGATTTCCCGAAGATTATTCTCTAAAGCTGTTGCTACTCTATTATTAAATGACTCAGAAATAGTTGGGATGAATATTGTATGGAAAGTGGTATTTACTTTATAGAATAATTTGCTGATTTCTTTAGTAGGAAATAATAGTTCACAGTTTAAAGTTATTATTAAATCTCTTTCTAATTTTTCTAAGATTTGAACAAAAGCAATACTCTCACCATCTTTATCTAATCTCAATCTTGCAATAATGGGATCTACCATCGCCGAAATTGCATTTGGGGCCAATCTTGGAAACCTTTCAAATTGATAAAAACTAATTACCCATTTTTCCAATTTTATTTTTTCGAGAAACTTGGCAAACTTATAATATTTACTAATATCGGGTGTAAGAAATCTTGTTTTATATTCTCTCCAGATACGCATATAATTGGAAAGGTAATCATAAACATCATAGTGTTGTCCATTTATTTTTTTAAACCTGGAAAAAGACATATCTTTCTTAACCTTTTCTTTATAAAGATCAAATATAGTGCTTGCAATTAATCCCTGTTTTTTAATTACATAGTTAATCTTTTTTTTTGCTTCCTTTTTATTCTTAAGATTTTCAAAAACAATCAATTGATTGTTAGCCAGAACTAATAATTTATCAGTTTCCCTCAACACTTTACTAAATAAAAAATCCAATCCCTTAACCAGGTGGTGATTATATTGAACTAAACTGAATACAAGTACAAAAAACCTGGGTTTATAAAATTGTTTCCTCTCCGAATCTAATTCTATTTTCTGACTGGATATTTTTTTATGTACAATGTGGAATCCATTGATAGACAATTCCTTCCCGTTTTCAAAAATTTTAAAATCCTTTTTTTTCAGGTTGTCCACGGGCTTGCCCTTATACATAACCCGGACAGGTACCTCCACATTGATCACCACTACATCCTCCCGGATTTGTTTTTCCTGAGCAAGAGTCGATGGTAATCGTAGCAATATCATAAATAAAATAAATACTATTGAAAACTTCATAATAGCCTCTTTTTTCATTTTCCCTCCCTTTTTTTTATTGATTTGAAAATTATAAGGCCAAGGATGGGGAGGTATTCAATTGACATGACCCACCATGAATCAACCCATATTCCCATCTCTCTAAAAGTATACAGAACGAGGTAACTGAAGACAATTGAAAAAGACCAGAAGAGTATAGTCTTGTTATGTTTTAGCGGAATAAGAGCAATTATGATGATAAGGTACCATGGATGGATAGTGGGGTTAAATATTATCAAAAAAAGAAATGTTAAAAATATTTTCTCTTTAAGGTCAAATTGCTTCAGTAATGTTATTACTATGAAGGATATTAGAAAAAGGATAAAGAATATCCTGTGGCTTAGAGGATTATTGTGATTGAATTTTACTAATCCTAAGAAAAGAGGGTTGTTGAAGTACCAGAATGATGAATAGTTTTGAGCAGTTTTAAACATATTTACTGCATGATCAATATATGGAAGATAAAGAAGAACAGTTGTAACGGAAAAAGGAATGAAAAACTTCAATATACTTTTAAATTTATCTCTCTTATATAAGGTAAAAGTCAGAGGAATAATCAGAAAGAACGGGATCAGTTTTGTCAGGACAGAAAGCGAAAAAAAAATCGAAGATAAAATAATTTTTCCTTTGAAAAAGAATAGGAAAAATAATAGAATAAACAGGACCATAAGGATATCAATATGGCCGTTAACAGAAACCTCCATTATTTCAAGAGGATTCCATGCAAATAAGAGAAGCAATTTTAAATCTTTTTTAAAGCGTTTTAAAAGTTTGTAAAATATAAATATTGATAAAACAGAGATAAGGACAAGCAGAAATTTCATACCTGTTATACTGCTGCCGAAGATTGAAAATGATATCAAAAAGAAGATCTGGGAAGCCGGGGGATAGATCGTTTTTATTTCAGGGAAATTTATCAGAGAAGGTAATTCTATTGTTCCAAGATCTGAAAGTTCCCTGTCAGAAGGGGCATATCTATATGGATTTATTCCGTTGTATTGAACTTTCCCATCCCATATATAACGATAAATATCATCTGACATATCAGGTTGTGTAAAGACCATTGTAAATTGGAATAGTGAGGAGAAAATTATAATCAGAACTATTCCTCTACCTGAAATTTTTTTCCCCCTTAAACCAATAAAAACCGAACACGTGAGGATAAATATAATTGAATAAATGATTATATATTTGATCACGGTTTTTTCAGGAGACAGATTCAATTTTAAATAAACAGCAAGAAAAATTTCTATGATAATTCCGAAATAAATGATCTTCTTCAAAGTGGTCACTCTATTTTCCCTTTATCAGTATTCTGAATATTGTCCTAAGGATACCTATCCCTGCTTTAACAGAACCGGAAATGGTTCCGGTTACCTTTGAAGTTCCAATCCTTTTTCTGTAACTAACGGGAACTTCTATGCATTTCATTCCCATTTTTGCTGCTTTTATCTGCATTTCAACAGTCCATCCATAAGTCAGCTCTTTCATATCCATCTCAATAAGTTTGTCATATTTTATTGCCCGAAACGGTCCGAGATCTGTAAAGCTGTACTTCCAGAATATTCTTATTAAAGTTGTGGATAACCAGTTCCCGAATCTTGCCTGT
>CAZNLS010000177.1:0-3723 GCA_964573895.1 uncultured Clostridia bacterium
TTTTTTATAAATGAGATAGAGACCTCCTATAAGTATTGCCAATGCCGATATCTCACCAATTGCCCCGCCCATCTTTCCAATAAACATATCCATATAGGGGATATGATTTCCAAGTGCTTTCACTCCCCCTTCCGATAAATTCCCAAGCGGTGTCGCTGCGGTAATTGCATCAACACCCGGCTTCCATATATTGGAGAACGGAACCGGCCATGTTGTCATTTCCACGGGAAAGCTTGCAAGCATAAAAGCTCTTCCTACAAGTGCGGGGTTGAAGGGATTCTTCCCAAGTCCCCCGAAAACCATTTTGGAAACACCAATTGCTATAATTGATCCGGCAAGTATCTGCCACCACGGTATTGATGAAGGAGTGTTAAATGCAAGCAGAACCCCGGTTATTACAGCACTTCCATCGGATATTGAGTTTTCTGCTTTTAAAATAAATTTCTGTACAATGTATTCTGTTGCTACACAAAAGAAAACCGCAAGAAAAACTACTCTTATAGCATTTAAGCCATATACCCAAATTGAGACTGCAAACGCCGGTGCAAGGGCAATAACTACTCCCCACATGACCTTTTCAACCGACATATCACCCTTGATATGCGGAGAAAGTGATATTTTCAGCCTGTCACTCACTTTGCCCTCCTTTCTCTCATCATTCTCATAACATTCTGTTTACCATATCTTATATAATCAAGAAGCGGCCTGTTTGACGGGCAGGTATAACTGCACGAACCGCATTCTATACAGTCAAATGCACCCTCGGTTTCACACGCTTCGAAATTTTCAATCGCAGCAAGTTTTTCAATCAGATAAGGCTCCAGCCCCATTGGGCAGACACCCACGCATTTTGAACACCTGATACAGTTTTTCACTTCAGACCTTACTGCATCTTCTTTGCTCATTATGAGTATTCCGGAGGTTCCTTTTGTGATAGGAGTATCTATTGAAGTTACAGCTTTTCCCATCATAGGTCCGCCGCTTATGACTTTCCCGGTGTTTTGAGGAAGATCGATGCCCAGTTTTTCAAGCATCATTTTTGCAGGTGTCCCAATTCTGACCCTGAAATTACCAATTTCATCAAGATGTTTTCCCGTCAATGTTGTAACTCTCTCAAATAGCGGTTTGTTTTTTTGAACAGCCTCATAGATAGCAAAAGCCGAGCCTACATTATTCACGATACAACCTACATCGAGAGGAAGTTTTCCGGAGGGAATTTCCCTGTTGAGAAGTGCTTTGATCAGCTGTTTTTCGGCTCCCTGCGGATATTTTACTTTTAACGGAGCTACCTCAATTCCTTCATATTCTTCCGCCTTTTTTTTCAACAACTCTATTGCATCAGGTTTGTTGCTTTCAATTCCGATAAAAGCTCTTTTAACTCTTCCGGCTTTCATCATAATAGAAATTCCAGCCATTATCTCATCAGGATGTTCTAGCATCAGCCTGTGGTCGGAAGTCAGATAAGGTTCGCATTCAACACCGTTTATAACCAGAGTATCCGCACTCTTTCCTTCCGGGAACATATATTTTATATGAGAAGGAAATGCAGCTCCACCGAGACCGACAATGCCCATCTCTTTTATTTTTTCAATTATCTCTTCGGGAGAGAGGTTACACTCTTTTTTTAAATCTTTTGAACGGTCAATCGAGTCTTCCCACTCATCTCCTTCCGTATTTATTATCACCGCACTTTTTCTGTATCCGGAAGCGTCAACAACTTCATCGATTTTCAAAACCGTCCCCGAAACCGAGGAATGTATGTTTGCGGAAATAAAACCTTTTAGTTCCCCTATCAATGTCCCGGTCTTAACCTTGTCTCCCTTTGCAACTTTTGCAGCCGCAGGAGCTCCCAGGTGTTGTGACAGGAGAATACTTACCTGTTTTGGTATCCCGAGTTCTACAATTTTTCCGGAAGAAGATAACTTATTTTCCGGAGGATGAACTCCGCCTCTTACGAATGTTCTAAGGATTGAATTTTTCACTTTTCCGCTCCTTTATTTACCGCTGTTTCCTTTTTTACTTCAACTTTGGGTTTTGGCTGCGGAGGTTCGAATGTTGCATGGATCGCCTTTGTCGGGCAGACAACAACACATTTTCCGCATGCAATACATTTACTGCTGTCTATGAATGCCAGATTATTTTCAACTGTGATTGCACTGACTTTAGGCGGGCAAACATCAAAACACTTGCCGCATCCTATACAGGCAGCTTTGCAATTTTTCATTGCAACACCGCCTCTTTCACAATTTCTGCATGCAACCCAGACTCTTCTGTCTTTTCGTCCCCTGGGCCTGATCTCAATAAGATCCCTGGGACAGGCTTTTACACAGGCACCGCAACTTGTGCATTTATCCGGAATTACAACGGGCAATCCCGTCGTCTCATCCATATAGATCGCACCGAAATCACAGGCATCCACGCAATCTCCGAGACCCAGGCACCCATACCGGCATCCGCCTTCACCTGCAAACATTGTATGTGCAATAGCACATTTTGAAGGTCCGTCAAAATCGACTTTTGCAACAGATTTTTCTTTAGTTCCTCCGCATCGGACAACAGCCAGCGTCGGAGCACTTTCTTCTATTGTCATCCCAAGAAAACCACCGACGTCAGACATGGTATCATTTCCTCCCACGGGGCAGAACAAGTCCGATATATCCCCGGAATCGGAACCTTTAACCAGTGCTTCCGCAAATCCGCTGCATCCCGGGAAACCACATGCTCCACAGTTTGCATTCGGGAGAAGTTCGGTAACTTCTCCTATCCTCGGGTCTTCATCCACTTTGAATTTCTTCGCAATGACAAAGAGAATGATCGCCGAGCCGCCGGCCAGTAACGCCAGCGCTCCAACAGAATATAAAATTACAGGGTTCAATTGTCACCTCTTGTATTATCTATTGCCGAACTTTCGGCTTTAAAAGAAAACTTTTTTTCGATCTTCGGTGAAAAAAAATGTAATAAAATATAATAAGGGATCAGGCTTAAAAGTGCAGTTATTGCAGAAATAGTTTCGCTTTTCCCTGCCAGAGTCAGACCGGCCAGGACAGTTACAAGAATAATAAAAGGAAGTATGATTCCATAAAAGAGGGCAACCCATCCCAGTTTTTTCTCAAGAATAACAGTTACACGGTCACCTTCTCTAAAATTCCTGTCAGACCAGGCATCGATATATTTCTCTTCCATATCAGCTGCTGTACAGGTCCCCTTTGCATGACACGAGGAGCATGCCGAGAGAGCAGTGATCTTTACTCTGACGTTCCTCCCGGAGCTTTTAACAACAACACCTTCATGGGAAATTAGCTGATCCGGATTCATCACCTGTCCTTAAATTTAGTCTTTATCGATCAATTGCCGGAGGAGGGAGTCGAACCCTCACGAGGGTTAAACCTCGACGGATTTTGAGTCCGTTGCGTCTGCCAATTCCGCCACTCCGGCAGGGGGTAAAAACAAAGACAGATTATAATGACAGACCCCCTATTTTGTCAAGAATAAAACAATTTAATATTTTAAGAATTGATCGGTTTCCAATTTAATATTTCGATATATATAGTCATAATAAATAAATAAAACCAAAAATATGCCCGCAAGGATCAATCGTATTATTATCAGGCTCACCTTCTCTCCATAAGGATAGGTGATCATTAAGGGCAGGTTATTGCTGAGGAATGATTGGCAAACTAAGAGAAAAAAACAAAATAGAGATAAAAAAAACTATTTTTAATT
>CAZNLS010000178.1:0-3701 GCA_964573895.1 uncultured Clostridia bacterium
TTCCTTATATAAAAATTCTTTTTTGTCCTTGTTGTCTCCTTCCCCCCCGCCGATATCGAATGATGAGAGGTTCCATCTCATCTCTAAAGGTTTTATTATACTCCTCTGCCCATCTTTTTCTCCCTCGATAATGAATACTTTTTCTTTTATTCCTTTGAAAAGAGCGATTCCGGATCCGTCTGTCTCATCTTCAGCAATCAGCTGCCCCTGGTAGGACATTAGTCTTATTTTTACATTTTTTTCCGCTTCTGAAGTGATTATATTTGTTGCAAAAACAAGATGCTCCGAGCCGCCTTTTTTATAGGTAAGTCCAATATCAGATATGATCACCGGTTTGTATACTGATCCGTGTCTGTAGAGATAGCCCCATGAATTTGGATTCGAATAGTATTCCCTGCCATAATAGTAGGAGCTCTTTTTCTTCAATCCGCTCCAAAGCATTGCTTTTCTGGTAAAACTTAGTTTTATTAAATAAACTCCCTTGTCCTCTGGTTTTAATATCTTATTCAGATCGAGATTATGGATAAGCCACCTGTTCTTTACATTTCCGATTTTAAGAATTTTCTCCCCAACCTTTACTCCAACCCGGTTAACTTCATTGTAACTGAAACTTTTACTTCTTGATTTATCACTTTCCAGACTCTCGGTTTGAAGGAATTGATTAAGATTTGATTCAAAAATTCTTTGAACAAGGAGTTTGACTTCACTTACATTAATTGTTTTGAATGTTAGGGTTCTTTTGTTTGCTGAAGGAAGAAAAACTCCGCTGCTTGTAAAGCTTAATGCGGGTTTTTTATCCTCAAACATTACATCTCTTTCAATATCGTTTTTTAATTTTACTCCCCACTTGCTTTTGATTCCCGATATAAGAACCCGGTATGATTTTCCATATTCAAAATCACCGGAAATATAGATACTTTTATGAATTTTTTTAAGTGATATTTTTTTGGGCGGAGTTGTTCTGATTAATCCCCTTATATCCTGATCTTTATCCAAAATATCTGAAAAAATTACCTCAAAACCCGGAGTTTCGCCCTGGTCAAATTTAACAATTTTTGAAACACCGAATTCTGAAACCGGCATTAACTTAACAAATTTTTCAATGTCACCTGATAAATCAAGTTTTTTCCCGGAAATTACCAGTTTATATGTCTTGGAGTGGTACCCTCTTCTGATTTCACCTGATGTTATCGAAAACTTTTTTTGGGGGGTAACTTCTTCGACTTTGAGCGGAATTGAGATCTTATCATGGAAAAGTCTTATACCTTCTTCAATTTTGGTTTTTTCCACATCCTCCGTAAATAAGATGGTTGCCTTGTATACTACGTATGAAGGATTCATCCTGGGGGATAGCTCAAAATCCCCGGTAAACATCGAGACTTCTCTCCCGGACGTTTCAAATGTGAATGAAACAGGTCTCATTTTTGAGTATTGCTTAAATTTTTCGATATGAAAAATCGCTTTGTAAGACTTCCTGAACGGAAGTTTATGGGAAGGTTTAAAAAGGATCGTCTGGCTGTCTTTTTTGATAGTTTTTCCCTCTATTTCAGGTGAGATTGAGAATAGTTCGGCAGAGGGAATGTTTCCCACGGGGTTGGTGAATCTTACAGATATATTACCCGATGGAGATATGATTCCGTATGTTATCCTGTTTATAATCCTGGCAGTTTCAAATCCCGCTTTCCCCTTCTCCACGGGTTCGGGACCTTTTTTCCCGCATCCGTAACTGACTATCAACAGTGTTATAACCAGCAGGAAAGTAAAATGTTTCCGATATTTCTCAACAAGAATGTTTTCTCTTTTTTTACCCGTCATTTGTAACCTCCGAATATTTAAGGTAATTATAAATAATTGAAAATTTTTGTTCAATTTTATCTCTCATATTGATTTATGATTCCTATTATTATATATTATCTCAATGAGAATGATCCTCAATATTCCTAATATTCTGAGTTTAATGAGAATAATCTTGATAGTTCCGATATTCTTCTTGATAATAAATTCCACTCCGAAGAACTATGCTCTTCTCCTTGTCCTGTTTTCAGCTTCTGTACTTTTCGATTTTTTTGACGGCTATTTTGCCAGAAAATTCAAACAGATTACAGAATTGGGGAAATTTCTGGATCCTGTTGCCGATAAACTTCTCATACTTTTTATGATCGTGGCACTTGTTATTAAATCCAACTTTCCGCTCTGGATAGCAATACCGATAATATTGAGGGATTTTCTTATTCTTCTTGCCAGTTTTATTATATATAGAAGAAAAAAAGTAATAAAACCTTCAATCGTAATAGGAAAAATTGCATTTGGAAGCCTTAGTTTTCTTATATTTTTATATATAGTAAGTTTAAACTCGATAGTGGACCAGTTGGTAATTTTAAAACGATTTGTTTCGATTTTCGCACTAAATTTTCTCTTATGGTCCTGGCTTGAATATTTTAAAGTGTACAGGAGAGAAAGAAATGGGAAAGCATAGAATCCTTGTTGTTGAGGACGAAAAAGATATAAGAATGTTTCTGAAAGAGGCCCTAATTGACGAAGGATATGAAGTTAAGACTGCAGATAACGGTCTTCAGGCTCAAAAGATAATGGAGGATGAAACATTCCATATTGTGATTCTTGATATGCTTCTTCCGGGTGAACACGGACTTAATATTGTTAATCATATAAAAGACAAATATTTTACACCAATAATTATTACATCCGGTATTTATAACAGAACTGAGATACTTAAAGATCTGGAGGATAGTAATGTTAGGGATTTTTTCCCGAAGCCGTTCAATATTGAGATGCTCCTTGAACGAATACGGCAGATCCTTGATGAAAATTAGATATTATTCTTTTAATAAATTTTTAAAAAACAAATTTCCAGGTAAAAAAATCCGGAAGATTCCCGTCAATGCAGGATTCGGCTGCCCAAACAAGGACGGAACTCTTTCTTTTGACGGCTGTATTTTTTGTGATCAGTACGGCAGCGGACCGATCAAACAATTTAATCTCCCTGTCAGGGATCAAATTAGAAGCTTTATTGATTCCCATCCGGACAATTACTATATTGCTTATTATCAGGCACATTCAAATACATCGGGAAATCCTGATGATTTGATTAAAAAATACCGTATCGCCCTTGAATATGATCGTGTTCTGGGACTTTTTGTCGGAACACGACCCGATGCTATTAATGATGCAGTTTATCCGGTTCTCGCCGAGATCAATAGTGAAACATATTTTTCAGTTGAGCTTGGACTTCAGTCAATTCATGAAAAAAGCCTCAATTATCTTAACAGGAATCATACTTACGATCAGTTTTTGAGGACGTATTTTAAATTAAAAAAAATGAATATTGATGTAATTGTACATCTGATACTGGGAATTCCAGGAGAGTCATTTGTCGATATGAAAAAGACAATTCTTGAAATGAACAGAATTAAACCTGCGGGGATTAAGATCCATATGCTGCATGTCATTAGGAATACCCCTCTATATGAAATGTATGAAAGAGGGGAAGTGAATCTTTTTAACAGAAGTGAATATGTTGAAACTCTTGTCACTCTCCTTGAGTTTATCGACCCTGAAATTGTGATCCACAGGTTGACAGGAGAACGTGACAGGGAGATTTTTCATGCCCCTGAATGGGCACTGGATAAACCTGCGGTTCTGTCGGCTATTAATCGTCTCCTGGAAGAAAAAAATTCTTACCA
>CAZNLS010000179.1:0-3700 GCA_964573895.1 uncultured Clostridia bacterium
TTAGTATTTTTTTAACATTATTTCCGGCCTTCATATATTTTCCCGATTTAATTAGCTCAAGAGAATCTTTTAGTTTTAAAACAATATGATATTTATCTTTTGGATCTGCTTTATTTTTATTATTTGCACTATTCACATCTCCGGACAGATATCCCAACGATCTGAACCGTTTAATATCAGCAGTACTCATTTTGCTGTTTTTAACCGGGGATAGCATATTTTTCGAATACTTCTCAGTAAATTCTTTTAGCCTCTTTTTTAAATCAGATGTAATATTAAATTTTTTAAAAAAGAGGTTATTCAATTCGTTACCATCATTGGCAAGATCATATAACTCAGGTTTTGGAGCGAGGATAAACTTGTAATTATCTCTATATATCGCTCTTAGTTCTGACCAACCATAGTGATAAAGCGGATAGTATGTTTCAGTGTACACGGGTCTGGATTTCTGTTTGGATCCTTCCAGTTCTTTTAACATAGATCTGCCCTGGCAGGATGCAGGAATTGGAAGATTTACAATATCAAGAATCGTTGGCATCAAATCTACGAGCCCGACATTCCCTTTAAATTCCTTTATCGGAAACTCTACAGGAGATTTAATCACCAGCGGAACCCGAACGGAGGATTCATAGATGAAAAATCCGTGATTCTCCTCTTTATGGTCTCCCCTTCCCTCTCCATGATCGGAAGTTACAATAACAAGTGTATTATTCAAAAAACCCTCACTTTTTAGTTTTTCCAGGAACTCTCCTAACTTTGAATCTGTATAAGCAATTTCGCCTTTGTATAGATCCTTTTTGAACTTATCATTGAAGGGCGGGGGTGGTGCATAGGGACTGTGTGGGTCATATAAATGTATCCATGAAAAAAATTTCTTTCCTCTTTTATTCA
Source organism: uncultured Clostridia bacterium (assembly GCA_964573895.1). GTDB lineage: Bacteria > Acidobacteriota > Aminicenantia > UBA2199 > UBA2199 > CAZNLS01. Next base: position 892 of record CAZNLS010000179.1, read on the forward strand.
TTATCCAAGAGGATGCTTCATCCAGGACCCGTTCTGCTTTAAACTCAATTTTACTCAGGGAAATATTTTTATGTTGAGAAATGTCAAAATCATCAAAATACTTATCGAATCCTCTGGATAATCCCCATTTTGAATGAAGAACATAGGCTCCGACGAATGCAGAAGTTGCATATCCGTTTTTACTGAAAATCTCACTCATCAGAGTCAACCGTTGAGGAACCTTAAAACCTCCGTTATCCCTTACCTGGTGATACAGAGGGTATGTTCCCGAGAGGATTGATGTATGTGATGGGAGAGTCAACGGTGTCTGAGAGATACAGTGCTTGAAAAATGTCCCTTCCTCAGCCAGCTTATCAATACTTGGTGTGAAACTTTTCTCATTCAAATTGTAAATGCCGACATGGTCAGCCCTCAGTGTATCTATGGTTATGAGGATAACATTCATATCCCGGGCAACCCTGCCTGAATCAAAGAAATTATGCTTGATGAAAACGATAAGAAGAATAACCGGTATAGCCAGATAAACATACTTACTTCTAATATTTCTCCCTGTTTTCATTATTTATTCACATTGCCAATTTAGTGGTAATTTAATTCCAGTTAAATAACATCCTCATCATTTGATCACCGGAATATTTTACCATATGATACAATTAAAAATCGATAATTCCGATTGAATTAATTCCTAATCAGTACTATATTCTTCATGAAAAATCAGAGAGGTGAAATATGAAAAAAATAGGTAAATTTTTGAGAACTACTTTTTTAGGCGGGATTCTTGTTATTCTTCCAATAGTATTGACATTTATTGTCTTGCGATGGATATTCAATTTTGTGCTAAGTCAGGTCAAACCACTTACAATCCTGATTATTAAACAGACAAATTCACGTGAATTCATTGCATATTCAGCAGCAGTTATCATTATAATAGGAATATTTTTTTTAACGGGCCTTGCAATAAGGACAAAAATAGGAAAATTTCTATTTTCAAAATTTGAGAAAAACATTCTTGATATAGCGCCAGGATATTCACTATTCAAAGAGACCCTCAAGCAACTTCTTGGAAAAGACAAGAGGCCATTCTCTTCAGTAGTAATGGCAAAAGTATTTGGAGGTGAGACTCTAATGACAGGATTTGTAGCAGATGAAACTTCAGACAGAGTGACTGTATTCTTCCCTTCCGCTCTGAATCCAACCACAGGACTACTATGTCATTTGAGAAAAGAGGATGTTACCAGGATTGATACAACCGTTGAAACTGCCATGCGGACAATTATTGGATGCGGAGCCGGAGCATCCCAACTTTTTAAAAATATCGAATAATGTCAAATATTCAGTAAATATGATTTTTTATATTTATAATGTTGAAAATGAATATTTTTTATACTATATTATCTTTAATGTTACTTAGGAGGTAATATGAAAAATATTGAAAAAGAACTTCAAGAATTCTCAGGAGAACTTGAAAAAGTAAAAAAAGAGATCGCCGAGCGCGATTTTAGAGATTCATTGAACGGGGCTGATGAAATTATAGAAAAAAAGCATTATCTGCCGGTTGATATCTATCTTGACACAAATGACCCTGCAGTTCTTGAAAAAGTCAATGAATCCGTAAAAGAGTTTCTCGGTTCAATTGATGTTGAAATTTTTACAAAAGCCGAAGTATTCAAGGGCTCTATCATCGAAAAGTTTTGGGTAGGGACAAAATCAGTAGTCTCCCATATGGAACTTGTAAAAAAATTCTACTCGGCGGTCAAAGAGATGCTTTCAAAAAAGGAGTCTCAAGTTAAAGAATTTGGGAAAAATTTTCAATTCCCGTCACAGAAACTTGCGGAAACTGTAAAGTCGCTTAAAGATGTACCCAATATTTCAATCAAAGTCGGATCTGTTCTTCTAACAAAAGCAACTGTTAAAGAGGTGCCTGTTATTCAGGTAAAAAATCTGACAAAGGAGGAGATGCTTATCCTTGAGAGAAAACCTTCACTATTAAGATCTCCCAGGCTTATTCACAACAGATTAAACAGGATGAAGTTGGAAAATATGGCAGTAAAGACGAAAGGGATTTCGATGAATTGAATCTTTGTACGGAATCCGGTTATATGCGGCTTAAAAGTTGGAAAAGTAAAATAAGGACCAGTAAAAAATATGCAGCCAAAACCGCAAAAAGCATTTTAATACTGGTCCTTATACGCTTACCGGAAAAAAGGAGGTTTCTGAAGAATCCTGCAACCCTTTCCATACTCCCCGACCCTAACATATTTCCAATTATCATCTGTTTTTCCTACACTTTCTTCTGTTTCTTTAAATAGTATTGCTTCAATATCCACCTGATATGAGCTCCTGATAATCTTTCATTTAATTTTGCATCTTCTCGTATAATATGAAATAGTGAATATTCCATTCTGATAGATAGAGTCTTACTCTTACTTTCCTTGCTTTTCATATATTCAAATTGTTACTGTAAATGGGAAATGTTTGGATAGAAATTCTTCAAGTGTTACATAAATCTCATATTTCTTTATTTTAAATTCATTCTCTAAAAATGAGTCAAATTCGCTGTATAGACCGTTATTTAATCCATCTGCCTCGGAATAATCAATATTGTTGGCTATTTCCGTCAGCTCTTCGACATTCAGACTGTTTAGAAAATCATAGATGATATTTTTTTTAGTCTCTTCGGTTAAATGTTCCCATTTTATATTTACTTCAAACATTTTAACCTCCCTTCTTATATATAATAATATAAAAAATTCTTTTTGTCATCTTTTTTATTATTTTTTATTATTTTTTTTTATTTATTTTTATTTTG
>CAZNLS010000180.1:0-3624 GCA_964573895.1 uncultured Clostridia bacterium
CTATAACAAGTTCTCCTTTTGAATTTATTCTCTTTCCTGCAATTTTCCTGATCTTTTTAATCAAATCTTCTTTAATCTGCGGGCATTCCAACAGATGAAATTTCATTTTTACAGCAGTTGCAACTTTATTCACATTTTGACCACCGGGACCGGATGCGCGTATGAATTCCTCTGAAATGAATGATTCGTCAATACTTAAATTTTCATCAATTTTTATCATTTTTTTTTAAAATAAACTCGGCAAAAACGGGTAAATGGTCAGAACTATTGCTCAATAATATCATCTTTTTTTTTAATTCAAAATAAGCCGGAGTGTAAAAAATATAATCCAGTTTTCTATCGGGATAATTTGATGGGAATGTTGCTTCATTTTCCGTATATGATTCATCTATCGGAAAAACGCAATTCAAAAATTTAACCTTTGACAGGATATTCAGTGTTTTATCATTTCTGTAATCCGTTTCCGGTTCATCGGAAAAACCTCTCTTTTTTTTTGCACCCATAGGAACAGAATTAAAATCACCTGTTACAATAATCGGATATCTATTTTTCTGTTCATTGAGAATTTTAACCAGTTTTTTTGCCTGAGATTCCCGGGAAGTAATATCAAATGCTTCAAGATGAACATTGAAAACGAGAACTTCAATATCTGAAACTTTGATTTTTGCTATATGGATAAGTCTGTCAATATAAAACAAATTATAGAGAAAATTATTTTTAGGTTTTTCCAGAACTACTCTTCTTTGGGATAAAATCGGAAATTTTGAGAAAATGGATTGACCGGATAAAATTTTTTTAAAATGTGCAGATGGCGGCCAGTAAGGATAAGGGACATATTTTTTATTCCAGTTGACAGCATTTGAAACATACCTGAAATTAAGCATTTTTGCGATTATTGAAGACTGGTTAATCTCAAAAGACCTGGAAGAATTAAAATCTATTTCCTGCATGGATATAATGTCGGGGTTATATTTTCCAGCTATTCGAATGAAGTTTTTTATGTTCTCTGATATAAAATTTTTTTCATACTTACTAGTCGTATTATTTTTCATGCCTGAAAAATATCCGCAGTTATATGTCATTATTTTTAATGTAGACAACTCATTTACAATTTTTTTTTCAGCGTAATTATATTCATTCATAGTAAGAAGCTTTTCGGAAGAAACGACTCCTGAGCTTATATAGAGTATTAGGACAGAGATGATCAAGACTGCAATGAATATAATTATCAGCATTTTTTTAATATATTTTTTCATTTCACTAAAATTGGAATTATTTTATCAGATTAGAAAAAGGAATTGTATCCGTTATATGATCAGTTTAACGGAGCAGCTTTTCTTAAACTAAAATTGTCAGGGGAAAATGTAAAAAGAACGGTATCTACTTTTTTTACATATTCAAGATTGTTATATTTATATCCATTATTGTAAAGGTGAATAGCTCTCCTCAGGTCACCGTTCGTTTCATCATAATATCTCTTTAACACCTGAAGCCCGAGATTAATATTATAATCAATATCAAAAATAATGTTTTTATTTATATTGAGTTCCTTTTCCCAGACATTTAAATTAATCTGCATTAATCCGTATGCTCCCCTGTGAGAAACAGCAGACGGTTCAAAATTACTCTCCACTTTGATAATACTTAATACAAGCTCCGGTTTAAAATTGTATTGAATACTTCTGTTATAAACAGAATCGAGTATCATTGAGAACCTGGGGAAACGTGATGTAAGCATCCTCGATTTAAACCTCAATAGTCCATATTTTTCAAGCTGTGAGTCTCTCTTAACCAGAAGTTTTCTGCTATTATCAAGATTGTTCTTAAGGGTCGTAATCTTTGCGAGATTTCTAGTATAATTTTCATTAAATTCGACAATGCTAATGAACAGACCAGTCAGTCCTGTAAAAAAGAGAATTGTTAAAATAACAGAGAATTTTTTAACATTTTTTACATTCATTTTGGCGATTATAGAATAATAGAAAAAAAAAATCAAGTTTTTCTAATTTGTTGCAGCCGGATATATTATTTCAATCTAAGCCAGGAAAACCAGATCGGATGTTCTTTTATGTACCATTCAAGGATCTCTCTAAGCTTTTCCCTGTTTTCAGGCTGAATCACATCATCTGAAATTTTTTTAAATGAAAGGACAATCGTGTTATTATCCCTGAATTCAAGAGCTTCGGAACACAGAGTCTGAAGTTCATTTCTTATTCTTCCGGAATCAGATATTTTTACGGGTCGGTTTCTGTAATCCTCTCCTGCAATAAATCTGTTTAAAAGCGGATTGAAGACAAGTTTACTCTCCATCAGATTTTCAATCAACCTGAGTTTGAAGGTTATAATTTTTTCTCCATTTGTAGAATTTAACCTGACGGATACCGAATAAAAACCATCACTGATTTCTTTCACTCCTTCTATACCTGAATATGGGTCATCTTTCATAAATCCGGAGACTGCGAGCATATGCCACTCTTTTTCCGGCATAAAATCATCTGCTGTAAGATTTCTCTTATCTACAGGTATTGACGCCTTTGCTGCCTCTTCTATCATATTTTTATACATTTCAACTGTTTCAGTATCCTGTGAGCCCTCTCTGAGAACTTTTTCAAGTTCCAATTCAAATTTTTCATCATAGGGATCCAGTGTCATAATGTCCTGTTCAATGTAATGCGGATATTTAAAATTGGATGTTAAAAGTGTTAAATAGGATTTGATCCCCAAAACCGGTGCAAGGCTTGCAGCCTGAACAGCTTCAGCCGATGCGGCATATCCATCACAAATAAGTAGATTTATTTCTCCATCTTCATCTTCCCAGGTTCCAACCGAATAGACAGGTGCATAAGTACCGGAATCATTAAAAGCCCTTTTACCAGTTGGTAAAACCCATCCATCTTCCACAAGATGAACACCAAGTTTTTTCCATATATCCCACAATTTTCCAAGTCTCTTCTCACGACTCTTTCCCCGCAAAGTCCAGACATGAATATTTTTTCTTTTTATACCGGGATATGCCTTTTCAATGATCTCAAGGATCTCGCCTCTTTTAGTTCTGAAACTTATAAAAACCGAATCTCTTTCGGCTATTTTTGCAATCTTTTTTGTCAGAAAAATATTCCCAATATATCCTTCATATGGTTTTGTGACTTTGAGAGGCTGATCGAAAATGTGCAGAATAGTCATCGGCCCCGTCTCCCTTCCCCTGGCAAATCTGGATGTGTTTTCCAGCGTATCTATTGCTGTTCCCCAGACCGTAATTCCGGAAGTTCTTAAATCCCTGTAAAAATCACTCCATTTATAATCTTTTCGGTTCAGAAGTTTCATAACAAGACTGTCCAGGTATTTGGCAACTTCCGGTCTTGCATAGACTCTACCGAATCCCAACTGCGGATTTGAACCCATTTCAGGTGTCTCCCCTGCTTTTGGCATCAAACCTTCCCCGAGAGAGACCATGATTGCATGATTTTCCGGTAAATATCTTGACAGATACCATAAGCTTTCACTCAAAGCATATGCAGAAATTGCATCAGCATCTTTTTTTACATGGTTCAATCCTTTTTTATCAAGTCCCTCACCCTCTCCGAACCTGCCGAATAGTTGAGTCCCCAGGGCAGTAACCGCTCC
>CAZNLS010000181.1:0-3583 GCA_964573895.1 uncultured Clostridia bacterium
AATTTATCCTGATTATTATTTTCGGAATAATTGTTTTTATATTTATTTCAATACCTAAAATTAATATAAAAATCATTGCTCTTGCTGAAAAATTTCTTCCGCTGAAATTATCCGAAATTATAAAAAAAGCTTTTAATGCTCTCGGCACATTTTACAAAAAACCTCTCTCTCTTTTAACAGCACTTGTAATTAGTTTTGCATTTCAGTTTAATATGGTGCTTTATTACTACTTCATATCGAGAAGCATTGGCATGTCTCCCGGTTTCATAGATTTCATGATCAGGGCTCCAATGCTTATCTTCCTTTTAATGACAGTTCCCACTGTTAACGGGATTGGAGTAAGGACTGCTGTCTTTAGCAGCCTTATGAAATTTCCGGTCCCGGCTGCAATGGCTGTAGAGGCAGTTGATATAATTCTAAGGATGATATTGGGACTAATCGGCGGAGGAGTTTATCTGTTCTATAAAAGAGATGAAGATAATCAAAATAAAGAAATACAATGATTCGTTCACGGTTGGAATTAAATAAAATTTCAAATCTTCCCGAAAAACCGGGGTGCTATTTATTCCTTGATGAAGCAGGTAATATTATCTATATCGGAAAAGCTAAGAACCTGAAAAAGAGGGTTTCTTCCTATTTTTCATCCCAAAAAAAGGATGCTAAAACAGAAGCATTGAAAAATCATATAAAAAGGGTGGATTTTATTGTTACAGATAATGAAATGGAAGCACTGATCCTGGAAAACTCGATAATAAAGAAGAATCAGCCGAAATACAATATCAATCTGAAAGATGCAAAAAATTTCGCATATATAAAGATATCAGAGGAGAAGTTTCCCACAATTTCCACCACCAGAAAAAAAAATAAACATGGAGATTTTTTCGGTCCTTTTGTATCAGGAGAGAATAGAAATATCCTGTTGCAGATGACCAAGAAAATATTCAGGATAAGAAGTTGTAAAAAAATGCCTAAAAAACCCTGTATAAGGTTTCAAATAAACTTATGCAGTGCACCCTGCAGCGGAGAGATTAATGAGGAGGAGTACAGCCGGCAGGTGAGACATGCAAAGTTATTTCTATCCGGGAAAACCGGTCCTCTTTTAAAGGGTTTAAAAAAAGAGATGAAAGATGCTGCATCAGAAGAAAATTATGAACTTGCCCTCGAATTAAGAAAAAAGATTGAGGCGGTTGAATTTTTAAATGAAAAGCAGAAGATGTCCAGGTCAAAGACTTATAATGAGGATCTGATAAATTTTATTAACAGGAACGGGAATGTCTATTTGATGCTTTTTAATATTTACAAGGGGATTCTTGAAAACAAGAGAGAGTGGATTTTCGAAGAAAAGGATAGTGTAATCGATGAATTCCTAGTTAGATTTTATTCTGAGAATCCTGTCCCGAAAGAATTAATAATGCCTGTTCTGCCTGATCCTGCAGTTACTGCATATCTTATGAAAATGAGAGGCAGCGGGGTGAAGATAACAATCCCGAAAAAGGGGGAAAAGAGAGATTTGCTTGATTTTGTGAAGAGAAATATAGAGATATCCAATTTCGGTGATATGGAAAAGTTGGAAAGATTGCAGGAAATTCTCGATTTGAATGAATTTCCTTCAGTAATTGAGTGTTTTGACATTTCTCATCTGTCAGGCACTCATACGGTTGGTTCAATGGTGAATTTTGTTAATGGTATTCCCGATAAGAGTAATTACAGGCGATTTCTGATCAAGAGTTTTAAAGGTGTGGATGATTTCAGTGGAATTCGGGAAGTTGTTTTAAGAAGGTACAGACGCCTGAAAAACGAACATAAGAGTTTTCCGGATCTTGTTGTTATTGACGGGGGAGCATCTCAACTCTCTGCAGCACTTGCTTCAATGAACTTACTTGATGTGAAAATCCCTGTCATATCACTTGCCAAAAGAGAGGAGGAGGTTTATATCCCCGGGAAACCTGTTCCCCTGCGGCCGGGGACAAAAGATAAAGGTCTGCAATTGTTAATGAAAATAAGAGATGAGGCTCACCGTTTTGCAATAAAATACAACAGGTTATTGAGAACCAGGGAAATAAAAAGAGGGAAAAATCCAAAAACTCCGGCCTGATTGAAATATTCCATTTTCGATTGATCGGATATTACCGGTTCATCAATTTTTTCAGGAAATAAAAAAAACATTGAAAACTGTTCTACGTATAATTACATTTAAAGACAGAATTAAAATATATATAAGGAGGAAATCTATGAAAAAAAAGTTATATTTAGGTTTTATTGTATTATTAATACTTTCAATCCATGTTATGGGAGATAACTCTCCTTATGTCAGATACCCGGCAATTAATGGGAACGGGAAAATGATCGCTTTCTCATTTCAGGGAGATATCTGGACTATTCCGGTTACAGGTGGAAGAGCATTTCGGGTTACTATCCATGAAGCATATGACGGGATGCCTGTTTTCAGCCCGACCGGAAAGAGTATAGTTTTCTCAAGTAACAGATTGGGAAACAATGATATTTTCTCTATAGGAGTAAATGGAGGAAACACGAAAAGATTAACATTTAATTCGTCTGATGATATTGTCACCGACTGGAGCAAAAAGTATGGTATTGTTTTTGAAAGCAGGAGAAACTACAGACAGATAGAATGGGAAAAGGAGATTCTTTCCATCCCTTTAACCGGTGGTACTCCGGAACTTCTTTTAAAAACTCTTGGAACCGAAGCATCAGTTTCACCCAACGGCAGATTAATAGCATTTGTAAAAGGCTCCTGCAGAGTTGCCAGAGAAAAATACACAGGGTCGGCAAACAGAAATATATGGATATTTAATTCAAAAACAGGTGAATATATTCAGATTACAAAATATGAAGGTCAGGATTTTCATCCTTCATGGGATAATGAAAATCTATATTTTATTAGTGCAAGAAACGGACGCTATAATATATTCAAAATAAAGATCGATAAAGATGGAACTCCGGCTGGTAAAGTAACAGAATTGACAAAATTTTCTGATGAGCCTGTAACCTGGATGTCGGTATCAAAAAACGGAGACCTTATCGCTTTTGAAAAAGGTACGGATATTTTTACAATTTCAAAGGATGGAAAAACTATCTCAAAATTAAATGTTAATATTGATCCTGATTATAGATTTGATCCTTTAGAAAGAAAAACATTTTCTTCAAAAGTTTCGGATTATGAAATTTCTCCAAATGGAAAACTGTTAGCATTTATAGTTCATGGAGAAGTTTTTGTTACTCAGAGTAATGATAAAAAAGCACGATCCGTTAATTTATCCAATCACCCTTTTAGAGATAAAGATGTTGCCTGGTTGAATGACGGGTCTGTAATTTTTTCATCTGACAGAGCCGGGGAATTTGATCTATATCTTGTAAAATCTACTGATCAAAAAGAGAAAAATATATTCAAATCTCTAAAACATAAAGTTATTAAGATCACTGACAGCAAAGAAGAGGAAACCTATCCGGTTATATCTCCTGACGGTAAAAAAATTGCTTTTTTAAGAGGTAATGGAAAACTTGTTGTAGCAGATATTGATAAAAATGGTAATATTTCGGGTGAAAAACTGCTTTTAAACGG
>CAZNLS010000182.1:0-3531 GCA_964573895.1 uncultured Clostridia bacterium
TTTGCCGCCCAGCATGTAAAACTGGCAGGTCTTGCCCTTGCTCCTTTCGGAAAAAGAGTCTTCTGAAAACAGCTCCTGATCAATTTTTTTTAAAAATCAGGTTTCTCAATTCCCAATCTCTTCATTTTTTTATGAAGCCCCCGATAAGTCATTCCAAGTTCTGCTGCACTATGTGTTTTGTTCCACCCATTTTCTCTCAGAATTCTTGTTATATAATCAATCTCACTCTCTCTAAGAATTTCTTTCCCTTTCTTTTTCGTTTCATTTGAAAAATATGTTTTAATCTCATTTGATAAAATATCGAATCCTATAATTTCGCCCTCATCCGTCAGATTAACAATTCTGTTTATCTCATTTTTAAGCTGGCGGATATTACCGGGCCAGTAATATCCCTGTAGTGCCTTTAATGCTTTTATTGAATATCCTCTTATCTGTTTATTGGTCTTTTTTGAAAACAGAGTTGTAAAGTGGTTAATCAAAACAGATATATCAACACTCCTTTCTCTTATCGGAGGTATCTCCATCACATGGTGAACAAGTCTGTAATAAAGATCTTCCCTAAACTTGCCATCTGATATTAGCTCTCTGAGATTTTTATTAGTGAGAGAAACTATTCGGAGATCAACTTTTACAGACATAGTTCCTCCAACTCTGTAAAATTCATTCTCCTGTAACGCCCTAAGAAGCCTCGACTGAAGAGAAAACGGCATATCTCCTATCTCATCAAGAACAAGAGTTCCCCCGCATGCAAGTTCCAGTTTACCTTTTTTCTGGGCATAAGCACCCGTAAAAGCTCCTTTTTCATATCCGAAAAATTCTGCTTCGAGCAATTGCTCAGGAATTGCAGCACAGTTTATCGCAACAAATTTTCCTTTCCTCCTGTTTGAATTTTCATGAATTATTCTTGCAAACAATTCTTTTCCCGTCCCACTCTCTCCCTGTATAAGGACAAATATATCGCTTTTAGCTATTTTATCCGCCTGGTCAATTAGATTAAGAATCTCATTACTCTTTCCAACAACTTTTTTACTGACAAAATTATCTTTTTTATCAAAATGTGAATTCCCGTTTTCAGGAATAATCTTTGATAACATAGATATCTCATTGGAAAAACTACACAGGAAATCCATTGTCTTTGACCTAAGATCTTTACTGATTTTATTTTCAGGTTCAATATAAATCAGGGCGGCATTTTTTTTCTTTAATTTTATAATGAATGAATAGAAATTTTTTTTCGTTCCGGGAATTAACGAAGTTTCCATATTGACAGAAAATATATTTTTATAATTATTCTTTATTATTTTTAATATATCAATATCTTTCTCACTTCCATTTGTTGAAAGCAGGATATCGCACTCCGCACCATTCTCTTTAATTAGAAACAAACTCCCCAAATCGGTAACAATTGACAGATAATGTGAAATACTTAATATGAATTGATTAAAACTCTTTGAATTCAAACCTGTTTTTAATATCTGCTTCAATACTTCATTATAAATATTTCTCAGATACTTTGTTTTCCTTTTTTTGATCTTTTTTTTAATTTCTTTATTAAGGCTTTCAAATACAGGTATAAGATCTTTTGAAGCTTTAAACTCCTCAAGATCACCCTTTCTTAAAATTAATTCTCTACTCCCTATTGAAAAAGATTCGCCTAGTTTAACTTCAGCCCGCCTTACTTTCCCCCCTTTGAAAAAAGTCCCGTTTGTAGAATCCAGGTCTTTTATTAATATTTTTTCATCATCAACATCTACTTTAAGATGAAAGCCGGAGATCATGTCATCTTTAATTACAAGATCATTGCTGTCATCCCAGCCTATAGAAATTTCTTTTTTGTCAAGAAGGAATTTTTTTATAAATCCCTCTGAATAGTACATCAAATATTTCATGAAATTTTAGAATAGCAAAATTCTCAAGAAAAGTAAACATCAATCCTGCAAAAGTTCATATTTAATGTTCATATTTGTTCATAGCAGTTCACAATATTCAAAATTCAGGTTTAAGGCTCAATCATTACTTTTTTACTGATAGAACAAAGTTTCAGAACAGATATCACAAATATCTTATTGGCACATTTATTGCTTGTAAAATGCATTGAGTAAATTATTTTATTTTTTAGCTATAAATTACTCAGGAGGGTTGTATGTCGACTTTGGGTAATGTAATCTGGTTTGTTTTTGGAGGATTTTTACTCTTCATTCATTATGTTTTTTCCGGACTAATATTATGTATCACAATTATCGGGATAACCTTTGGTATCCAGGTTTTTAAACTTGCAAGTATTGCATTATCCCCTTTTGGTAAAGAAATAATCTCATCAAATTGAAATATATCATTTATATTTATGAAGGTAATGTTAAAAAATTTCCGATTATGGAAAAGAATGTTTTTATACTCGGCCGCAGTACCGAATGCGATATTGTTATAAATAATGAATTTATCTCAAGAAAACATTTAAAGATAGTTAATAAACAAAATTCAATAGAGATATTTGACATGAACAGTACTAACGGAGTTGAAATAGACAAGCATAAAGTGCAATCAGGCACAGTAAAGACAGGAGAATCTTTTTCAATCAGGGATATGGAATTTTTTTTAAAAGACGGAAGTCCGGAAGATTTTATTTTATCAAATGAACTTCATAGTAAATGTAAAGAATTTAAAAAATCTCAAAGTTCAGATATTTTAAAGGATAATACAACTTATGTCTCTGGAAATATTTTTATCATTTCATTAAAAAAAATATTGAAAACCGGTCTAAGGTCAAATTCCATAGAAATGTTTTTTCTTGAAGCAAGTAAATATATATCACTTCTTTTTGAAAATTGTATACTTTTTCTTTTTAATGAATCAAATGGAAAAATCAAACTTCTCTACCGGTTTAATCATGTATCCCATGAAGATAAAATTGACCCTGCTAAAACAGCAGAACAACTCTCTGTTTTTTCAAAGGAACACTTTTCATCATTACAATCAAAAAACACCTTTATATCTTCATCCTATAACAATGACTCCCAAAATATTGCATTTATGCTTTTATCTCACAAAAAAATAGAATCGGTACATTTTGATTTTTTAATAAAATTCTTAAGAATTATTAATCTAATCATCGATCTGATCCCAAAAATGAATAATAAAAAACCGAAAAAAGAGGAAAAAAAAGCTGAAGAAACTTCCATTATTACCGTTAATAGTGATATAAAAAATCTTATAAAGAAGGTAAAAAAACTTAGCAAGTCAGGAATTTTCATCCTTCTAAGGGGAGAAAGCGGAGTGGGAAAAGAACTATTTGCTAAGATGATTCATGATCACTCAAAAAGGAGAGATAATAAATTTGTAGCTCTTAACTGTGCCTCTATTCCGGATAATCTTCTTGAATCGGAATTATTTGGGCACGAAAGGGGGGCATTCACAGATGCCTACTCACAAAAAAAAGGTAAATTTGAACTCTCCTCAGGTGGTACTCTACTACTTGATGAAATAGGAGAGATGAATATAAATCTTCAGGCAAAACTCTTAAGAGCTATTCAG
>CAZNLS010000183.1:0-3443 GCA_964573895.1 uncultured Clostridia bacterium
CAATTGGAGATATGAGGAGCACCCATGGCTCGAAAATTAATAAAACCAGATCTTAACGAAATAAAAAAGATGCAAAAAAGGGATGTTAAAAAGAGGCCGCCGCCCCCAAGCAAGACAAATGCGGAAAGCTACTACTATCTTAAACAGATGAGTGCAAAAACACCAATGGTGTTTGAACTGATGACAGGGGAGAAAATTTCAGGAACAATTGAGTGGTATGATGAATCATGCTTAAAGATAAAAAAGAACGATAATCTGAATATCATTATTTTTAAACATTCATTGAAATTTATGCATAAAGACAAATCCTGACATTCCGAAGTTGAAGATCAATTCCCGGCAGAAAATTATAGCGGTTACAGGGGGAGACCCGGCCGGCATTGGTACGGAGATCATAGAGAAATGTGCTAAAATTTATACCCCCCTTTATCCGGTTGTAGTGTTTGGAGACCGGGAACGATTCGATTCTGTTTCTTTTGAAAATCTGAATGAGTTTTCGAAGATCCGAGATAAAAAATACTACCTTTTTCATGTAGACAGGGCTAAAAAGGATTCCTCCTTTGCATATGTTGAAGAGGCTGCAAAATTTGCATTGGATGGAAAGGTTTCCGCAATTGTTACCGCACCGGTTAATAAGAGTAAGTGGATAAGAGCGGGACATAATTTTATGGGGCATACCGATTATTTCGTAAAATTGACTGCAGCAAAAAAATCCGTGATGTTCTTTTGGTCTAATGAGATAAAAACAGCTCTTTTTACTACCCATATTCCATTAAGTGAGGCAATTGGCAAATTGAACAGGAATGATCTGGTCTCCCATTGCAGATTTGTAAACAGCGAATTAAAAAGAATAACAAAAAAATCTTTCAGCTTCCTTGTTTCCGGATTGAACCCTCATGCAGGAGAAGAGGGGACACTTGGAAGAGAAGAGATAAGAATTATTTCTCCGGCAATTGATGAATTGAAAAGTGAAATGATTATCGACGGCCCATTCCCTCCGGATACGGTCTTTTTAAAGGCTCTCAATACTCCCGATTCTGTTGTAATATCCCTCTATCATGACCAGGGACTAATACCTTTCAAACTTTTGAAAATCAATGCCGGTGTGAATGTCACATTAGGATTGCCGTTTATAAGAACTTCTCCCGATCACGGAACAGCATATGATATTGCGGGAAAGGGAGTTGCTGATCCGGGAAGTATGGTTGAATCACTCAAACTGGCAGAATATTTTATTAAAAACAAAAAAAACTGATCAACTGCTGCTATTTCCCCCTTTTTTTTTGATAGAGTGGTCTGTATATTCCGGTTGAGGCTTTCCATGATATATTTTCCATAGTTTTGCGTATTTCAAAAAAACATAGTACATAGAAAGGCCGCAGACTACAAACCCTGCTTTGCCGTCCAAAAATCCCCCCTGCAGGATATATTGACGAAAAAATCTCCAAACCGGTGTAAATGTCATTTTAAAAAAACCCGGTTTCTTCCCCTTTTCATAAAGATCCTCTGCAGCCCAGGTTGTGTACCTTTCATATTTTTCCATTATTTGTGCATAGTTCCAGTATGTGTAATGAAGAAGCTTCCCTTTCAGAAAACCTGCATTTCCCTCGCTAAGCAAAATTTCTGAATGAACCCTCATATCTTTATATCTGGAAACATCCCTTCTAAAAAGCCTGATCACTTTATCCTTACCCCAGCTGTGTTTAACTTCAATTCCAAAAAGATAATTTCTCCTGTAGATGTTGTATCCGTTGTGAGGAGGTTTCTCCATTGAAAGAATCGATTTGATCTCTTCGGTTAACCCCGAAGTTGCTCTCTCATCTGCATCGAGCAGAAGAATCCATTCATGCTTCGCCTGCGGTATTGCCCAGTTTTTAAAATCTGCCGAGTTTTTATATTCCCGCTCAATAATTTTGGCACCATATTTTGATGCCATTTCTTTTGTTTTGTCTGTTGATCCCGAGTCGGCCACAAGCAGTTCATCTGCAATATTTTTAATTGATTCAATGCAGAAAGCAATATTTTTTTCTTCGTTTTTGCACGGGATGATAACAGTAAGTTTACTTTTTGATGCCATAGATGCTCCGGATAACAGGATTTATTTTAAATCAACATATGTATATTATCAAATTTTATTGGATTTTGATCATTTACCGTTGAAAAATTAAAAATCTGAATACACTATAATTATGGAATTGAGGAACTATGGAGGAGATTATGACAGAATACACTTATGAATCGTTAAAGAAAAAAACCGTCAGCGAGCTCAGGGGAATTGCCAAAGAGCTCAAAGATGAGTCAGTAAAGGGATATACTCAGTTAAACAAAGAGCATCTGCTTGAAGTTTTGTGCAAAGCTCTTGGCTGCGAAAAGAAGCAGAAGAAACAGGTAGTCGGAATAAATAAGCAGGAAATAAAACTAAAGATCAGACAAATAAAAAAAATTCGTGATGACGCACTTGAGTCGGGAGACAGAAAACGTCACAAAATTCTGATAAGGAGGCTTCATAATCTGAAGAGAAAAATACACAAGGCAGCTGTATAGCAGGATCAGGCCGGATCTTTAGACCTGAAAAAATCGAGGCACTTTGTACCGAGTTTCTGCGTCCTGTAGCAGTCAAAATATTTTGAGTCAAATTTTGTCCTTGCGGGCCTCTCTAAAACAATAATTCCGTCTTCCTGCAATATATCCCTCTTGAATACTACTTTGAGAGGATTTGCATAATCAAGGAGTGCATATGGCGGATCCAGAAAAATTATGTCAAACTTAAAACCGTCCTTTCCAAGCCTGATGACACTTCTGTTATAATCGCCGTGAATAATCCTGTAATGGTCGGAAGGAATTCCGATTTTTTCAATATTATGCCTGAGAAGTTTTATTGAATCGAAAAGTTCGTCAATAAAGACAACATATTCTGCTCCCCTTGATAGTGCCTCTATCCCGATATTTCCCGAACCCCCGTATCCGTCCAGAAAAATCTTTTCTCTAATTGATTTGCCAATTATATCAAAAAATGAAAGTTTTACTTTTGCAGTAGTAGGCCTGACATCCGGAGATGATGATGACTTCAGTTTTCTTCCCTTATAAATGCCCGAATAGATCCTTAACATGGATTCAGAATACATTTTTTTTCTTAAAGGGTCAACTCCATTTTCAGGGATATATTTTGATCGTAATGATATAATTCTAATTTTATAAACCGTTAATGACTTTTATTAGATATATATCTTCTGCAGGCTCCGGGAAGACCTATACACTGGTAAGGGAGTATCTGAAAATTGCACTTCGGGAGAAAGGAAGATACAAAAAAATCCTTGCGATAACTTTTACCAATAAAGCTGCAGCTGAAATGAAGGACCGGATATTGACCTCCCTTCAATCACTTTCAAGAGGTGAAAATAAAAATTTGGAACTGGAGATTGCAGGAGATACCGGGATGACTT
>CAZNLS010000184.1:0-3403 GCA_964573895.1 uncultured Clostridia bacterium
AACATTGTATATATTTCTCCCCACCCCTCCGGTTTCACAAAATTATTGTTTGATTTAAAAATTTGAGTCCTGATAAAACTAAAATTTCCCGGATATTCTCCCAATGCTGATAAGAGAAGACCCTTCTGAACAGGGAACTGACTACTTTCAAACTTCTTTTTAATTAATCCGGATATTTTTTTTTTATCAGAGCCGGCTTTGAGTGAAGCTTTCATAAGTGTAATTGAAGTTCTGGGATCGGTTGATTTTTCACTAAGTTTGATTAACTCTTCCGGCTTGAAATTTTCCGGCTTCTTTAAAATTAAATTGGCAGCTGAAAAAGAGACATGAATATTATTATCCAGACAGAGTCTTGAAATCAAATTACTATTTTTTGAAATATTGAATTTTTCCAGAGACCTTAGGGCATTAACCTTTACCCTGTAATCATCATCAGCAGATAATATTTTTAGAAGAGTTTTTTTTGCATGAATGCTCTTTATTTTAGCCAGAGCCAAAATTAAATTCAGCCTTGTGAACAGCTCCTTTTCATTTGCGAGTCTTTTTATCAGGATTTCTCCGAATTTAGTCAGGTCATAATTTGGAATCCTTGCTAACAGTAATGAAGAAAAATATGCGGAAATTGATGTCATTCTTTTTCCCAGTAATTCAATTACAGATTGGACAGATTCTTCCGTATAAATTTTTCGTAACGTAAATCTGAAAAATCCCATAGATATTCCATCGGCATTTTTTTTATTAAAATTACGGCGGGATAATCGAATAAGAAATTTTAAGCCCTCGTTTGTCCCGCATTTACCAAGAGATTCAAGCATTGAATTCTTCACTTCTATATTTTTCTCAATTTGAATCGCTTTTATCAGTAGTTTCTCAGATTTCTTATTGTGAGTCTGACCGATTGCAAATGCGGCGGCAGATCTGACACCCGGGCTTTCATCAAAAAGGAGAGGAAGAAGTTGAGCTGTTGATTTAACATCCTGTACTGACCCAAGGCAAATAGCTGCATATCTTCTGTATTTTGGATTGCTGCTTTTTAAATACGGGAATAAACCGGCCGAATTTCTATCATAACAAAGAGTATATATCTTTCTTATTACCGGGTCTTTGAAAATATTTTCCGAGGCTTTTAGAACGGAATTGTCAACAATAAAAGTAAAAACAAAAAAAAATGAAAATAGAGCAATTTTTAAATTAAACTTCATGCTTTTTTCTCCTATAAATTTCAACATACTATTCCGGCTTTATCTTTAGGATAACGGGTAGTGAATTAATAGCTCCGGTCTCGGCAAAAAAAGAGTAATAGAGCCTGCCTCTAAAACGTTTAAAAGATGGATTGTTAAATGTGAAAACCGGATTTTTTATTTCTTTACTAATTTTTTGTGCCGTCTTTCCTTTGCTGTCAAACATTTTTATCTGATCAGGTTCCGAAGTTTCCCCGGCAACAAAAAAATTCACTTTTTTAACAGGCTTCAACGTCGAAATAACGATTCTTTTACTTTCTAAAATCTCAGTTTCAGCTGATTTAATTATATCTTTTTTCGGATAACGATTACCGTGTAGAATAAACTTCAAACCTGAATCTGTTCTCACTTTGACCGGATTATAAAGTTCGACTTTTGGAAAGAGTGAAAAAAGTACAAAAATAATTAGAAAGAGAATCGGACCTGCATGAGCTGTAATCTCCCTATCGAATTTTTTCGAACTAAAAATAATAATAAATCCGGCTAAAAGAAGAAAAATAATATTCGGAAGATATACTTCATTTCCCTTTACTTTTATATAAGAAGGCAGGAGATGGGGCAGGTCAATATAAATATTACTCATTTTTTGAAAAAAGAGACCGCTTCTATCCAGATAGTTATGGGTCGTTGTCTGGTAAAGAGTAAATGGATTTAATACCTGATAGAATAAAACAAATATCGAATATAGAGGAATAAGTTCGAATACTTTTTTCATAAACCTGTTTAAAGAATTTTTATAATATAAAGCTGCAAAAAGAATAAGTGCCCAGGTTACCGGAACAAGATAACGTGCCTGGGGGCTGAAACCCGGCCTCACCGTCGAATATCCATGATACAAAATATAAATAACGGGAGCAGATGCAGCAAGCAGATAATTCAAATATTTTTTCGGGTTTCGCAGGGTGATTATTAATCCCGGGAATGCAAAGAAAAATATCGGACTATAAAGCAGCAATCCGTCTCTCTGGTCAAAGAAATAATCTAAAATTGTTTCTATCCTGCTTTTCAGAGTGATATTTTTTATTCCCTCATAATAATTACTTATCTCTCTTGAAGATAAGACTCCTGTGTAAATTGACATTGGAGAAAAATTTCCATAGGCAAAATAGAGATAATAGAAAAAAAGTAACAGCATTAAAATTGGAGAGGAAATAAAGATCAGGGCTTCGGTAATCCGACTCTGTTTCACCAGCCGGATCAAAAATATAATTCCGTAAACGGCAATAAAGATAATATATTTTAACCCCCAGAATACAGTTATTCCAAGAAAAAACCCGGACAGAAAAAACTGATATCTTTTCCCGCGCGAGAATAATCCGGTATATATTGAAAGTAGAAGCAGAAGAACTACCTGAGCTTCCGAGAATATATGATATGAATAAAAAAAGATAGGTGAAGAAAATATATAAGCAGTAAAAATAAGGAGAGATATTTTTTTATCATTCCATATTTTTTGAGAAAGAAGGTAGATCATCACCGCTATTCCCGCTCCGAAAAGTCCCAAAAATGACCTGATTAGAAAATATAACAGCGGAAACGGTATCTTGAAGAAAAAGAAGGGTGTAATTGTCAGTGAAAGACCGGGAAGATGAAATGAATACCATTTTTTAAATCCCTTTCCTACCTTGGCATGATGCGCCAAACGGTAATTTATAAACTCTCTGTACCTATCTCTTGCGTATTGGTTAAAAACATTCAGATCTCCATCATGGGCAAGTGACTGGGAAATAACCATATAATGAGGTTCATCCCCAACAAGAATCACGCCCTTTTTTACATTAATATATGATGCTGCAATAAAGAAAACTTCGGATACAATGAAGATAATAATAAGCCTTTTTTTTAACTCCATATACCCGAACCGCTTCGATATTTTATATAAAATTTTATAACGCTTAATTGAAGCCCATAAAAAAAACAAAACCGCTATTAGAAAAAGTGAAAGTGCCCGGGAATTATAATCATAAATATCCCAATAAAAAAGTTTCATCGGGATCAATAAGAGACCCGAGGAAAAGGATGAGTAGAGTGAAGCTGATTCGAATCTTTTTCCTATTCCGATATGACAGAGGAAGAGAGAACAGGGAATTGCTATGAAAAGAATTGATATTCCGGAAAAAGAGAAAAATGATATAAAACCCGCAATTATGAATGAAAGAAGA
>CAZNLS010000185.1:0-3388 GCA_964573895.1 uncultured Clostridia bacterium
ACATTATTCATTTTAAGAAAGTACTGGACAACGCATAGAAATCCCGTGCTTCTCTTTCCTGCATTAGGAATGGCAGAACACCTGACCTCGATGAAATTGCGATGATACCAAATTTAATATTTTTACTCAAGAAGTCAGTCAACTTGTATTTTTAGAAACCTATGAACTCAATTTATAAATTAATTTTAAATCTGTTCCCGGAAAGATTGTCTGCGTTTCATTTAGAGATTCACATAAATAGGATAAAACTTCATCGGTACTTCGATTAGCTAAATGATGTAATCGAACTGTTAAAATTTTGTTTTCTTTATCAGGGATGATATCAACTTCTGTGTTATATACAGCCTGAAGCAGTCGCCGGGCTTCATCGCTATGTGACATCTTATCTCTAATAATATTTGCCATAGAGGTTTCTGCACGATATGCAATCATTTTAATAGTATCAATAAAATATTTGCTTTGTGTGCTTAATCTGTTAAATTGTTGATTTTGCGGTAATTCCTTGAATGCTATATGTCTGGGAATGGTTTTTCGTCTGGCTTTTAACTCTTCTATGTTTTTTTTCAATAGTAATATTTCTTCCTGTATTTTAGCTTTTTGTTTTTGATAATTTTCAACTTTATCCGGTTCGATATTATCTGTCAGCGATATAGAACCGAATTCTTTCAGTTTTCTATCTAATTTGGAAATGTTACTTCTCGTTTCTGCATCAATCTTGCGAAACTCCGGATTTACTATTTGTGTGGTATCGGGAATGCTTTCAAGTTGATAGGTCGTAAGTCTATCTAAATTATACTGATTTAGCATGTACTTAAAAAATAATTCCTGACTCCACCGGGCAAACATTGCAACGGCTACAGGCTTAAAATCTGTAATATAATCAGTTGCTAAAACTGATGTCTGATGTCCATTATCTGTTAGTTTTCGTATTTCACGAACCCATAAACCATTATTGAGCATTGTTCCTCTTTCTGCTAATTTCATGTCTGTAATTTCTCCTCCTGCGAGTTTTATCTGACAATCTATAAACTCGCATATTTCCCAATCTTCACCGGGGTGCTTATTGTAAGTCATGCATGCAATCCGTTTTTCTTTCATTTCTTTCATAAAATCAGGACTGTATCCTTCACGGTCAAATACCAGTATGAACCGATGCAGACATTTATTTGAATTTAGTTGTTCTTCCTTTGGCTGGTTTGGAACTTCGGATTCAAGACGAGGGACTATATCATTTTTTAATACTTGAAGTAAGCCTGGATCGACTGCTTTATTTACGAGAAAAAAAGGTTGACCATCCATAGCGTTGACCCAATAATCAACTGTTGCTTTCAAACAAAGTCGTTCTCTTGAAACATAATGCTTTGGCAACTCGGTAAGTTTTCCATAATAAACTTTAACATGCCCGTCAACATAATAATATCCTTCATATTTTGTTCCGCACGTTTCTTCCATCCATTCTTTACAAAGTTCAGCACTCCAGGTTTTGCTTCCGTTATTATTTACAAGTTTATCGATTTTTTGACGCATTGTTTTAACTTCAGGGATTCTATCTATCCCTAATATTTTACCCCATTCACCAGGGGCACAATATCTCAAACTTTCCATCACTTTTATGCGGGCAAGTGAAAGAAATCCCAAAATTAAAAAAATACTCTCTGTATTGTAATATCCTGGAGGTAATGAAAAATGTTCTTCTGTATGTCTTAATAATCCGTTTGCTATTAACGCTGGAAGGGCAAAAACTACTCCACCATTTGGAACGTCCGCACATGGCTGAAATTCTATTTCCACTCCATTTAATTTTCCAAGACTTGCCGCAACTCTTGCTAAAATATTTGTTGCGCCTACACCCATAAGAGATTTGTTATCTTCCGCATTGCGTTCGCTTTTTGTGCTTAACTTCTCGTTTTCACTTTTTTTTTATTTCTGTGAAGTTTCCCTGCATGTACGGCTTTGTTTAATGTGTTTGATTTAACACCTGTTATTTTGCTTATTTCTCCCAACTCTTTCCCTTCGTCAAGCAGTATTTGCACCTTGGCTAAAACTTCAGGGGTTAATACTACGGCTCCTCTCCGGGCAGGTGTTTTGTAAAAACCCTTCACGCCTTTTTCTCTATATAATTTTACATATCGTTTTACAGTATTGGAGGGAACACCAAATGCTTTTACTATATCTACATTTCTGGCAAGTCCTGTAGCTATGAATTGACTTGTTATCATTCGAAACGTCTGTATATCATTTTCATCGTGTATAAACACTGGTAACTGACCATTGAAATATGTAATCTTCCCTTCCTTCTTTACAAATCCTATTTCATTTGTTATTTCTGTCATTCCTTCTGGAAACATTGGCAGCTGTATTTGAGGCATTTTATTTTTCCCCCCATATTTTTTAACACGATAATTTTATTTAATATTATTTCATATTTCAATAAAAAGTACTATCGCAAAATCCTAATGGTATTCTATCAAAGTATTGTATTTGTTATTAGTTTTACTGCTGAATGTATTGATTTTATGCGGAGTTTCATTGAAAAATTAAACTTGAAATGCTCTGTTTTTTATCTATAGAGGTCAGGGGTTCTGTAATTAGTGATATCTTAACTTTTTAAGAACGATAAAATAAGAAAGATGGTCTCCTTGAGGAGTTAACCTCATTTGTGTTAATTTTAAAGCAGCAACTAAAAAAAACACAAAAGAAAGGAGACCGAAATGAATGATATCATCTATGACCATTACATTGCAATAGACTGGTCAATAAAAAATATGGCTATTGCAAGAATGACAAAAAAATCAAATAAGATTACAGTTGTTGATGTACCTTCAGATGTTACTGATTTACAGGAGTATCTGAAAAGATTAAAAGGCAAAAAGATATTAGTAGTAGAAGAAACAACAACTTCACAATGGCTATATACCGAACTTAATGATTATGTTGACAGGCTGATAATCTGTGATCCGCACAGAAACAGATTATTAAGTGAAGGAGCAAAAACAGATAAAATAGATGCAACCAAGCTTGTCAGGCTTTTAAAAGCAGGGCTGATAAAAGAAGTCTTTCATTCATCAGATAAATTTCTGTATCTTAGAAGACTTGTTAGCGGATATGAAGATTTAGTTAATGCCGGAGTCAGGTTGAAAAATCAACGGTATTCTTTACTTAGAGCATGCGGAAAAAATGGAGACGAAAAAAAAGATACTAAATTAAAATCTCATGAGGATCAATATGTTCTGGGATGTCTGGACAGACAGATCGGTAATTATGAGCAAGAAAAAAAAGGATATGAAAAAGAGTTCAGGAGCTTATCAAAAAAATATTCTGAAATCAGGAACCAAAGAAGTTTGCCGGGAATTGATATTATAAATGGAATAAATATCGTTGCAAGAGT
>CAZNLS010000186.1:0-3387 GCA_964573895.1 uncultured Clostridia bacterium
AAACCGGGGATCAACAGGTTAGAGTGGGATTATCTGGTGAATAAATCAGTCAGGGGAAAACTTCCAAAGGGACGAAGACCTTTTATTTTACCGGGGAAATATACCCTTGTAATTAAAATGAAGAGAGAATCGTCAAAAACTTCAATAGTTATAAAAGCTCCAAAAAAGAGGAAAAGTTTCTATTAGAAGAGTGTTGTTGGAATCCGGGGAAGAGTTCTGTATTTGATTGGATCTATTCCCATGGATTCCGTATAGAGTTCCATTCTGCCTGCAATCTAAAACTCCTAAAAAACTTAGAATTTTCCTGTGTTACGGTAATTATTCAATTTTATAAAAATATTTTATTTTTTTTGGATGAAAAGTAAGCTGAATGTAAAATAGATGACCAGAACAACACCAACCAGCAGAAAACCGGCGGAAGGTATGGCAAGCCAGCCGAATGCCTCTTTTGCCGCCTCTGCGCTTCCTGTTGAAGGAATTTTTAAGCCGGCAAAGAGCCAGAAAGCCGAATAACCGAGAGAACCTGCACCTAGCAATCCCGCAGCTATCTTTTTTTGAACTGCTTTTGCGGGCAGGAACAGCAGAAGAAGTATCAGTGCAATAGAAGCGGCTGCAATGCCTCCTCCGTGAAAATGTGCCCTTTTAATATACCTGAATCCAAATGATACAGCTTTTTTAATTGCAGATTCGTCATTCTTATAAATTTCGGATTTGACAGGTTCCGCATTTGCTGCCAGCTTGGATTTAATACCTTCTTCAAAGCTTCCAAGTGATCCTCCGATAGAAAAGCCGAACAGCACTGTAAGAACTGCTAAAAGTATTCCAACCCGCATATTTTTCATTTCCATAAATATTGTCTCTTTCATAGTTTCCTCCATAACAAAAGATTATCATAAAAATAATTAAAATTTAACCATAAAAGGTTATCAAATTTAATGTTTTAAATTGTCCCTAACTGTAATATAATTATTTATACGTTCGTAATGCAGTTATTTTGCTTCAGATTTCGAAGTAAATGGCGGGATAATTTAAAAAATGTGCAAAGAGACAACCTTCGAAGACATATTCTCCAACTGCAGTCTGATTCTCGATTCTATGAATGATGCGGTTCTTCTTATGAATGGAATTGATTTTATTGACTGCAATAAAAAAGCGATCAAATTATTTGGTTGTTCAAGTAAATCCGAATTGCTCAGGTTGAAACCTTATGAATTATCACCTGAATTTCAAAATGGAGGTAAATATTCAAAAGATGAAGCCTTAAAAAGGGTTAAAGCTGCGTTAAGCGGAAAACCACAGTTTTTTGAATGGAAACATGCAAAATTGAACGGAGAGCTTATCGATACAGAAGTAAGCCTCCAGCTTATCGGGAACAGGAAGAAAAAAAACCTGATTGCCGTTGTCAGGGATATTACCGATAAAAAAAAATCTGAAAGAATAAATAGAACACTATTCAACATATCAAACTCAGTAATTGATTCTAATTCACTCGAAGAACTATTACCATTAATTCAATTTGAGGTAGCTAAACTTATGGATGCAGAAAATTTTTATGTGGCACTTGTCGTTGATAAAGAAAAAAGTCTGTTTAGAATTCCATATATAGTTGATGAAAATCCTGCAGAGATGGTGAATCCCGATGAAATATTGGATCTTAAAAAAGGTTATACTGATTATGTTGTACAAAAAGAAAAACCCTTGCTGGCAAACAGGTCCAGAATAAAGGAATTAATTAAAAAAGGTGAGATGGAATTAATTGGGACTAATGCGGAATCCTGGCTTGGAGTTCCTTTAAAATTAAAAAATAATGAAATCATCGGTGTGATTGTTGTCCAAAGTTATTCGGATTCAAATGCATATACTGAGACTGATATGCAAGTGCTTTCAGCTATTTCTCCGGTGATTGCTTCTGTGATAAAACAACAGAGGGCAGAGGACGCGATAAAAAAGAGTGAGAGAAAATTTAAACAACTTTTTGACAATATTCCCGATGCCGTTTTCATTACACGGTTCGGAGGACCGAATTCAGGAGATATCATCAATGCAAATCCGGAAGCAGAAGTTCAGACAGGGTATGCATTAAATGAATTAATTGGATTGAATATGGCAAAAGATATTCAGGCCGAGAGATTTCAACCTAGCCTTCTGATGGAACGGGAAAGTATTTTGCAAAAAAAAGGATATGTCAGGTTCAGGGAAAAAAAGATTAGAAAGGACGGATCGAATTACTGGACAGAAGTTTTGGTAAAAAAACTCATTATTGATAATGAAAATGTTGCTTTAGGTATTAACCGCGACATTACTGCTCAGGTTCAGGCCGAAGCGGATTTAAAAGAATCCGAATTAAAATTCCGTACAGTTATTGAAGAAGCCGCTGAAATTGTTTATACAGTGGACATTAATGGCTATTTTACTTATGTCAATCCGGCTGGATTGTCCTCTACAGGATATTCACTTGAAGAATTGAAAAAATTAAATTATATAGATTTAGTTGAGCCGGATTATAAATATAAAGTTAAACGTAACTATTTCATGCAGTATTTAAAGAAAAGTGCTTCAACCAACATTGAATATCCTTTTAGAACAAAGTCAGGTAATAAAAAATGGATCAATCAGAATGCACGAATAATTATTGAAAAAGACAATGTAAAAGGATTTTATGTAATAGCCAGAGATATCACAGACCGCAGGTTCGCTGAAGATGCACTGAAGGAGAGTGAAGAAAATTATCACAATCTTGTTGATAATGTAATTGTTGGAGTTTATAAAACTTCGATTGAAGGGGATTTGATTTTTGGTAATGAAGCAATGCTGAAAATCATGGAATTTGAAGGAGATTATACCAAGTTGAATGTTAAAGGTTTTTACAAAAATCCCTCTGACAGAGAATTATTTCTTGATCAAATGAATAAAGAAGGAGAAGTAAGAGATTTTGAAACTGAGTTAATTTCATCGAAAGGCAAACAATTAAATGTAATTATTAATGCCAAAATAATTGGAAAGAATATGACCGGGATGATATTAGACATCACAGAAAGAAAAAAAGCAGAGAAAGAAGTTTTAAAATTAAAAGAAAATCTGGAGATCCAGGTTGCGGAAAAAACAAAAGAATTGAATGAAAAAATTGCCGATCTTGAAAGATTTTATGATGCAACTATCGAAAGGGAATTCAGAATAGATGATCTGAACAAAAAGATAGAAAAACTGGAAGAAGAATTGAAATTATTCAAAAACTGAAACGGATCTTAGTGGATTTGAAATATTATTTGTTATTTTGGAACCTGTTTTATTCGTTTGATTGACAATTTATTATTTTTCTTCTATGATGTGGGCAATTGGAGATATGAGGAGCACCCATGGCTCGAAAATTAATAAAACCAGATCTTA
>CAZNLS010000187.1:0-3365 GCA_964573895.1 uncultured Clostridia bacterium
CTCATACAATTCTCCTGGGATCTACTATGACATATTAAAACAGCTTGCCTGGCGTAGTATAAATGTGGTTGAAGTTGTTTCTACACTGAATGAATTTTCAATTATTATTAAATCGGAAGATATTGATACGGCTTTCTCTGTTTTGAAGTCTCATTTGATGAAATAAAGGTGACCCGCTTATTCTGTTATTTTTTTTTCAATAAATCTTTTAATTCTTCTATATCCCTCTTCAATTATCCATATTTCGGTAGCAATATTTATTCTGATATGCTTTTCAAAATTAGGAGAAAAATTTTCTCCGGGAACAACAGCTGTATTGACAGAATCAAAGAGATCTTCGGCAAAAATAAACGCGTCTTTAAAGCCGGAAGGGATTTGTGCCCAGAGGAAATAGCCACCATCAGCAAAAGAGACATCGAAATTGAGCAAATTGAGCTTTTTTCTTAAAAAATAGAAATTGTTTCTGCACTCAGATCGGATCTTTTCCGTATAACTTTTCCCCAGATTGTATGATCTTAAATATTGAGCTATGGATCTTTGATTGAGATAATTGGCTGATAATCCGGTATAGTCATGAATATTTTTGATCTTCTTCATGTGATTTTCGTCTGCTATCAGATATCCGATTCTCCAGCCGGTAATACTCAGCATTTTTGAAAATGAGTTAATATAGAAAATCCTTCCGTTTCCGGATCTCAGTGGATTGAAAGAAGGATTTTTGAAGTAAATGTCCCTGTAAACGTTGTCAAAAATAATAAAAATATCAAGTTTTTCTGAAATTTCAATTAGAAATTCAAGGTCATCTTTTTCCCATATCCTCCCCTGGGGATTTCCCGGAGAAGCTATCAATATAATCCCTGTATTCTTTTTTTTCAGTACATTTTCAAGAGCATCCTTGTCCAGATTCATGCTGTCTCCCGGGGAGAAATATTCAAATGTTCTGCCGGTTATTGATGCCAGTTGAGAATAGCTTTCATATGGAGGATCAAATGAGAGAACTGAGCGTTCTTTATGAATAAATCCGGAAAGATAATAAAATGCAAGAAATATTGCCTCGGTTGCTCCCTGAGTAATTAGTATTTTCTCCTTAGACAGCTGTTCTAATTCTGAGTGCAGTTCGGGAATTATGGATAATAATTCCCCGTCACCGTTTCCGGGTGCATATTGATGAAGATCTCTGTTAGCAGAGTTTTCAAGTAATATTTTTATTAATTCTTTCGGAGGAGAAAATCCCGGTCTCCCCTGGGCGAGGTTTATTCCTCCTGATCTGTTTGCTTTAGAAGAAAAATAGGATATAAGTGATCTTTCAGGTCTTTTATTATTCCCTGTATTCATTCACTTTAAAAAAACAGACTACTTAATGCGTTGAATTAGTTGTGCTGCTTCCCGGTTGTAGATTGATTCCGGATATTCATTGGTGAGTTTTTTCAGATTTTCTTTTGCTGCTTCTTTTTTGTCCAAAGCAATCTGATATTTTGCAATTTTTATAAGCAGAAAATCTTTTGGAATTTCAGAGCTGCCCCTGAACAGGATTTCTTCCAGAATTTTTATTCCTTCGGTTTTTCCACCTTTTGCTATTAATATTTCCGCTTTCAATATATTTCTTTCATCATTCAGGTAATTGTATTTACTCTCTTTTCCTTTGTTGATAGCCAAAAGAGCCTGGTCATAATTTTTATTTTCATAATGGAGTGAGGCAATATAGAAATTTATAGTTGATGAAAGGCCTTTTCCCGGCTTGAGATTTTTTAATTGAGCCAGTTTCTGATCCGTTGAAAGATCATTGGATTGCCTGATCGCAATAGCTTTTGAAAAAACAGTGTTATCACTGTCAACAGAAGAAGATCTTAAAAATAATACTACAACAATTATAATACCTATCAGAACGATTACTCCCAGAATTGTTAATATCTCTTTTTTTAATTCTGAAAACTTATTTAAAACTGTTTCTATAAATGCTGCAAATGGATCTTCCTTCAGATGTTCTCTCTCTTTTCTTTTCATTTAAAATACCTCATCTTCATCAATAAAATAGTCAAACAGACTTAAAAATGATGTTAGCATTTAACCGAAAAAGTGTCAATAGAGGATTAGCAAAATCAGATATACTATTTATCCCTTTTTTTTGTTTTATTTAGCTCTGAAAGTTGTTTCCTTAGTTTATTGATCTCCAGTTCTCTGTCTATAGTTACATCAAAAAATTTTTCGAGTTCTTTGATTCTTTCATTCAGCTCGGCAGTCCTTTTTGCTACGGTTTTTTCAAGCTCTGAATTTAATTTTATTATTTCTTCTTCGCGTAATTTTTTATCAGTAATATCCCGGATTGTCCCTATCATTGTTTCCGGTTTTCCCGAACTGCTGTATTTTACTCTTCCGTGTCCGTGAACCCACCTGATCTTTCCGTCTGATTTTCTTACTATTTTATACTCTTTATCGAATTCATTTTTGTCCTTGAGAACATGCTTTACAACATAATTTTTCATCTTTTTCCGATGATTGGAATGAACAATTTCAAGATAGCCGGAAAAATCCCTTTTATAATATTCGGATATACCAAAGATGGAGTTAAGTGTTTCCGAACTTGTCCAGTAATCTTTTTCTATGTAATAGATATATGATCCCATTTTTGCAACTTCCTGAAATTCATTAAGCTGATCATTACTCCGGGTTAATTCATGAACAAGTCTGGCTCTTTCTTTTTCACTTCTGATCAAATTCCTGAATGGAAATATGATCGATATAGACGTTATCAGAATAAGGAGTAGATGGATGAAGAGCAGGTTCAGCAGATACCTTTTCTTTTCATTTAATTTAGATGAAACCGGTACGGAAACACTGATCCCTCCTCGTATCATGCCTTCAATATATCCCTGTTTTGCATGGCACTTTAGACAGGATTTTTCAGTTATCAATGGTCTCATATATCTAAAATAAGGTTGGCCGTCAATATTTTTGATTGAACTGACCTCTTTTATGCCGGTTTCAAATTTTACAAGTGATTCAGACTCCCAGTTATCCGGGCTGTTCTCTTTTCTTATCGGGTTTATACTGGTGATATGAGAACGGATTCCGGTCTCCTTCATTTCAAGTTCAAATACCAATCTGGTCATATATGCCGGATTCATTAAAGTAAGTTTTTTCCCCGAGTTTGTTGTTAAATCCCTATCTTTGATACTAATTTCAGTTAAATATGGATTAGGTACTATCTTATCAGTTACCGGGACATAAACTCCTCCCATCATTGCATTCCATCGCCTGAATGTAACATCCTTTTCAAAAGATATTTTTGCCTGCATCCTTAGATTTTCGGAGAAATTTTTAATAGATTGATTTCTGTTCCAAAAATATGAAGCGACAATAGCTTT
>CAZNLS010000188.1:0-3346 GCA_964573895.1 uncultured Clostridia bacterium
TAAGCGATCATCATATTGATTAATTTAAATATTAAGTCACCCCCATTTGTATCAGTAATTATCCCCTTATACAATAATTCCCAGAAGGTTGTTAAACTTATTAATGCCCTAAAAAATCAATCTTATCCCCAAAAATCATTTGAGATTATTATTGTTAATAATTCCTCAACGGACGACCTTTCAAATGTAGCAAATATTCGGGATATTATTTTTATAAATGAAAATATTACACAAAGTTCCTATGCTGCAAGAAACAGGGGAATTGAAAGAGGCCGAGGCGAGGTTTTATGCTTCCTGGACTCTGATTGTCTGCCGGATAAATACTGGTTGGAAAACGGATTAAAAACCATGAAAATCACTAACGCTCATTTGGTGGGTGGAAATGTGATTTTCAAAATTTCAGAAGAAGACACTGCCGCAGAATATTATGACTCAATTACAAACATGCAGGTAAAAAGAAACATAGAAAAACTGGGTGTGACCACCACAGCCAATTTATTTCTTCACCGTCAAGTTATTAATAAAATAGGTCCTTTTCCTGAGAAGCTTAAATCCGGAGCAGACATTTATTATACCGCCCTGGCCGTAGACAAAGGGTTTAAACTGTCCTATAGTCCGAAAGCATTTGTGACACATCCGGCCCTCAGGTTTAAACAGCTCATGAAAAAAGCTCATCGGGTGGGTGCGGGAAAAAGAAAAGTAAAAGAATATATAGATTCAGCCTCCGTTGAAAAAAAAATAGCAATAAAAAAAATGAGGGGAAGGAGCCCGCTGGACCACTTGAATCCGGTACGAATCTGGAAAAATGTGAAAGAAAAGGGGTTTAAGATCAGTTTTATTAAACTATTTCAAATCATGCTGGTTTCCTATTGTTATCTGTTCATTCTGTGTTTAAATAAAAAATTTCCAGGAAAAAATAAGAGCTCGTGATTTAATCGAAATCTTCCGGTTTTGACATTAAACCCAAT
The DNA here is from genome assembly GCA_964573895.1 of uncultured Clostridia bacterium. Taxonomy (GTDB): domain Bacteria; phylum Acidobacteriota; class Aminicenantia; order UBA2199; family UBA2199; genus CAZNLS01. The sequence goes on from CAZNLS010000188.1 coordinate 969, forward strand.
TCAACAAGCTGCTGACTTGATTCATAACGGAGTGTTAAAGGATTGATCAGATCGTAATTGTTCCCGAGTTTATCCAACACATTTTTATAATTAATGTGACGTCGATTGCAAAACTGTCTCCGGCTTTGATTTTTTGACTCCTCAAGGGATCTCTGCCCAAGATCTGACATTAATTTATAATGCAATAATACCCCTGTCACATCAGATACCTTAGCGGGGGTTAACCAGTGGCTGCTGCCGAGAAATTTAATTCCTCTATTCCCGGCGATGATCGGTGTCTTTGTTTGCGGGACCCTTTCATTGAACATATTACTCCTGATTCCGCCACTAACTTCAATATAAGGACAAACCGCCGTTCCATAGAATTCATAATTATTATCAAAATAGGGACTTACCGCCATGGGGTCATCCACTTCCTTCTTAATAATCCCACCTGTATTTGCTGGATACATATCAAGCATAAATGTTCTGAAAACTTCATGTCCTTTTTTCTTCATATAATTTGTCAGATATCTGAGATTATATTGTTCAATACCCGGAAATATCAGGGCCTCATCCATATCTATATACATACACCAGTGTTCTTTCCCATATTTTTCAACCAGACTGTTAATCCACTGCATTCCCGAAGCAGCTTGCCCATAATTCTCTTCGGTCCAGAACAGGTGGACATCCTTCTGTTTTTTCAGGAACTCGGTGCCCCCGTCATTCGATCCGTTATCAACGACAAAAAAGTGTTCAACTCCCAATTTTCGATAGTATTCAAAAAACCAGGGGAATCTGTTCATTTCATTCTTTAAACATGTAAAAAGGAGAATTTTGTCGGGTTGATCCGGAAGGGGATTTGTGTCAAGCCTATCAAGCTTCCCTTTATACTTATACAAAGCCAGCCTGTTAACCAGATTTTTTTTTTGGAGGTGATCCCAAATTTCCCTGGCCTGTTTTACATTTCCCGTTGAATATTCGGACCATGCATTAAGAACAAGGATGCGGTAATTATGGGGATTCACTTTGTATAACTCTTTTATTAGTTTTCTGGCATCCTCTACCCGGAATGCGTAAATATAAAATTTTGCCAGGTTTATCTTAATATTGGGGATTCTTGGAAATTTCCGGTAAAGGGTTTCCATTATTGTAATCGCCCCTTCAAGAAAATTTTCCTGCTTGCTTTTGAATAGTGTTATTGCTTCCAAAACACGAATCTCTATATTGGATTCATCATATCCGGGCATAGATCTTAAAACCTTAAGTGCGCTATCCCACTCATACCTTGCTCTGTGTATGTTTGCCATGACCTGTACATAAGATTTTTCTTTCGGATTTAAATCGCTTTTCTTCAAAAGCTCGACCGCCTGATCAATTTTATTATCTTCGATTAATATCTTAATATATTGAAACAATGATTGCTGCTCATCGGGAAAACGGGTCACAATATTCTTCCAGATACTGCCGGCCAATTCCAACCTGAATGTATCTTTTGCCAATCTTGCCTGCTGTTTATAAAACTTAGAGTTATCCGGCCATTTTTTTAAGGCTTTATTTAAAAGTTGTTCCGCTTCATCAAACTTTTTTAATTCAATTAGTGCCCTGGATCTATGTACATAGATCACCGGATTTTCTGATAGGAGAGATGTGATTTGCTCAGTATATTGCAGACACAATTCCCACTCTTCAAGATTTACAGCACATGCCCCTAAAAATATATATGCTTCGCGGACGTCAGGCCATCTCTTTATTAATTTATTCAATATTATAATTGCTTTATCATAGTGACCTTTATGAACAAGACCTTTTCCTCTTTTAATACGGCTTCTGATTATAATGGAATCTTTAAATCCATATTCTTTAACTAAACCCGGGTTCAGTATAGATCTTATGATCCTGCTGAGACTGACACCTGCGATTTTAAAATAATATACATATCTGAGTAACCGATTTAAAAATGTACGGTTTTGATTCGTTTCTCCAGTCATTATTGTATTCAGAGTTTAAATAAATTTATCTGCTTATTATCCCGCTTAAGGTTCCATCCATGATTTGATTATAGGATTATTCAGCTTTTTATACAATTCTTCAGTTTTATCATCATACATATCATGCAGAATATCCCGGATTTTGACGGGTATTTTCATCCCCAACCCCTCATTCGCTTTTTTTTTAGAATCAATTTCCTTTTTGAAAGGTTCAGTGAGATTCAGAATGACAGGCAGAGATGGTCTGAGACTGGTATTCCGGAGACATGCCAAAATAGTGAATTTCTTTTAAAGGAGGAATATAAATTTGCGGATGTTTCTTCAGGATTTTACTGAGCTACGTGGTTGCTGATCTGTTAGCACCGATGCCCAGAAAACAGGGCCTGTTAATCATCAAAATAGTTC
>CAZNLS010000189.1:0-3339 GCA_964573895.1 uncultured Clostridia bacterium
TAAAAATTTTTAAGAATATTATAAAGATCCTCACTTTTTTCATACATTTCCATCGGTCTTTCGAAAAAAAATTCCGTTGCAACAGCAAAGAATTCAGAGTCATTTAAATCAGCGTAATTCCTAAGAAACGAATTGCCTTCTGATATTTTCGCTCTCTCCTCTTCTATAATCATTTTCCACTCTTTAACTGTGCTTTGATATTTTCCTATTATGGGAATTCCGCTTAATTCACTATTCTCAAAATCAAAATAGTGTGCTATCTCATGAATAAGAGAATTATACCCGTCAAAAGGATCCTCAAAACTTTTTTTCAAAACCTCTTTTGTCACAATTAAGGGTTTGCGTTCCCCGGCCATTCCGGCAATTTCCCCTCTGCCTGTACGGAAGTCAGAATCAAATGTCTCACCGGGATAAACTATAATTCCATCCCTGAAAGGCGGCTCCCAATCCTGCCGGCCGTTTAAAATTGTAGATACTCCAATCGCTATCAGTAATTTTGTTTCAGTATCAACTTCAGACAAATCAACAGAAGTTATGTTGAAATCATTTAAGATGATTTTCATATCCTTTATAAATCTTTTCCTCGAATCAGAATCAAGAGATGAAAAAAATTTGGAATATCTGTTAACTGTTTTTTCCCACCCGGCCGGAAGATCAGCTTGTACCGATCTGTATCTTCGCAAAGCCTTTCTAAAAAGAAAAAAACAGGCAATAATAAGTGATATGAATGTTAAATACAGAAATACAATTTTACGGGAGTAAATAAGGAGAAATAATCCGGAGAGTAAGATCATTGAACAGTAGATAAGTTTAAATATAAGATCCTGTTTTGAAATTATTCTCATGCTTCTTTTATTAATGTTTATTTATTTTACTATTTACTATTGTTATCCAGATTTTTTAATAGTTTATTCAATTCCTCAGGGAGCTCGGGTCTTCTGTTCTTGTTTAGGGCTGTTCCAAAAACTTTTCCCTTTAATACTGGTTTATCATCCGGATAGCTATATATATCCTGAAGAAAGACAATTCTGAGAGGAGAAACTTTCCGGATGTTAGTACCTATCCAGAATTTATCCCCGCTGAAGAGTGGAGATTTATAATCCATTTCAACCCGAATCACAGTCAATATAATATTTTTTTTTGTAAACTCGGCAAAATCTATACCAGAATCTTTGAGAAACAAATGCCTTGCATGTTCAAGATAATTTTGATAAACGGAATTATTTACAACTCCCTGCATATCAAGTTCATAATCCCTCACCTTAAAATCTGTTTTATGAAGATATTCGTCCATAAGTCTCTCCTGTTTCAACCAGGAGAATGTTATACCAAATCCTGACATTACTTTAAAGAATTAAATTAAAGTTGAAAATGCAATTTTTTAACAATATAATGTAATTGCAAAATATAGGAGTGAGAATGAAAAAAAAAATATTATTGATAATTTTGTGTATCATGATTTTATTCTTCATTCAATGTAATTCAGGCAGCACAGAAAATAACGGTCAAGATAATTTGCTTAACTCATCCCAAAATAGAGAAGGATTATTTTCTTTAATCTTTGCAGGAACAAGCGAAAAAAGCTCCATGGCCACTTCAAATAAAGAAAATGTATTGAAGCTCGAAGTAATCCTTTCAGAGTTGAAAGTTCATAGAACATCCGACTCCAGTGCTGGATGGATTCCGCTTCAGATTGAAGAATCTACCTATGACCTTATGGTTTTGAATACGGAAACACTTTCCGAACTAATATCTCTTACACATATTGAAGCCGGGAATTACAACAAACTGAGATTTGTTATCAGTAAAGCTACAGTAACAACCGAATCAGGTATTTATGAGGCAGATATCCCCAGTGGAGAAATAAAACTAAATGTTCCTTTTATTGTTCACGAAGATGGAAAAACCGAAATAACCATTTTAGTTAATCCTGTTGCATCTCTAAAAAAAAACGGTAATAAGAATAATCCCAAATATAAACTTTCACCTGTTTTACATATTGGAAGTATTAATGAGGATTAGAAAAAATATCCGGAATTTATAAAAACTCGTCTACTTATCTGTTTTTAAGACCAAAGAAATAAATTCAGCCTCGTCCCATTGGTCATAACTGCTGTAAGGATCCCTTCCAAACCTAACAACGACCATTTGATGAGACGGAATAATGAATATCTGCTGAGTATATAATCCCCAGGCAAGGTAGATATCATCAGGAAGATCATAAGATGTAAAATTTTCAAATGATCTACCGAGCCACCATTGATAACCATAAAAATCAATTTTTGGAGGAAATACAGGTTTTAAAGATTCATTAATCCACTTCTCAGGAACTATTTGAACTCCTTCCCATTTACCCTTCTGTAAATAGAGATAGCCGAATTTTGCATATTCCCTGAGAGTTGCATGAATGCCCCATGCTCCGATCGTATGTCCGGCATTATCTGAATCCCATTCAATATCATCCAGCCCTATTCGGTTGAAAAGATTTCTTTTAGCGAATTCAAAAAGAGAAATCCCCGTTGCCTTCTCTATTATCCCCGATAAAAGAACAGTATCTCCGCTTGAGTAGTTCCATACAGTTCCCGGTTCATTGCTAATTGCTTTATTCAACACATATGAGGGAAAATCATCATAATTCATCATGATGAATGCATCATCATCTTCATGGCTATACTCACCTTCTTCTTTCCAGTCTATTCCCGACATCATCGAAAGGAGGTTTTTAATAGTTAATCTCTGTTTTCTTTGATCTACCCCCGGATAATTTAATTCCGGGAAATATTTTAGAATCTTTTCTTCTAAATCTTCAATATATCCATTATCCTTTGCAATTCCAATAATCGAACTAGTAAAACTTTTGGCAACGGAGTAACTCTCATGCCTCGATGCATCTGTGAATCCCCTGAAATATGCTTCAAGAACAATATAACCCTTTTTTATAATAAGAATACCATAAGTGTTTATATTTTTATTTGAAACATAATTAAAAACATCTTCAAGTTTTTCCGAATCCATGCCAACATTTTCGGGAGAACACATTTGCCATGATTGCGTAGGGTAATATTCACCATAAAAATCTCCGGATCCAAGATAGAAAGGTATATTGCCTGTTTCCGTTTTACATGAAGGGGAAAAAACTGAAACAGCTAAAAGAATCAGTCCGATAATATTGGAGAATCCATTTTTCATCTGATCAGAATATTACCGGAACTATCTAATTTATCAAATATTAAAAATCAACTCAATTCTTATCTGGCGGCAGACCACGTCCCTGTTCCGGTATCAGTAACAATGCAGGATACGGACATCATATTTGCATATGAACATACTCTTAAAGTG
>CAZNLS010000190.1:0-3232 GCA_964573895.1 uncultured Clostridia bacterium
AACCTGCGGTTCTGTCGGCTATTAATCGTCTCCTGGAAGAAAAAAATTCTTACCAGGGGAAAAATATACGATTAAATGGCAATTAGAAAAATTGTAAGTGTTTAATAAACTCCATCTTATTCTCAGATGAATTGGACAATTTATATGTTCAACTGAACGAGAAAAAGGACGGAAAAGTCCGTTTTTGTAAATACAATAGTAGATTAAAATATCAATATGATTTCCTAATACCTAAACCATATTTTGAGGTATTCACACATAAAAACGTTTATCTGGTTCGTGAATCAGATGAGAGTTTTATTCTTGAAGTTCTTAAATTTAATTAAGTACTTAGTTTTAAATAAAGGTATTAATATCTCTATAACAGATCGACTCTAAACATGACAAAGATCATTTTCAATCCAAAATGTTTTCTAATTTTTAAAAAAAACAATCAATCCTATTATCCCCCTAAGCAAACCAGCGATTGTATACATAGCGAAAAACCAGTTTATTGCAGGAAAATAGTGATAAATTAATAACATTACAAATATAAGAATATATAAAGTGAAACTATCAACTATGCTAATTAAGCGAAATTCTCTTTCATCTGACTTATAATTTGTCCTGGTTGCAATCATTCCAATGAAAACAGGGATTATTGATAAAAGCATTCCTGTTAATAGATTAAATTTTACGAGTAATGGATATGCAATAAGACCTGATACGAGCTGTGTAGAAAAAAACAAGAAAAAATTTCCTTTTAATTTCATTTACTTTCTCCCTTTAGATAAAAAATTTTGAATAAGTTACGAAACATATGAGACTCCTAAGATCTATTTAGGAGTTATAGATGGCAGACAGAATATGTAGATCGACGAAGTATAAATCATTGTGGTATGGTACCTCTTTATGTAATAAAGGAGTCATGAGTAGCTATGAAGAGATATTTAAGTTTTCGGGTAGTAAGCAGGATAAGTTCCGCTAATAGGTTCTTGATCATTTTGAGAAGCATGAATTAAGATCCAGTATGGATAGGCGCTGATTCTTCACATCCTGGGAGTCTTTTGAAACTCTGAGATAGGCTATATTCTTCATTTTTCCAATTAAACGTATTTTCTTAATTATATTATACGGTTATGTTCTTTTAATTCAAGTGTTTATTTTAGAAATTGTGTTCGATTTAAACGAACGTTTATATTGGAAAATCTACATCTCCATTCCCTTATCCAGATCCTTATCAAAAACCTTTGATACTATTTCCTCTATTGCGTAATAAGATCTTTGTGGAATCATTTTATCGATGTCGGCGGGAAGACTCTTTCCTTCAGGTGGGAGATGGGAGCCGTTGTTTTTTGATTATGTAAACTATAATCCCATGCCCCAGTCTTTTTTCAGGTTACTTTCTTTCTGTAGTTCTCTCAATGGCTCTCTAAAAAAACTCTCAACAACTTTTGCTACCTCATTGAATTGTTCCGGGATATTTTTTATTTTTTGCTTCCTTATAAATGCCTCCCATTTTATCTGCATATCAGAATCAGATTTAAAAGCACTTTTAGGAAGGATCTTTTCAGGACCGGGGATTGTTGTCTCTCTTTTGGAAAAAGTTCTTTTTATAGATTCGCCAATAATGTCATGATTGATATTTGTCCTTCTAAGTATCCAAATATCGTAAAAATCTTTCATACGGCTATTTAAAGCTCCATGAGTGATCATTGCATGGAATTTTTCACTTATCATACTTTCAACCGAATACCCTTTTATCTCTGGATGTGGCATTTTAAGAATTGTTGGATATTTACATCTTTTAGGTATTGGATAAACTTTGTCTCCAAATCCAAAATCTATCTGCATAGGGATCACAGCAGTATCAAGTTTTCCTATAAATTTAATTCTCAATCCTACATAATCCTGCCCTTTCTGAATGTTTTCAGATTTAATAGAGTCAGGATCAAATTTTATTCCATCTTTTTCTACTTGAATTTCACATATCTCACGGATAACCTTAACTATAAGGTCCGGATCATTCTTCAGATATGATAAAAGATCAATATCAAGTGTCCTTCTCCTTTCTTTAATATCCCACACCCTAAACATTAATGCCCCTTTCAGGACAAAGGAATCTTTATATTTTGAAATTCCAATTCTATATAGGAATCTTTCCATGCCGTAGTCCTTTATACTTTCAAGGAATCCCGGGCCTCCAGCTCTTGATATATTCAAAATTTTCTGCCTTATAGATGCAGAATGATCAACAATATCTTTAGTCATATCAAAGTCTCCAGTATAGGCCGTGCTATTTTATCAACTCTACACAGCTCTGAATATTCATAAATTTTAAGTGGGTCCGCCTTTTTTTCCCTGAGTGATCTCTTTATTGCATCTATCACAACATCCATTCCGATCTGACTTCTGAACTTAATACAATCCGCTATTGTTTTTGCAGCATTATACACTCTGAAAGTATGGCCTGACTCCTCAATATCCAGAATACCAGCCTCCCATGTCTCCTGAGAGAAATTATAGAACTTTACTTTTGGAAAAGATATTATATTCCTTCTTGCTCCCTTTGGAATTGCCAGTTGGACCTCTGTCGGTATCTCATCCGTGATCTCATGGAATGAAAGAGCTGATATCAGACAGACAACTCCCTTCTCTGATTGAAGAGAGGCATAAACCAGGTCAAGATTATTATCCGGTTCATATTCTTTTAGTTTATAAAGGCCTCTGTTTATTTTTTCTATTATCCCCTTTTTATAAAGCGAAGTTATGGTATCCTGATGAAATCCATTTTTCCTAAGTTTTGATTGACGTAGTACTCCCCCATTATTCTTAAAAGCCTTAATTATCTCCTTTTCTCTTACTGAAACCATGCCGTCCTTAATGTTAGTACTTGTATCTAAGTATAGTCATTTTGAACGCTTTGTCAAGAGGCTTCTTTAGTAATAGGGATCTACTTGTAGCAACCTAAATTTAGGCTTCCCCCGAACTTTCCGGGGATTTGTTCAAAAATCTAAATATCTACTCTGGCAGTTTCAATTCACCTGACAAAATTTTTAAAGCCAATTCTTCGTAAGCATTTAATTGACGCTTACATTTATTGACATCATCCCCTTGCTTTAGCTAGGGCAGGATGCCAATCAAAAATATAAATTCATAAGAAATTTCTAAATCAAATATTGTGTGATCAGCGACAATTATAATTTCCGGCCGTATTGCCTCACGAGAAAATGTTACCATACAACTATTTTTG
>CAZNLS010000191.1:0-3108 GCA_964573895.1 uncultured Clostridia bacterium
AGGAGAGAGAAAATTGAGTTGAGGGTTATTCGACAATACAGTCTATGTATTATTTCAGTCCATTCTTTCGGCGTCGTCTATTCTGCAGGGATTTTTCAGATATTTTCTTGCGTAATCGTAAAGATAGGCATAGTCCTTTGTTTCTTTTTCATATGCAAGAACGGCTTTATACTTCTTTACTGCTTCTTCCCGGCGGTCTAAAAAGTCGTTGATTAATCCTATTCTCATTTCTGCCATGGGGAAAACCCAGTTGCTTTTGACTCTCTTTGTTAAGAGTACTTCCTCGTAAAATTTTAGCGCGTTTTTAAAATCCTGTTTAATCCAGTGTATTTCACCCTTTAGAAATTCCCTTTTTATTTCCCATATTCCGGCAAAATGAGAATTTTCTTCTTCTGCCATCTTCTCCATCATATCAGCAGTCTTTTCAGCGTCTTCCCATTTTTCCAGTCGTGCGCAGGTGATTGCGTAAAGGTAATGAAATTGGGGATTCCCGGGATATTTTTCCTTTAATTTCCGTATGACGGGAAAAGCGGAATTGTAATCCTTCTCGAGATATAAATAAATATTGGCAAGGGCAATCAATGCTTCGGTTTTTGCGTAGTGTCCGTTTTCGGCGCAGTCCTTCAGTTTTGCTATTCCTTCCTCTCTGTCGCCGGAAAATGCCATAAGATATGTGAGAATTTTTATTGTTTTGGGAAGTTTGTCGAGGGAGTAATCGTACATACCCATCCCGAGATATAAGTCCTTATTATGGGGATTGAGACTATATGATTTATTCAGGTATTTTCTTCCCCTGTAGGCGTTGATAAATCCCGAAAACCACTGGTGTCTGATTGCGCTGATTACACCCTTGTAACCATATGCCCCACCGAGATAAAGGTATGAAGATGCCTTCTTTTCCTTATCGTTCGAATTTTCCACCGATTCTTCGGCAACCTCTATTGTCTTATCAATCCATTTTTCCAGGGAGGGAAGGGCGCTTTTATCGTTTTTAAAGTAGATTTTATTCCAGTGAACCATTGCCAGGTAAAAATAACCTTCAGGGCTTTTTGGTTGAATATTTACGGCATTGGTGAAACATTCTTCTGCTTTTTCATCATCGAGATTAAAAAGATATTCTATTCCCGATTCAATGTTTTTAGACAATTCATCGTTTTCGAATACGGCATTTTCCGAAGATACCGCAATAGGGCAAAAATTAAGCAGTAATAAAAATAATAGGATAATACCTAAAGAAGAATACGAATTATTTCTGCGAAGTGATTTCATATGTCTTATTTTTTTTAAAAAGTGTCCTTTCGAAGAATGATACCTTCAAACCCGTTTATGTAAATCTTGTCGCCGTCTTTTAGAATCGTACAGGCATTTTCCACCGATACCACAGCAGGAATTCCGTATTCCCTTGCAATGATTGCGCTGTGAGAAAGCATTCCTCCTGCCTGAGATATGACTGCCCGCGCTTTTGCGAAAAGAGGAGACCACCCCACATCGGAGTATGGGATTACGATAATATCACCATCGCTTACTTTTTTGAAATCATCTATTCCGTTCACAATTACGGCATTGCCTTCGTAATAACCGGAAGATACGGGAATTCCTCTAAGCGTTTTATCAAAATTATTCAATATAATAGGTGGAGGTGTTTCGCCGAAAATGGTTGAAGGCACACTATTCACAGATTCATATTTATTTAGCTCATTCTTTCGTTCAGAAACAATTTCCCGGAGTTTGTTGTTTTTCCTGTTTTTCAGTGAAGACCATATTTCATCAGTTTTAAGATAGAAAATATCGTTTTTGTTATCTATGATTTGCTCTTCTTTTAAAATGATTCCCGCGCGCAAAAATAAATCTCTGAAAAGGGAGAATCCGAGATTATATGTAAAACTGACTCTTTCCTTGTATTCCTGATTTTTTGTCGATTTCAAAAAAAGCTTTCGATGTTTCCCGTTTATGAATTTTTCGTGTCTTTTCTCATTCGCGTATATGTCCTTGCTGCTTTTTTCGTTTACAAGTTTCAGTATGGCGTCTTTATTTTCCTTCCATTGAGGCAGGGAAAAATCATTTCCACTGTCGCTCAGATGACCGAATCTTTCGAAAAATATCTCAAATTCGCCATTCAAATCATAAAACTCATGATATGCGGCAATGTCTTCAAATGATGACAACCTTATCTTTTCTTTCTTTTCTCGCGTAAGAGTTTCAATAATTGCCTTCAACTTGGAAAGATGTATGTTGGGATTTATATCTTGTGTATCTTCGGGAGTTATCTCTTTCATATCTATATTCCTTGATGATGAAAAGGATTCAAGGCGTTTGTAGTGAAATGACGAGAAGAGAAGGGCAATGATATAGTAATAAGCCATTTCGTTGTTCACTTTAAAAAGCTCTTCGTATCTTGCCCGCAATTCGCCAATCGATGATGATTTTTCGATTTTCCCCTTTATCTTATCAATTGAATCTTTCCATATTGTAAGCTTGATTCGTATCTCCTTTTCGTATGAAAAGAGAAGATAGAAGATAAAGGAAATTATCCGGGGAATATGCCTCAGCATTTTTAATTCGGGGTTGAAGAATTTTTTAAAATCAAATTTTTCGTCGATTCCGAGAAACCCTTCGATTGCCCGTCTGTCTATGCCCATAGACTGAAGGATGTCTCCGATTACTCCCATATTGAAATATGACCTTCCGTAAAACTGTTTGGCAAGTACGTCGATATTGATATTGTTTTTGCCTATCAATTCTGTCAAAATGTCTTTCCACGCGCCGTTTACAAGAGGGATGTTTACATCCCACACAAGTGGTTTGATAATTCCCGGCATAAATTCGCGGGAAATTTTGTTTGAATAGAGCGTATCGCTTTCTTGTGTGGTAATGCTTCTTACCTGAAGGAAATATAAATATTTCCCGTTATAAGCCCATTCGATATCTGCCGGAAATCCCAGATTTTTTTCAATGGAAAACGATTTTGTTGCAAGAAGGAGAATTATGTCATCATATTTTGGTAAGGTGTTTTGGCTTTTTCCGGTGAGTTTCCCGTTTTTGAAAACCCACCGAATTGGAGTTTTGCCCTTTTGTACGAGTTTGTCGCCTCTTCCCTCCACTGCTTCA
>CAZNLS010000192.1:0-3077 GCA_964573895.1 uncultured Clostridia bacterium
CTTATGTTTATATGATATCCACTAGCAAAATAATTTTAATTCGCCTTTAAAAATAATCGGAATCAACTTTGTTTCAATTGCCAAATGTTAATAAATAATTATTAAAATTGTAGATATATTCAATTGATTTTTTGTAACTTTGTATTATAATTACAACTTTAACGTTTTAAGAGGATAATATGAAAATTTTCGTGGTTAATTCCGGGAGTTCTTCAATAAAGTTTCAACTTATTGATTTTAAGGACAGAAGTGTTTTGACATCAGGTTTGTGTGAGAGAATCGGTTTGAAGGGATCAAAACTGACCTCTAAAATCAATGGGATAAAAAAAGTGATTGAGAAGAAAATTGAAGATCATGAACAGGGAATTAAATTGATACTAAATACAATAACCGATAAGGAATCCGGAGTAATTAAAGACAAAAAAGATATTTTCGGAGTAGGGCACAGGGTGGTTCATGCCGGGGAAAAATTCAACAGAACAGTTATCATAAATAATGAGGTTATGGCGGCATTAAATGAGTGTATTCCACTGGCTCCTCTCCACAACCCTCCGAATATTACAGGCATTGAGGCAACAATGAAACTGCTTCCGGGTGTTCCGATGGCTGCAGTATTTGATACTGCTTTTCACCAAACGATGGGGCCTGAAGCATATTTTTATCCGATACCGTACGAATATTATGAAAAATACAGGATAAGGAGATATGGCTTCCACGGGACATCTCATTATTTCGTTGCAAAACAGGGTGCAGAGAAGATAAATAAAAGCATTGAAGAGCTTAAAATTATTACCTGTCATCTCGGTAACGGATCATCAATCACAGCCATTAAAAATGGGAAATCAATAGATACTTCGATGGGCTTTACTCCGCTTGAAGGTCTTATGATGGGAACAAGGTGCGGCGATATAGACCCGGCAATTCCACTATTTCTTCAAAGAAGAGAAGGAATTTCCTCTGAAGAAGTAAATATAATCCTTAACAGGATGAGCGGTATAAAGGGTGTATCAGGAGTCTCTTCAGATATGAGAGATGTGGAAGCTGCGGCAGAGAAAGGTGACAATAATGCTTTGCTTGCAATTGATCTGTTTTCTTATCGCATTAAAAAATATATAGGATCTTATACAGCAGCTATGAACGGTTTGGACCTGTTAATCTTCACTGCCGGAATTGGAGAGAGAGATATTCTTGTAAGAGAAAAAGTATTAACAGATATGAATTATCTTGGAATTGATTTCAGTAAAAAGAAGAATGATAGTGTCTTTGGAGAATTCGGAGAAATATCCGGTGAAGATTCAAGAGTTAAAGTCCTGGTAATTCCTACAAATGAAGAAATTGAGATTGCCGAACAGACAGTTAATGCAATAAATAGAATTTAAAGCTGATCCTTAAATTTTCTTTTTTTACGTTTGCTTTTTACAACACATATAGTCAGATAAACAATCAGGACCGGAATAAATACCGAGATAAAAACCTTATAAAAATTGATATCTGTCAGGAAATCCAAACTTAACTACCTGACCTTAAACTTAATTCCTCCGAACAGATACGAAATGGAATTATAAATTATGCCCCATATTGCTGCAAAAACTGCCATAAATAAAAATCCGCCAATTCCTCCAATTGCTGCAAATATAAGTCCACCCTGGATTTTCCCCCTTGTTTCAATCAGCATTTGAGGGAACTTTGAGAGAAAGTCGGGTAAAATATTGAATATTCCAAAGGCAGCTCCGAAAAGAATCCCGAATATTAATCCGAATCCTCCCAGGAAAAATATAAGTGAAAGAATATTAAAAGAAGAGACAGACCATGTATCACCTTTAGTACTTTTCTTTTTGCCAAGTTCTTTCTGATTTGCTCCACAAAAATTACAGAAAACTGAAAATTTTGATATTTTGGATTTACATACTATACAACTTGAACCATCATCAGCTTCAGATTCTTCTTCTCCCGATTTGGATGGTAATAGGGGGGAATCATCAGTGTTCTCTGCTTCTACGGCTACTGCTTCATCATTACTCTCTTCTATTTGTGAAGATTCTGACTCTTCATCCTCTTTTTTTTCTTCGGAATATTCCATCTCAATATTATCAAGATTTATAACATTCTCTTTCTTTTCCTCGCCTTCACCAGAATCTGATCCCGATTCAACTGCTTCTTCCTCGCTTGTTTCATCCCCTGATTCAGCTGAATCCTTTTTCAGTTCTGTAAATACTGCTTTACTCTCTTCATGGGAAAACTGCTGAGTTCTTGAAAAATCATTATTTTCCTGAGCATATGGATTTTTTTCTTTCCACTCCTTCCCATCATAAAAGTACCATTTTCCTGTATTACTTCCTATCATCCAGTAATTTCCCTGTTCATCCCGGACCATCAATTTTTTGAGTTCGGATTTTAAAACTTCTTTATCAATCGCTCCGCTCTCCAACTGAGATTTGAGATCTTTATATTTCGATTCAATATTTAAAAATTCGTTTTCATTCATCTTATGCCTCCCGATAACAGATTCTTCATTTTACCCGACAGGTAGAATGAGCCGGTTATCAATATTTCTTTATTAAACTCACAAGCTTTGGCTAAAGCTGTCATATAGTCATTTATAACATAAGTATCTTTCTTTTTAAATATTGATAGTAATTTTTGTGAAGGTAATGCCCGTTTTGATTCCGGCTCAGTCAATATTATCCGCGATACATATGGAAGCAGATATTCTGCCATGGTTCTGTAATTCTTGTCTCCAAGCACTCCAAAGATCAATGTCAGGTTTTTCTTTTTCTTCTCGTTGAGGAAATTTCTTAAAGCTTTTACGCTTGCTTCATTATGACTGGAGTCTATGATAATCGCCGGTGAGCCGCTATATTGTTCTACTCTTCCCGGGATGAAAGTATTTGAAATACCTTTCTGAATTTTACTTAAAGCAATATTATTTCCTCTTCTCCTGAGAATTAGAGCTGTTAATGCCGCTGTGACGGCATTGTCAACCTGATGCCTTCCGTTCAAAAAGACATTAAATGATAGTTTATCTTCACCATACGAAAAATCAACATGAAAATGATTATCCTCTGTAATTGTTTTTA
>CAZNLS010000193.1:0-3030 GCA_964573895.1 uncultured Clostridia bacterium
GGAGAGGATTACGTGTTACTCTTCACAATAGATTCAGCAAAGGAGAAACAGCTTAAAAGTAAATTGGATGATTATTTTGTTATCGGGAGTGTAGATAAAATCAGAGGGATCAACATAGATCATCAGGGGAAAAAATTAGAAATTGAAACAATGGGATTTGATCATTTTGACTAAGATGAGTATTTTAAATTGAGAAATTTGATAAAACCTCCCGCCTCCATTGGCATGTTCTGTGTATTGGAAATTGACTTTCTTTTATTAATATAGTATAAAAACAGTTGATTATGAACAGGATTTCATTCTTTATAATTACATTTTTTTTGATTTTCGGGATTTCGGGCTCATCTCAGGAAGAATTGCTGAAAATTGATGCAAAAATCTCACCTAAAGCAATCAAACAGGGTGAAGAAGGGGAATTGGCAATAAAAATAATCCCGATTCCAGGCATAAGGATCTCTTCAAATCCGGATATAAGGATTAATTTTCTTAAGAACGACAATTTGCAGTTCTCAAAAACATTTTTTACCGGTTCGGAACTTGAATTTAAAACAGTAAAAGAAAAGAAGGTTATTTTCTACGAGTTTGACGACAAAGAGAAGCCTATAAAATTTAAAGTTAGAGAAAGTGCTCTCCTCGGGAAACAGAGAATTCAGGGTGAAATAATTTATACCGCTGTGTTTTCCGACAACTGGTCTGTCAAAACTTTTCAGAAGTTTGACGCCTCTTTTTACTCAAAAAGAAACAGACTGTTGAAAAAATGATCTTTTTTTTCAATAATTATACTTTAATAATAAGGAGCTAGTAATGGATATATTTAAGAAGTGTTATGATTATACACGTGCTGAGGATGCAAAAAAATCGGGACTCTACCCCTATTTTACTGAAATTGAAGCTGTTGACGGGGATAATGTGTGGGTTGACGGGCAAAAAATTCTGATGGTTGGGTCTAATAATTATCTGGGTCTTTTTGATAACAAAGAGATAAAAAAAGCTGCAATTGCAGCTGTGGAAAAATATGGTTCATCTACATGCGGCTCCAGGTTTTTAAACGGGACCTATTCATTGCATGTTGAGCTTGAAAAGAAGCTTGCAGAATTTATGGGGAAGGAAGAATCTCTTATGTTTTCAACGGGATTTCAGACAAACCTCGGTGTTGTTCCAGCTGTCGCCGGTAGGAATGATATTATTATTATCGACAGGATGGTTCATGCATCTATCATGGACGCTGTACGGCTCTCATTTGCAGAAATAGTTAAATATAAACACAATGATATGAAAGAGCTTGAAGAAAAACTAAGCAGATTGCCGAAGGAAAAGGGGAAAATAATAGTTGTTGATGGTGTATTCAGTATGGAAGGTGATCTGGCAAACCTTCCTGAAATAGTCCGTCTTGCAAAAAAGTATGAAACACGTGTAATAGTAGATGATGCACATGGTGTGGGAGTTATGGGGAAAAATGGAAGAGGAACTTGTGAACATTTTGGACTTGTTGATGATGTAGATCTGATTATAACAACTTTCTCTAAATCTTTTGCATCTCTCGGGGGTTATGTTGTCGGGGATTCAAAAATAATTCAGTATATTAAACACAATGCCAGATCTTTGATTTTTTCGGCATCCATCACACCGCCTGCGCTTGGAGCTGCCGAAAAAGCACTTGAATTTATAAAGAATGAGCCATGGAGGCGGGAGAGATTGTGGGAAATTACAAAAATAATGAATAAAAAACTTACAGAAATGGGTTATCATACCGGGAATACTGAAACTCCTATAATTCCCGTTTTTCTCAGAGATATGGAAAAGACATTTAAACTCTGGTATTTCCTCAGGGAGTTCGGTATTTTTACAAATCCGGTAGTGGCTCCGGCTGTTCCACCGGAAGATTCATTAATAAGGACTTCTTTTACGGCGATTCATACTGATGAGGACCTGGATTTCATTCTCAAGGGATTCTATGAAGGTGGAAAGAAACTGGGAATTATTTAAAGTGTTTTAAATTTGCTAACTTTATCAGTAATTATAGTTTCCTTTAACTCGGAATTTTTTTTGGAAGAGTGTTTATCATCACTCTCCGTTCAAACGGAAAAAGTTGATAAAGTCTTAGTAATAGAAAATGATTCCGATGACTGTTCAGCCGAAATAGTCTCCCGATTCCAAAATGCAAAGCTTTATCAACTTGATGAAAATACCGGATATGCTGCCGCACTTAATATTGGTATCAGACAATGCCTTACCGATCTGATAGTTACTGCTAATCCTGACACAAAGTTTGACAGGCACTTTTCGGAAAATATTAAAAATAGATTTGAAAAAGAAAAGGATCTTGATATTGCATCACCTCTTTTATTAAGATTTGAAGGGGATCTGGTGGATTCTGCCGGCCAGTCTTTATCAATTGCATGTCATCCGGTTGAGATAGGCTTTGGGAAAAAGATGGGGAATGTTGATATAGAGGAAAAAGAGATATTTTCAGTTTGTGGTGCAGTAACAGTTTTCAGGAGAACATCACTTGAAAAATTAAAGATACAAGGTGAGTATTATGATGAAAGTTTTTTCATGTTTTGGGAAGATCTTGATATCGGATGGAGGGCAGATCTTTTCGGACTGAAAAAAAAGCTTTGTCCCGAAATAATTGCATATCATTTCAGGGGAGGCACAATGAAGCATAGTTTTATATCAAGGTTTTCAATGGCTCTGGGCCGATCCGGTGAAATAAAATATCATCTTGTTAAGAATAGATATTTAACACTTATCAAAAACTTCAGATTCAAATCCGATTGGTTTAAAATCCCTTTTATTTTTTTTAAGGATATTGTCTGGATAGGATTATTGACATTGAGTTCACCGAAAATTATAATCAGGTTTTGGAAATCAGCAAAACTGCTTGGCGGGGCATGGGCTAAGAGAAAGATTATTAAAAAAAATGAATGAGATTCTATATATATTGACTTTTATCCTTTCATTCCTTCTTTCATTATATGGAACTCCTATTGCAAGAAAAGTAGCTCATGATTATAAACTTCTTGATTT
>CAZNLS010000194.1:0-3004 GCA_964573895.1 uncultured Clostridia bacterium
ATTATCAGCAGGCAGGATCCGGACAGCATCACCGTTAACCGAGGTTATTAAAAGCCCTGTTTTGTCAATAACTACAGCTCTGTAATCTCCCGGGCTGCTCTCCTCATAATAGTCACCTCCATATACGGCAATCTTATCTCCCGAAACTGCCATAGAAACAGCTTTAGCAATAGTCTTGAAAGGAGATCCTATTGATCCACTGCCATTTTCATCACTACCTGATCCTGAAACGTATAACACATTACCGGTCTCAAGAGAAATCACGGGCAGAGAAGGAAACTTCTCAAAAGACAGATCAATAAATGTAGCTGCTTTAATTTCTGAAACGGAGATCTGGTTTCCCGCGGATAAGGATTCATCACTTTTACTTTTATTCACTTTACAACCGGATGTTTGAATAAACATTTGTATAAATAAAAGGGAGTTGATTATTATGCAGATTAATCCGGTTATTTTATTTCTCATTTCAATATTTTTTTCTATCTCAACCCTATTTTATATATATCCTGTCAAATTAAATCTCAAATTAAGAATTAGTCCAAAAAGTTTTAAAATATTCAATCTAAATGTAAAAAACATATTTAAATTGTATTTTCAGTGAGTTAAAATTTTCTCCGGAGGAAAAATGAACAAAAAAAATTTATTTTTATTAATAATCATTATTTTCATCGGACTTTTCCTAATAGCAGCAACCGGATTAAAAAAAGAGAAAAAGGAAAATAGTATTGAATTTTTTGAGTATGATAAAAAGCTTTCGAGACCTTTTAGTGAAGCTGTCAGGGTTGGGAATATACTTATCCTCTCCGGTCAGATTGGAATTGACCCTTCAACCGGAAAACTTGCCCCCGGCGGAATAAAAGCCGAAGCAGCGCAGACTCTGAAAAACATTAAATCTACACTGAAAAAACACGGGCTTTCAATGAATAATGTATTTAAATGCACTGTAATGCTTGCCGATATAAATGAGTGGGGTGATTTCAATTCTGTTTATATTGAATTCTTTTCCGGGAGAAAACCTGCAAGGAGTGCATTCGGAGCTTCAGGTCTTGCAATGAATTCAAGAGTTGAAGTTGAATGCTGGGCATATATCCCTGACTAAAAAAACAGATCTGGATTTACATCAATGTAAACATATTAAATGTAATCCTCACTTAACAGAAATTGTGATATAATTTTTCAAGGAGATTTAATGAAAACGGAAAATCCGGAAAATGGGAAAAAATTCTACATTACAACCCCTATCTATTATGTAAATGATATCCCTCATTTAGGTCATGCCTATACTACAATTATGGCCGATGTTCTTAAAAGGTATAAAAAGTTGAGGGGATATAAAGTTTTTTTTCTGACAGGCACCGATGAACACGGACAAAAAATTGAAGAGAACGCAAAAAAGAAAGGGATAACTCCAAAACAACTTGCAGATTCCGTTGTAATAAGATTCAAGGCACTTTGGAAAAAACTTAATATAGACTATGACAAGTTTATAAGAACAACCGACGATTTTCATATAGCCGGAGTTCAGAAGCTTTTTAAAAAAGTGATAGAAAAAGGGGACATCTATCCAGGGGAATATGAGGGTCATTACTGCATCTCAGATGAAAGTTTTGTAACCGAGATGGCTGAAGACTCCGGTTCCGGAAATAAAATATGCCCCGATTGCGGAAAAGAGACAACCAGAGTTACCGAAAAATGCTATTTTTTCAGACTCTCTGCATATCAGGATAAACTCATCGATTTTTACAAGCAAAATCCGGATTTCATATATCCGGAATCAAGGATGAACGAAGTAAGATCATTTGTTGAGATGGGTCTGAGAGATCTGAGTATAACAAGGAGCACTGTTAAATGGGGTGTTCCGGTACCTGACGATAAGGAGCAGACAGTTTATGTATGGTTTGATGCCCTTACTAACTATATCACCGCGGTTAATTATCTCGAAGAGGATCAGACTTTCAAAGAAATGTGGCCTGCTGACCTCCATATAATGGCAAAAGATATTCTTAAATTTCATGCTGTATACTGGCCTGCATTTCTCATGGCAGCGGAACTTCCACTTCCCAAAAAAGAGCTCATCCACGGATGGTGGCTTAAGGATGAGAAAAAGATGTCAAAATCCATTGGGAATGTACTCGATCCGAATGTACTCTTCGAGTATTTCAATTCTGATGCCATACGATATTTCCTTATGAGAGAAGCTCCTATCGGTTCCGATGGAAATTTCTCTCATCAGGGTTTTGTAACAAGAATAAATACTGATCTGTCAAATGACTGGGGGAATCTGATCTCCAGGACTACAGGAATGATAAAAAAATATTTCGGCGAAAAAATTGGGATAAAACCGGAATTTTCCGAAGATGATAGAAATATAGAAAAATTTTACAAAAAAAAAGAGGCTCTTGTCCTGAACTTCTTTGACTCATTCAAATATAATCGGGGCCTCGAAGCTGTCTTTGAAATAATCTCGGAATTGAATAAATACATTGTCAAATCCAAACCCTGGGAACTTGCCAAAGATGAGAAGATGAGATCCCGCCTATCCGGAGTTATGGTAACATTAAGGAGTGCAATTCTCGGTATAAATTCATTGTTGTTACCGATTATACCGAAAACTTCAGAGAAGATTAAAAACCTGTTCGGAGATAACATGGATGGGATTGGCTGGAGAGAAGCCGATTCCGGGTTTTCGATAGGTGATTCGGTCCAATTGTTCCCAAGAGTCGATCTGGACGAATTCCTGAACGGCACAGCTAATAAAAAATCAAATGAGAAGAAATCAGAAGATAAAAAGGAGGAAAATTTAAAAATGGAAGACGGATTAATTACATTTGATGAATTTAAAAAAGTTGAGATGGTAGTGGCAAAGGTCCTTCATGCCGAAAAACTTGAAAATGCAGACAAACTGTTAAAACTCGAAGTGGACACAAAAGAAGATAAAAGAACTCTTGTAGCAGGAATCGCTCTATATTACAAGCCTGAAGAACTAGAAGGGAAAAAAATAATT
>CAZNLS010000195.1:0-2965 GCA_964573895.1 uncultured Clostridia bacterium
CCAAGTCGCACACCGGAGTGTGTTTTTTTTTGGATTTAATAATTTTAATTGCTGACTTAGTTCCTTTCAGACTCTCAATTACCGCTTTAATCCCGTCAGCCTCCGGAGATTTCGGATCGAGTTTCAGAAAGATCTTAAAATTTTCAATAGCACTTTTTATATCGCCTTTGTTAAGGAAGGCATAGCCTAATTTCAGGTAGGGGACAGGCCACTTTGGTTTTATTTCCGCAGCCTTTTTATAGTAGGTGATAGCACCATCGGAATTATTGCTTCCGAAATATATCTCTCCAACATTATATGCCAGTATCTCATCTTTCGGGCTCAAATTGATAGACTTCATGAAATATTCCTGCCCTTTTTTGAGATCATTCTTTTTTATATAGACCTCACCTATTCCTGCAAGTGCTTTTGCCATGATTTCAGTACCCTTTTTATCATCTTTAGCATTGTCTATCAAAAGATTATATTCGTCGATTGCCCTTTCATATTCTCCCTTTTCTTTAAGACATTTCCCAAGGAAAAAGTGCACCTGGTATATCTTCGGATGTTTTTTGAAATAACTCTGAAAAGAGCGAAATGCCTGATCATATTTTTTTTCCTTAAGTAGATTTATCCCTTCATCAATGGATTTAATATCGGTCTTCAGCTTATCCTTGGCTACAATTTTTAGAGATTTTTTCATCACAAGTTCAATATCCTTGTTTTTTCCCATTGTTAAGACTTCAAGACTGCGGGTGGCAGGTGTAAAATCCTTGTATGTAGCAGTGACCTTCCAGTAACCGTATCCGAGAGTGGAGAATATTACAAACCCGCTTTTTTTTGTAACAGCTTTGAATATCCTGCCGTCTTCTATTGGAATTATCTGCGGCTTCCCCTTTCCTCTCTTAATGGAACCTACCAGCTGGATTTCCAGGTTTGCACCTTCAACAGATGTATTATCTTCCAGCAGAACAGTCACTTTAAGTCTTCCCTTTCCCACACCTGTTTGCGAGAAAGAAATTGAAGTGAATGTTAACAAACTGACAACTATGAAAATAAAAATTATTCTTTTTTGAAATTTCATTATTACTCCTGAATTTTTTTTGAATTATTTATTTTTTTATAGCAAATTTAATCTTTTTTCTTGTCTCCTTATTATCGGTAAAATTCTTTAATTTAATAATCAATATATATTTCCCTTTTTTTAGTTTCAAAGAATACATAATTGAATAGTTATCGGACATTTTTTCCAGCTCTTTCCCCGTGAGGCTTATATTATATTCCTTTTTTTTAATTACTTTTTTTTTCGTTTTTCTATTCAAAAACTCAAGAGTTAATCCCAGTTTTGTTGAATGTTTATCACTATTTTCTTCCGTAGTGAATGATATTGTTGAAATTGGGATATGTAAAATAATATCGGTTCCCCTCTCTGAATTTCTTTTTAGGTCGATAGTAAAATCCATTGGGATCTTCTCTTTAGATATTTTCGGCTTCAACATGATTCCGGCCACATTTAACATACCTATCTGCCTGGCACTAAGAGAGGTAAGCCTGTAGTCATTACTGTAATTATAATCAACAAATACGACTGGGAAATCTCCATATAACCAGATAATATGAGGGTATGCGTCTAAAGGTTTTTTACCGACATTAGAATATATCCTCCCCTGATAAAATCTTTGGGTGGTCGGTGGACCCAGGATCATATATATCCTCCCACGATCTGTTTTCCAACCCGGTCTTCTCCCGTGTTTAAAATATTTGTTGGCATAGCTCATTCTGTTAAAATACTCAATTTTGAATTCATTTTCATCAGACTGTGGATCCGGGTCACGCTTTTTCCAAAACTCACTCTTAAATGATTCACGGTCTTCTTTATTAGTCAGTGATAAAAATCTTCTCTTTTCCTGTTTTGTAATAATAATTGAAACTTCATTCATGAATTTCCTATCACTTTCAGGCAGACTTTTAACTTTTATTCCCGACCTGCTGCAGCTGTTTGTAAAAGAGAGGCTTATGATGAAAATTACAGATATAAGAATAATAACTCTGTTTTTAAATTTCATTTTTTCTCCTTTTTTAGGTTTGCTATTTTTGTAGCTATCTCCTTTTGATCCGGCATCAGCTCAAGCGATTTTTCCCATGCAGCCAGGGCTTCATTTTTTTTCCCCAATTTTACGAATGAGTCACCGATTGAATTTAGAACATCGATGTTAGTCCCGGAATAATTGAGGATTTTTTTAAAATAATCTATTGCTTTCTCATAATCCTGCAATGCCATCAAAGAGTGGGCAAGGACCCGATAGAAATTATACCGTAGTTTTGAATTAATAAATTTAGTTCCTATTGATAGATTTTTTTTGTGCTGACCGAGCAAAAGGAGAATTTTGCAATAATCATAAGCTATCAGGCTGTTTTTTGGATTTCTATAATAGGAGGATCTAAGTATATTGTATCCCCTGACATAATTTTCCGCATTTACATATTGATTTCCGATCGTATTGTAGATGTAGGGATCATTTTTCGAATTTACAAGAGATATGTTCCATGACCTTTTAAGTTTTTTGCTTAATGATAGTTCAAAAGGAACTGACTCCTCTGAAATGACATTTCCATTTGATATCAACTTCACATCTATCTCATAGTAGGAGGGTCTAAGTTCTTTCAGGTTAAAAGACCTGAAAATATTAATAATTTTTTTGAAATCTGAAATCTCCACTGAAAGTTCCTTAATAATTACTGAATCTTTTTTCAATGAAATCTTTACCCTGCTTCCCTTGTGCTCGTTCTTGTTTAAATTTAATATCTGAAAAAATACATTAAGAGTGTCTACGTTTGTGAAATCATCTTTTGGGGATAATTTTAGCTGTTTATTGCTTATAAGAAACGGCTTGAAGACATTGTTGTTTTTATCGGAAATTTCATATGCCAGCAGCGGCTTTGATAAAATTGGAGATTTTGATCCAGGAACTCTAACTTTTTTTTC
>CAZNLS010000196.1:0-2961 GCA_964573895.1 uncultured Clostridia bacterium
GTTCCGGGCTCTACCCTCGTCTTCATAGCTTAAAGGCTCTGAAGATAAAACTTGCGGAGATTATATAAACAAAAATCGGAATTGTCAACAAAAAAAATATTTTATATGAGTATTGTTATTCAGACTATGTAAAAATATCTTTTGTAGATAATAAACCTTTTACTTAGTATATAATTAATGTAGTGAAGCAGATAAGAAAATTTTACTTGACGGAATTTCTAAAAACTCAAAATTATTTTCTACCGGTGATGATTTTATTTCTTCAATTCAACAAATTAAATTATACTCAAATTTTTATTCTGTATTCGGTACAATCCGGAGTAATCTTTCTAATGGAAATACCAAGTGGGATAATTGCAGATCTTATTGGGAAAAAACCGGTGCTGTTAATATCGAGAATAGCATTAATCCCGGCATATCTGATATTTTCATTTACTTCGGATTTTTTCAGTTTTATGATTGCAATGGTATTTCTTGCTGTAAACAAATCTTTTAAATCAGGCACACACAAGGCTTATATTTTTGATTATCTTAAAAATTCGGGTTTTAGTATCACTCCAACTGAAGTTTACGGGAAATGCAAATTCTGGGCGAGAATCGGTGAGGCAGCTGCTTCTGTATCGGGAGGATATCTTGCGGTAAAATTCGGATACGAAAGTGTTTTTGTAGCAGCTCTTTTTCCTTCAGTATTGAACATTATTAATACTATCACTTATGCGGATATTGAAAAAAATCATTCTGTAAAAAGATTGAATTGGGAAAATCAGTATTTGCATTTAAAAAATTCTATTATAGACATTTTTGCAAGACGCAACACATTCCGGCTTATTATTAACTCCGCTCTATTTATTTTTTGTATTGAAGCTTCAGAAAAATTTCTCCAGCCTTATATGAAAATGGCAAAAATTGATGTGAAATTCTTCGGGATTATATATATGGTGTTTATGGTTATAACAGCTTTTGCAACCAGATATGCATATAAATTGGAGAATCATTTTAAAAGATATTCTATAGTGAATTTTCTTGGATTGTTTGCGGTTGTACCGTTTATCTTATTGGGAACAGGAATTGTGGAAAAATGGGGAGTCTCATTTTTTCTGCTTCTTTTTTTAATGAAAAATCTGAGAAGGCCTGTCCTTACATCAGAGTTGAATGAAAGCATATCATCTTCGAACAGGGCAACAATCCTCTCAATTACAGCATTGACAAAATCACTATTCCTGATGCTGTTTCTTCCTGTAATAGGCTATATTTCCGATAATCTGTTTATCACCGATACCTTCATTTTAATTGGAATAATTTTATTATTAGGAGTAATCCTGCTTCGAATTTTTCCCGAGAACAGAATAAATAATTGAAATTAGTCCGTTTCTTATTGCTGTTCGGTCCAAAGTTTCATAAGGTTGACTATTACCTCAGCGGCTTTTTTCATATCTTCAAGTGTTATCCACTCTATTCTGGAATGGAAATTTGACCCGCCCGTAAAGATATTTGGCGTGGGTAGACCCATAAAGCTAAGCCGTGCTCCATCGGTTCCTCCACGGATAATATTTTTTTCAGGATTAATCCCGGAAGCTTTAATAGCTTCAATTGCTTTTTTCGTTACTTCGGGATATTTGTCAAGAATAATTTTCATATTTCTGTAAGATTCAATGACCTTAATTTCAGCTGATGCTCCCGGGTAGTGCTTAAGGACCTCATCTGTAACCTTTTTGATATAATCCTCTTTTTTCTTAAGTCCCGATTCATCAAAATCTCTGATTAAAATTTTTGCAACCACTTTTTCACCGCCGCCTGAGACTGAAAATGGGTGAATGTATCCCTCCCGTTTTTCAGTTGTTTCCGGAGAGAGTGAATCTTTAGGAAATTTATCTATGATAGATGAAACAACTTTTATTGCATTTACCAGTTTGTTTTTTGCATATCCCGGGTGCACCATTACACCGGTTGCATGAATTTCCACAGTATCTGCACAGAAAGTTTCATCTTCAATTTCCCCGAGCTTTTCTCCATCAAGTGTGTATCCGTAATCAGCGCCGATTTTTTCTATTTTGATATGTTCGGTTCCTCTTCCAACCTCTTCATCCGGAGTGAATAAAATTCTTATATTTGGTCTGGGTGCTTCCGGATTTTTTACGAGATAATTGACGGCACTCATAATTTCCGCTACCCCTGCCTTATCGTCAGCTCCGAGCAGAGTTGTTCCATCCGAAGTAATGATTGTTTTTCCCTTTTTTTTAGAAAGTTCCGGAGTTTCCGACACCTTCAATACCACATTATCTTTTTCATTAATGATAATATCCTTTCCATTGTACTCATTGTGGAGCTTCGGTTTAACATCTTTACCGGAAACATCGGGTGATGTATCAACATGACCAATAAGGGCGATAGTCGGCATTTTTCCCTGCCGGTTTGTTTTAAGGGTTGCTGTAAGATAACCCCATTTGTCGAGTTCAATTTCTTCCAATCCTATCTCTTCGAGTTCATCTTTCAATTTTCGTAAGAGATCGAACTGTTTTTTTGTTGACGGGAAAGATTCCGACTCTTCATCGGATTGAGTGTCGATTTTCACATAACTTAAAAATCTATCCAGTATATCGGGAAAAATCATTTTGAAACCTCCGAAAAAAATGAATTATAGCATAATTAAAAAATCAAAATAAAATGAGATATTATTTCTGAAAAAATATATATATATTAAAAAGGAGGATTAAAAATGAAAAAAAGAATCTTTTTAATGATTTTGTTTATTCTGATTTCCGTTGGGATGATATATTCTCAGGCGGATTTGAGAATTTCAATCAGATGTCCCGGTAAAGCAAAAGCGGGTCAGGATCTAAAAAAATCGATCAGGGTGTTTGTCACAAATGCAGGTAACAAACCAACTTCAAACTTCTCGGTTGATCTGATAATTTCATCAGATATGTCTGCTCCGATGAGATTTGCAGTTTACACCCCTAA
>CAZNLS010000197.1:0-2935 GCA_964573895.1 uncultured Clostridia bacterium
CGGTCCGGATTCAGGATCATTTCCTGACAAAGTAGCCTCTTCATCGAGGTCAATATTATGTGCAGGAATATTTTCAACGTCCTCAATCAGGTCACCGAATATATCTTCAGAAGATAATTTGTCATCTGAATTTTCAGTTTCTGAAGTCTGAGTTTTTATTTTTTTTGTGTCAAATGCAGGAATCTGAGTAGAACCGGGATCCTGATTATTTGTAAGTTCATTCATACCAATACCCAGAATATCTAAAACTGTTTTAAGAAATTTTTTATAATCAAGAGGTTTTTCAATGAATTCATCGGCTTTATATTCACTTATAGCCTGATTTCTGTAGTCAGAGCCTTTATAAACACCGCTTATTATAATTACAGATGTATCAGGTTGTACTTTTTTGGAAAATTTTGATAACTCAAACCCGTGAAATTTTGGCAACATTGCTGCCGATATAATCAGGTCAAATTTTCGTTTTTTAATGAGTTTTTTTGCTATATCTCCTTCTGCGGCTATCGATAAGTCAAAAATCTTCGCTGATAAGATTTCTTTTAAGTTATCTATTGTGGGAGAGTCATATTCAACTATCAATATTTTTTTTTTCATATTTAATCTCCGAAAAAATTATATACTACAAAGACAAGAAATTCAAACCCGAGCATAATAGACAACAGTCTTAAACCAACTGAAATATCAGTTAAAAATCAAAATGGAAATCCCTCTGTTGTTCAAGAATTTTTAGTTTATCCCTTATCTTCCAGTTGACAGGCATTATAATTAGAATTACAAGAATTGATGTAACAAAAAAATGGAAAGATCTTCCAAACGGGACTCCCATTAATGTAATTACAAGGCCAAGAAGAGCAATAGATTCTCCAAAAACAAGAAGTATCAGGTCCAGAGATCTCCAAACCGTCAATATTTCTTTCAGACTCATTCCGTCTTTAATGAATCTGTTTGAGTAAAAAATAGTTTTTCGAATTGTCAGAATAATTATCACCATTAAAATTGCTGCAATGTTTAAGATATTAAATATATTCTTCAGCTCTTCCTTATTTAAATTCAGCAGCCTGAAATTTTTTGAATTAGATAAAAAAATTGAAATCATTGCATAAATCAGAACTGAAAAAACAAGCATAAGACTTATGATGATGGTCTTCTTTGTTTCGTCCTTAATCATCCGGTTGTTTTCAGAATAGCTATTCTTTTCAATTTCCATAAAATCTCATTATCATTATGGCAGCTTAATGTCAAGTAATTAATTAATAATTTCATTATGTTATAATTTAATATGTATAATTCAGGAAAATTCATAAAAATCAGTATAATTCCAATTTTATTCTTATATGTTTTTGCGTGTAGTGTTGAAAAAAAAACCGTTTCTACTGAACCTGCTAAAGGAAAATTAAGTAAAAGAATCGGCGATACTGAAAAGTTGATTAAGGGTGAAAATGGTATTGAAGACAGTAAGATTTATGAAATAGGAGTAGCTTCCTGGTACGGTGGAAAATTTCAGGGAAGAAGGACTTCAAACGGAGAGATTTATAACATGCACAGACTGACTGCTGCACATAGAAAACTTGCTTTTAATACTATCGTGGAAGTTGAAAATCTGAAAAACAGAAAAAAGGTTATTGTAAGAATTAATGACCGGGGTCCATTTGTAAAAGACAGGATAATTGATCTTTCGTTTGAAGCTGCGAAGAGGCTTGGAATTGATGATATAGGAACCGCACCCGTAGCTTTAAGAATTGTTAAGCCTTCCCAATTTAAAAGTGAGAAAAATGTTAAATATTCATATAAAAAGGATGTTTCAAACTTATTCTTTTACCTGCAGTCAGGTGCTTTCAGTGAAGTGAAAAATGCTGAGGCTCTGCTTTATGATATAAATGAATCAACGTCCAATCTTGTTTTTAGAATTATCTTTGAATCCGGGTTTTATAAAGTTGTTTCGGAAAATGTTACAGATAAAAGCTATGCGATCAGAGAAAAAGAACATCTTGAAAAACTTGGTTTTACAATTCTATTAAAAGAAAAATCAACAGACTGAACCGATGGAAGTGATTTTGATTGTAAAGACTGCATTAGGAGTTTTTTTAGGTGCTGTTTTGCAAAGCTATGCCGGATTCGGATTCGGCCTGTTTGTTTTGCCGTTACTATTATTCTTAAACTATGATTTTCCGACTGCAGTTGTGATTGTTATTATAGGATCCGGAATCCAGAAAATAATCGGTGTAAGATACTTTATTGGTTCATTTAAATGGAGTGAACTAAAACCTCTATTCTTTTTCGGATTAGCAGGATTGCCGATAGGGATTTTTTTTCTCTACAAAGTTTCATTTTTTAAACCTGAAAATATAAAACAACTGATTGGGATTATAATATTCCTGGTTCTTATCCTGAGATGGTCGGGAATATCTCCCGAAAAGAGAGAAATTCATCCGCTATGGGGATATTTTGCCGGTTTTTTTTCCGGAGTTCTAAATGGTTTCGCAAATATAGGCGGTCCTCCGGTTGTTCTCTGGGTTTTGTCTCACGATTGGAGTAATGAAAAAATGAGATCAATGATAATTGCATTATCTCTTGCTTTCGCTCCGTTTCAACTCGCAATGATATGGATTATTTTCGGGGAAAAGATTAAATTTAATTTAATTATTTTTGCTGTGATAGTGCCTTTTGTTATTGCAGGAAGCTTTCTTGGGCTAAAGGGCGGAGACAGACTTTCCAAAAAAAAGTTAAATGTTTTAATGGAAAGTCTTTTGGCGTTTATAGCGATAGCCGCTGTTTTGAACCCCTATATTTAAATCTATTTGTAGAGACATAAATAACTAACCGGAGATTTCACAGACAGAGAAAATTCAACATCTTTTTCAACCCTGAAGATGTCTCCTTTCCCATAAGTTTTTTTCTCCATGCCGGGTAGTTTTACTTCCGCTTCACCGTGAAT
>CAZNLS010000198.1:0-2839 GCA_964573895.1 uncultured Clostridia bacterium
TGCTGTCCGGATCCTTCCTGCGAATAATGAAGTTACTTACGGGATCGAAGTGAACTCCTCCGAAACGGTTATCAATGGCATCATGCTTCAGGGGTTCGAACAGGGCATATTATATAGTGATGAAAAAATTAATAATAGCGTGGTTTCCAATTGTACAATATCAGATGTTTCAGAAGGAATTGCAACATGGAATGGTACTTTGAAAGGACTACTTTTATATAATGTGAAAATCATTAATGCAGCTCTGATTGGAATTCATTGTGGAAACGGATACGGCTATGACTGGCGGGTTGAAAATTGTTCCGTAAAAATGAAAAGCAGCAGTAACGGTAGTTCGGGAGCTGATAGTTTTGCAATTGAACATGGGGATAATATACTTATTCTCAACAGCAGTTTTTCAGGTGCATCTGCGGATGGAATAGATACCAAAGCAACGCGTGTGGTTATTTTTAATTCAATTGTAAATAATGTTCAGAGAAATGGTATTAAACTCTGGCATGGCGGGGATATAATTAATTGTCTTGTCCACCACACCGGAGCAGATGCATCTATAGTTGTGGAAGAGGGGCCAAAAGTTAGAATTTTAAATTCCACCGTGGGATTCCATAATTTTAATGGCAGCACCAGTTATAATATGACATTTGGATATGACTCGGGAGATCATATCGAAATTGAAATAGTTAATTCTATTTTTTTTAATACTTCCGGAGGCTCATATATGAATCCTCAATCTAACTTAAAAATAAATAATTCTCTTTTCTTTAACATGGAGAACGGGAAGATTCTGGATTATGGCACAATTACGGTTTTTCTTAGCCAGGGCCCGGAGGGATTAAATTCTTTTGGCTCCGGTAATATTGTCGCTGACCCGTTGCTTGACTCCTTTTTTCATGCTCTGTCCGGAAGTCCTGTTATTAATAGTGGAATAAAAACCGAAAAATATTTCCCATTGCATGATATGCTTGGGAATACGAGAATAAAAAACGGAAATCCCGACCTTGGTCCTTTCGAAGATTTTTAATCGCTGTTTGGCCGGATAAAATACCCTGTCATGATGTTATAAAAAAATCGGCTCCAGCAGAGTGAAATTCGATCCATCTAAGGTTTTTCCCGAACTCAACTGCAACCGAAAGACAAATCCCCTGGTGAACTTCCGGATTTTTTGTCAATGTAAATCCCTTGTATGCATTTTCACCGTAGTAATTAAGATTCGAAAATTCAGCTATTTTTTCCGGACCGTCATGAAGATGAATAGATATAACTTTTGCATCTACGGATGCTGACCGAAAATTGAGAAAGATCTTTGCAACCCTGTATCTTCTGTATTCTAGTTTCTTCCCGCCAAATGTTCCACCGGATTTTCCAACAAAAGTCCCTACGACAGGTGTCGGTATGGGGAAGTGAACCCAATTAGAAGTCATTGGTTTGCCTTCAAGCCTGGTGTGAAATGCTTTCCTTGACAGTCCTGATAATCTTTTCGGATATTCAACCTGGAGATTACATGCATGTGTCCACATTGCAGTAAATCCCCGTCGTGCTTGTGCCGCAGAAATCATACTGTTTTTAGCCTGACCTCCTGCAAGAAATCCTGCTCCCATAAACTTAAAAAGATTTCTTCTTGAAATTTCATTGTTAACCTGTTTCACAGGTTGTATTTTTTTCATGTTAACCCCCTGTAAGTTAAAAATTTATACATTCATCCTAATTTTGTCATGTTAAAATGTCAAGTTTGTGATTGTTTCAACTAATTGTTTTTTTTTACTGATTGCTTTATTATAAGATTAAAGGGGGAAATATGAAAAAATTAACAATAATAATTGTCTGCGCTTTTTTTATCCCTAATTTATTTTTGGAAGGAAAACTTGTCCGGACAAAAAAAGTAAAAAAAGATTTGTTATATGCTCAGACAACTGTCACCAGGCAGTTTCCAATGGAGAGACACTCTCTGGACCTCTATTTTCCGGGAGCCGGTTTTGAACGTAAATTCCCTGTTGTTATATGGATTCATGGAGGAGGATTGTTGGAGGGAGCTAAAGATGATGAAGATTCAAATCCTCCATGGAGAGTGTTTACGGAATCGGGATTTATATTTTGCAGTATTAATTACAGATATACCCAGATGGACACGTTTCCCGCTCAACTTTATGATGTGAAAGCAGTAGTAAGATTTTTAAGAGGAAATTCAAAGAAATTTATGATTGATACAAAAAAGATTGGTGTTTGGGGATTCTCTTCCGGCGGCCACCTTGCAACTCTAATGGGGGTGACTAACATGAATCCTTTAATGGAGGGAAAAGTAGGGAATTATCCTGGATTTTCAAGCGAGGTTCAGGCAGTATGTGATTTTTACGGTCCGGTCATATTTGAACCATATAAAAAACTTGGTGTTCTCACTTACTGGTACTGGTCGTGGGCCCAGCTTGTGATCGGAAAAAAAGTTTATACTACAATGTTGGCAACTGAAGATAAAAAGAAGCAGAAAGCTGTGGAAAAATTTACAAACAGTTTATATTTTAAGAAAAATATGAATAAGGCTTCTCCGCTGAATTATCCGTCATTCAAAAATATTCCGTTTTTAATTGTTCATGGAACTAATGATGGGATGGTTCCAATTGAGCAAAGTGAGAAACTGCATGCCTTTTTAAAATCACATAAGATAAATGTAACATTTAAACCGGTAGAAGGGATGGGGCATGGCTTCATAACACCTGATAAAGTCTGGAATAAAAAACTTCTATATATGGCTCTTAATTTTTTCAAAAAAAATTTGTAAAACCAAATAGGGACGGTGCTCGATCACTCTCTCATTTAAACAAGAGCAAGGAGGTGTGAGATATAG
>CAZNLS010000199.1:0-2680 GCA_964573895.1 uncultured Clostridia bacterium
GGTTTTAATTTCTGAAATACACTAAATAGATAATCTTGAATTGCATATAATTCTAAATGGGTGGGATGAGAATAAAGTGAGTGTTGGAAACTCGACAAATCATGAAAAACGGATTTTTTTCTATGGAAAAATGACTTTCACATATTTTTTTTTATTATATAATAAGAAGAAAATGTGATACTATTTAATTCAGGTAAATTCTTAATGAATGAGGAGTATTAAAACGGGGTTCGGGAGCCCGGCAATATTGGAGTGTGAACCTTGTCAGGACCGGAAGGTAGCAGCAATAAGCACTTTTCAGTATGTGTCGGGAATTCCCGGCCCTTGGAAATAAAATGTATTTAGCTTTAGCAAGAAAATACAGGCCGCAAAAGTTCAGTGAACTGATCGGGCAGCCTCATATCACAAAAACTCTGAGGAATGCTCTTGCTATGAACAAATTATATCCGTCACTAATATTTTCGGGTATGAAGGGAGTGGGAAAGACCTCCGCTGCAAGAATTCTTGCAAAAGCAATGAATTGTGAGAATCCTAAAGATAATGAACCATGTAATACCTGTCAGTTTTGCGTTGAAATAACAGAGGACAAATCTCCGGACTATATCGAGATTGACGGTGCTTCGAATAACGGAGTAGAAGAGGTGAGAAATCTCCGGGAAAAAGTAAAGTATAAACCTTTTCGGAACAGGGCACGTGTTGTTGTGATAGATGAAGTCCATATGCTGTCAAACTCAGCATGGAATGCACTTTTAAAAACTGTTGAAGAGCCTCCTGATCATACTTACTTTATTATGGCAACTACTGATTTTCATAAAATTCCCGCAACCATTGTTTCAAGGTGTCAGCATTTTGAGTTTAAAAGAATTCCTTCTGAGGTTATTGTGAAATTATTATCGGAAATAAGCAAGAAAGAAGATCTCACCATATCCGAATATTCTCTCTTCCTTATAGCCAGGGCAGCTGAGGGGAGCCTCAGGGATGCCAAAAAAATACTCGATCAGACTATTGCGATTTCAGGCGGAACAATAGAGGAAAATGATGTAGTTGAAATCCTGGGGATAATTGAAGAGGATATCTTCATCCGGTTGACTGCTGCTGTAATCGGGCAGGAAAGAAATAAGATAATTGAGTTAATTAATACACTGGCTGAAAGAGGAGTAGACAACCGTTTTTTTTATAATGAATATATCAAATTTCTTAGGAATCTTATTGTTCTCAAATCGGGAATAAAAGATGAAAAATTGATGAATCTTAATCCTGAAAACATTCCCGGAATAAAAAAAATGATAAAAGAACTTTCCCAGGTAGAGCTTCTAAGATATTTCAATTCAGTGAAAGATCTGGAAATAACGATCAGGAACACTGAAAATCCCAGGATAATTTTAGAATATATGTTTCTTAAACTCTCTTTTTTCCCGAAATTGAAGAAGATTGAAGATGTCTTAGGTGAATTGAAAACAGGCGGATTACGCAGGAAAGAGCCGGTAAATGTTCCCGAAGTGAAACTATCAGATAAAAAAGCAGAAGAAAAAAACATACAAAAATCTGAGGAAACAAAAACTCCCCAATCAGGAACAGGGTCGAGGGAGGAAAAGGTTGATGAAAGTTCTGAAATAAGAGAAAAAAACTCTGCTCCTGCAGGTCCGGGCGATAAAAAACTGAACAGTTTCGCTGACAGGCTCAGGGGAAAAATAGTTTCGATAGATACAATTAAAGGAGAATAAAATGGCGAAATTTCCAAATATGAACCAATTAATGAAGATGGCTCAGGATGTCTCTAAACAGATGGAAGAAAAAATGAACTCCCTTGAAGTTGAGGGCAATGCCGGTGGTGGAATGGTAAAAGTCGTAATGAACGGTCATAAAAATATAGTATCACTGGATATCGATAAGGAAGTCATAGATCCTGAAGACCGGGAAATGCTTCAGGACTTAATAACAGCTGCATTTAATGATGCTGTGTCAAAGGTTGATGATGAACTTAAAAATAACATGGGGTCAGCTGTTCCCGGTGGATTTCCGGGAGGAATACCTTTTCCGGGAATGTAAAATATGTTCGGATTTACAAGACCGGTTTCAAGACTTATCGAAGAATTAAAGAAACTCCCGGGCATTGGAAGTAAGTCTGCCCAAAGAATAGCTTTTCATATCCTGAGAGCGGATAGCAGCAGTGTATTACAATTATCAGAGTCAATAGCTGATGCGAAAAAAAATACTCTGTTCTGTACAATTTGTAATAATATTTCTACGGAAAATATATGTGAAATCTGTAGTGATCAGTCACGGGACGAGTCAAAGTTATGTGTTGTAGAAGAACCCTTTAATATTTTTTCGATTGACCGGACCGGATTGTTCAAAGGATTTTATCATGTTCTGGGAGGTAATTTGTCCCCTATAAAAGGTATAGGTCCCGATGAGCTGAAAATAGACGGTTTGAAAAAGAGGATTTCAGGAGGTGGAGTAAAAGAACTTATCCTGGCGACAAGTCCTACGACTGAAGGAAATGCAACAGCATATTTTATTTATGATATTTTCAGGGAGGTCGATCTAAAAATTACAAGGATAGCTTTGGGCATTCCTGTTGGTTCTGATATCGATTATGTTGATTCGGTTACAATTGCCAAGTCTTTTGAAGGAAGAGTGGAGTTTAAATAGTAATGATAACTGCTGTTATATTAGA
>CAZNLS010000200.1:0-2662 GCA_964573895.1 uncultured Clostridia bacterium
TGCCTGTCGGATGGCTTCGTCCGCTGAAGATCGGTCGGATTCACTGGCGGGCTGGACCGAAATATTCGCCAGCAGACCCTGCTGGGGGTCCTGATCGACAGAAACGGAAACAGACTCCTGATGCATCTGGTTAATTTAAAAGACTCAAGAAACTGTGCTTCCCTGCTTGCAGACATCAAAAAAACTAAAGTTTCCTCATTAAGAAGAAAAATTCAGAACATTCTCATTGTTATGGAAAGAAGGGTATATGATAAACTCAAAGAACTCAATTTCTTCGGTTTCGGTTCATTTGTAATCGGTGCCGTAAATGATTAAATTGAATTAAACGGGTTTGTATAATAAAATTAATTATGAAATTTTGTTTTAAACCGGGATCATATCTTAAAGGAATTTTCTTTCTGATACTTTTATCTTTTTTTCTTTTTAACGGATGTGCTACAGGCAGAATTCATTTTAAAAAAGCCGAAGACCTTGTAAAAGAGAAAAAATATATAAAAGCAATTGAATACTATATGAAAGCTGTAAGGAAGAGTCCTGAAGAGGCGAGGTACAGGCTGAAATTAATGGAAGCGATGACGGAAGCGTCAAATTACTTCTACAGGGAAGCACTAATTCATCGAAAGGAAAAAAAGTATAACCTTGCTATTGCCGAACTGAACAAAGCACTTGAATATAATCCTTCAAGTAACCTGGCAAAACTTGAAAAAAGAATCCTTATAAAAGCCTTGTCAGATAATGGAAAAGGAGAGGAAAAGACATGGCTCGAAAAGATAAAGAGCAGGAGTAATATTTCGGAAGAGATACCCAAACTGGCTGATAAGGAATTGTTACAGCTCGATTTTTCAAAGGTAGTCAAGCTGGATAAGATTTTTGAAGTTCTCGGAAAAGTCGGGAAGATTAATATTATCTTTGATTCGAGTTTTAAAAATTCAAAGTTTGGGATGAAGATAGAAAATGTAACGTTAAAACAGGCAATAGACAGGATCTGTCTCATCAAGGGTCTTTTTTACAAAATTCTGGATAAAAACACAATAATCATTATTCCAAACACCGAAGCAAAAAGAAAAATTTATAATGAACAGATAATAAAGGTTTTTTATCTGTCTAATATTAAATCACAGGATTGTTTAAAGATCCTTAATAAAGTAGCCAAGGTAAAGAACATTACTGCGGATCAGTACATGAATACCATTACAATAAGAGAAATTCCGGAAAAAGTTGCATTGGTGGAAAAATTGATTAACTTTTTTGATAAAAGGAAAGCTGAGATTTTGGTAAAAATAGATATAATGGAGGTAAACCGGGACAGGTTAAGAGAGTATGGAGTTGAATTCAGCCAGTACCAGGTATCTCAATCCCTAAATAGTTCATCGGATTCATCCGGGATAAAGGGAAACAGGTTATATTATCTTAATTCCTCGGATTTTCTTTTCACGATGCCGACAGTGATTTATAAACTTTTGGAGAATGATACGGATTCGAAAGTAATAGCAAGACCTCAGGTAAGGGGAGAGGACGGTGAAAAAATTGAGATAAAGCTGGGGGATAAAGTTCCTGTTCCCAGGACTACTTTTGTACCTTTTTCGACCGGAGGAGTCGATCAGCAGCCTATTACTTCATATGACCTTTTGGATGTCGGAATTGAAATAATCCTTGTCCCCCGAATACATCATAACGGGGAAATTTCAATGGAGTTGAATTTCAAGCTGACTTTTATTACAAGTCCCGGAACAACGACTCTCCCCCCCACCATCGGGAATAGATCGGTAAAAACCAAGATCAGGTTAAAAGACGGGGAAACCGGAATAATGGCAGGTCTTCTGAGGGATACGGAAAGAAGATCAAAAAAAGGTGTTCCGGGATTGAGCAAAGTACCGATTATAGGCGAACTTTTTTCTTCAAACAGGAAGCAGATAACTCAAACGGATATAATCCTCAGAGTGACACCGTATATTATAAGAATGCCGGATATAACCGAAGAAGACATAGCCCCGATTGATTCCGGAACAGAAAAGAATATCATTCTCAAAATTAAAAAAAAGAGTGGTAAAAAATGAGGAAAAGAGTTTTTTTACTATTTCTACTGTCGATTTTAATTTTAGTCTCTTTATTGATTGATATATCCTGTAAAAAAATCCCCTTATATGCTCTTGGTGACTCAAAAATATTAATATCCACAAATAAAAGTTTTCTTAAGACCGGTGGCGATAAAGCAATTATCTCAATAATCGGATTTGATAAGGATGGCGTTGCCCTTCACGATCATACACTTGTTCTTCTAAGTACTTCTCTCGGAGATATAACTCCGGTGGAAATTGAAATGATAAATGGAAGGGCGGAAGTCGATTTTACTTCCGGTTCTTCAAGCGGTGTTGCAGAGATTAAGGCAAGATCGGGAAATGTTATAGCAGAACCTGATCCGCTGCAGATATTTATTGGCAGTGCCGCTTTGGAAACATTATCAATTTCAGCTAATCCTGCAAGTTTTGAATTCGGTGGAGGAAGGTCACTGATCAGAGTCTTTGCGTTTGATAAAGATGGAAATCTTTTGCCAGAAATTCCTGTTGTTCTATATGCAACCTCCGGATATTTTTCTAAAGGATATGGTGTCTATAAAACGGATCCAACGGGAAAAATTGAAGATTATTTAAATGTTGAATTT
>CAZNLS010000201.1:0-2624 GCA_964573895.1 uncultured Clostridia bacterium
TGATGTAATTGATTCGAGTGTTCGTACAGTGATTGCAAAAAATCTCTTAAGAGAAGCCGTCAGGAACAGCAATATCATCAATCAGATCATAAGGAAAAATGTCTTTAAAACCGAAGATGAAAAGGAAAACGGGAAGCAGAGTGATCAGATAATCTCCACTTTCACCAATGTTAAATATGCAACTATAAACAAAGGGAGAAAAAAACTCTCTGACGAAATGCTGATAGAAGCAAGAAAGACAACTCCGCAGTATGGTATTGAGTTAATAGATATCATAATAAGGCAGATCAAATATTCGGACGATCTGACACACAGTGTATTCAACAGGATGATAAAAGAGAGAAACCAGATCGCTCAGGCATTCAGATCCGACGGTGAGGGACAGAAAGCCAGATGGCTGGGAAAGATGCAAAAGGAACTGCTAATGATAAGATCTGATGCAGAAAGGAAAGCAAAAGAGATCAAGGCAAAAGCCGATGCAACAGCACTGGAGATACGTAATAAAGCCTACAACAGGGACCAGGCATTTGCAGAATTTTGGATGGCGCTTGTCCAATACCAGAAAATAATCCCCGGCATGAAGAAGACATTTACAACAGATTTTGAGTTTTTTAAGTTCCTTTACAACAAATCGGGAAAATAGATAAATTTATCAGCGGGCAGATTTAATCTGCCCGCTGATAAACTGATAAATTTCCAAATAAAAATCGTTCCAAAGTTGAAATAATTATTTTTTAGTAATAATATCTCTTTATGGGAAGGAGAGATTTTTTTAAGTATAGGAGTTTAATCACTTTTTTTTTAATTTTCGGAACTCTTTTTTATTCACAACTGCAGGGTTCCTATTTTAGAACCGGAATCGATATCGGTTTTGATGAAGGGCCGGGTTTCCTTCTAAATTTTATTTCAAAACTTATCCCGGTTAAAAACACAAAAACAAGAATTGCCTTTGGTATTTCTTTTCCAGACCCGGGGAACCCGGCGCTGGCAAGAAAAGTCTTTATAAATGATGCTACTAATGGCATTCCGGAAAAAAGTGGACGTGTGATCAAAGTAAGGCTGGATCTGATAAAGAGACTAAAACTCAGGATCTATCCGAGATCAAATATTTATTTTGGATTCAGATATGCAGTATTCAAAGGATTTTTTAAATATTCAGGTGGAAATGAGGAATTTGAAGTTAAATCAAATAATTCAGGAATAGGCATTGGAACTGAACATTTTTTTAAACTCTCTTCAAAGAAATTCCTCAAGATAACAACGGGATTAGATTATTATTTACCCTCACACATCCACGGACACGATACAACATACTATCCGAATGATCAAAATATAAATCCGAGAAGAGACTATGGTTACAGTAATGCAAACAAGGCGGTCAACCAGCCTGAACTTGAATTCAGAATAGTTTTTGGAATAACCGGATCAAGGTAAAAAATTATCAGTATTGCATTTTTTATAATATCGGGATAAATAGTATTCATGGATGAAATAAAAAAGATCCCCGATTTTTCCGGGAAAAGTTCAGATAAAATACCGGAACGTTTCAGATGGAAAACCGAAGATATTTTTAAATCTGTGAAAGAGTGGAAAAAGAGTTTCCAAAAAACTTCAGATAATATTGAAAGATTGATTGAACTGGTCTCCGGCTGGACAGAAAATTCTGAAAAAATGTATAAATTCCTTGACAGTCTAAGCTTGATCAGGCTTGAAATTTTAAAACTCCACTCCTATTCATCCCTGAAATCCGACACATTTCTAAATCGTTCGGAATTTATCTCTATGAAGGGAGAAGTAAAATCTCTCCATATTAAAACCAAAGAAATAACAGCTTCACTTGAAGAAGATATTATTAATCTCGGAGACGGGAAATTTAAGCAGTATAAAAAAGAACAGCCCGGGCTTGATCAATACAGCCGGATGTTCAACTCAATTTTTGACAGTGCCGGTCATATTCTCAAAGGAGAGGTCGCAAAAGTTTCTTCATTGACAGAACTGTTCTCGGAAACTCCGGGAGATGTATCATCTATTTTCAGGAATCTGGAGATTCCTAAGCCGGAAATTATCCTGCAGAGCGGGAAACGAATAAAACTCGGCTGGCAGGAATATGTATATCTGAGAAACTCCAAATCACGGGAGGAGAGGAAAAAAGTCTTTTTAAAATTCTGGGGAAATCAATTTAAATTCAGAAATACATTTGCAGCTCTGCTTGACGGAAGTGTAAAAAAAGACGGATTTAATGCAAAGATAAAAAATTATTCCGGGTCTCTGAATGCTGCACTTTCACCTGAAAAAATTGACATTAAAATATATGAAACACTTATAAAATCCGTACGAAAAAATCTCCCTGTTCTTCACAAATATCTTATCCTGAAGAAAAAAATGCTCAAACTGAATGAATTGCGATATTCGGATCTTTATGCATCTTCAGTCATGGATCATCCGGAAAGGGAATATGACCTCTCGGAAGCAGAAGAATTAATAAAAAATTCACTAAAACCCCTGGGACATGATTATCATGCAATTCTGAACAGAGCATTTAACGAGAGATGGATTGACTTTTATCCCTGCTGGGGAAAGATATCGGGTGCATATTCAAACGTCCTGGTAAAGGATATACATCC
>CAZNLS010000202.1:0-2601 GCA_964573895.1 uncultured Clostridia bacterium
GTCATGAAAAATATTTTAATAATTTTATTACTGCTTCTTTTTAATCTGTCTTTTGCCCAGGATGATGAAGAATCAAAAGGGGGTGTTAATAAAGGACGTTCCGAGAAGGTTACAGACTTTTCCAGTATAAAAGTTATTTTTATCCCGCAGGATTTTGATGTAGAGTTTAGCTCATCGGATGATTTAGAAAATTTTAAGAAGCTCCGTGATTACAGGTCGGAAAAAGAAAATCAAAGGAAACAGGAGAGTTCGATGCTTCAGAACCTGGAAAAAGAAAATCTCACGATAACAAATAATTTAAAGATTTTCAATTCTGGTTATAATAAACTGAAGGCGGGTATTGGGCAGCAGGAAGACGGAACCTATCAGTTGAATACTTACTTTTCCGAAATTGATGAATCATATTTCACGAATGCAGGGATAAACTTCCAAAAGACTTACAGCGAGACAGATCTCAAGAGTCTGTATCCAAAATTGGATACGATAAGAACCAGTATTTTACACAAGCAGGAAGACATCCGGGATGATATGGCAATTGCTGAATCCAATATTAAAAATATCGATGAAGATTTAAGGAAATGCATAACTACGATCGATGAAGCCCTGGCTCCCGAATACCAGGAGCAGGAATTCCGTAAGTCTGTTAGTTATATGTTCACCGGTTTGATAGCTATTTTGTTGATTGGATGTTTTATAGTAATCTTGTGGAAATCAAACAGGAAAGAGCCTATAGCTGAGAAATTGTTGGGAGGAAGCGGTCTTCAATTTATTACTTTATTCATATTAATAATTGCAATTATACTCTTTGGAATTCTCGGGATACTGGAAGGACGGGAGTTAGCCGCTATTCTTGCCGGTATTTCGGGATACATTCTCGGTAAGGGCATTGGTACAAAAGGTGCAACCCAAGAAGAAGAAAAAGAAGGGGAATCGACAGACGATAAATGATATGAGAAAGAGTTATTCAATAGCCCCGTCCTGTCTCTATTGCCAGGCAGGCATTTATTACGGGGAATAAATACTAAAAAGTGTAGGGCTTTTCCCGAAGGGATCACTTCGTGAAGCCCGTTATTATTCAAGGAGTAAAAAAGAATGCGAACTCTAAAAAAAGGTTCACGTGGAAACGATGTCAAGAAATGGCAGAAGTTTCTTATCAAGCAGGGTTTTAAACCCGGGAAAGCGGATGGCATATTCGGTCCGCTGACTTACGGTGCCACAGTGAAATTCCAAAAGAAGTACGGTTTAAAGCAAGACGGTAAAGCCGGAAGAAAAACTATCACAAAAGCTGAGGAACTAGGATACGACTCTACAGAAAAGAAAATGAAGGATACAAAATTTACCGAAAGCCTAAAACAGGAATACAGGGGGCTTTTCGATACGTGTGTATTCAGAAGGAACCGGAAATCCGATATAAGTGCAATCGTGGATAAGCTCGTTAAAAATAAAAAGAGATACGAAACGGTTGCAACGCCTCTTAAAATACCATGGTACTTCGTTGCAGTGATACATAATATGGAATCATCGATGAACTTCAAAACACATCTCCACAACGGTGATTCTCTAAAAAAGCGAACCGTTCATGTTCCATCGGGAAGACCGAAGAAAGGCAAACCTCCCTTCACGTGGGAAGAGAGTGCTGCGGATGCGATGAAATACAAAAAGCTCGACAAATGGGACGACTGGTCAATACCTGGCATGCTGTATAAACTTGAGGAATACAACGGCTGGGGTTACAGGAAATATCATCCCGATGTATTAACACCTTACCTCTGGAGCTTTACGAATCACTACACAAAAGGAAAGTACACTTCTGATGGAAGTTTCTCCAATTCGGCAGTATCCGAGCAGTGCGGTGCAGCTGCATTGTTAAGAAGACTTGCTGAAGAAGGACATATTACACTAACGGTGAAACCTGAAGGTAAAACGAGTGAACCGCGTGAAGTTTTTAGCAAGTCGTATTTCGAAGATTTGAAATACTCCGAGTACAAAAACATTTTCAACAAATACCTTTCTGAGCTGAAAGGCACGAAATGGCTCAGAGATAAAGATATTAAATGGCTCGATGCTGAGTGTACGATAAACGTTATAGTCATTAGATGCAACGACTACTACGTTACTAACGATTCGAAAAGGAATAACGATTGGATGATAGTCATAGAAAACCGCCCGGGCGACAACTACAGGAGGTATGTGTTTAACTGCACAGCCGACCCCAAATACAAAAGACGACATATCGCTAATATATGCGAGCAGATTTATTTCGGGAACATCAGAAACCACAGGCAAGTAGCGGGAAGGGATGCTATCTGCCAGGATTTCTGCGAGGTTTACGTCAGAAGGTACGAAGGCGGCTCGTGGTACGAGGAAAAGGGATTTTTCGGAATTAATATACACAACCCGGCAGGTGCTTATAACTCATCCCTCGGATGCGTGATTATTTCTACGGATGATGATTACCTGAGCGAATTCAGACCACTCCTGAGAAGAGTAAAAAGAAAGAATATTCCCGTTGCAATAATAAGAGATAATAAGTTTTTGGATTATGCGAGGGAGGTGTGAGGTTTTACTTTTTGTGAGAGTTATAACCCCCCTTTGATTCCC
>CAZNLS010000203.1:0-2578 GCA_964573895.1 uncultured Clostridia bacterium
GGGGATTACAGAGGCGGTTTGAGAAAACTCATATTGTTGTGTAAATTTAATGGAAATGAATTAATTAAATATTATTTCAGTAAAATCCTTGTCAATCTGATGAAAGAGGAATACGGATTTTTATTTGACTACATTGTCCCTGTGCCTGGTGACCACAGCAGAAAACGCTCTTTTGATCCGGTATTGGAGATTTCAAAACAAATATCTAAGAAAACAGGTATTCCTGTATTGAAAAACAGACTTGTAAAAATAAAAAAAACAGAGCCGCAATCCGGACTCGGGTATAAAAAAAGAATAAAAAATCTGAATGGTG
The DNA here is from genome assembly GCA_964573895.1 of uncultured Clostridia bacterium. Lineage (GTDB taxonomy): Bacteria > Acidobacteriota > Aminicenantia > UBA2199 > UBA2199 > CAZNLS01. The sequence continues at coordinate 314 of CAZNLS010000203.1, forward strand.
CATTTTCTTTAAAAAAAAATTCTATTATTGAGGAGATGAGGCTTCTTCTGGTGGACGATGTTTATACAACCGGAACAACAATAAAAAAATGCATAGATACCTTAAAAAAAGAAACAGAGGATATATATGCAATAACAATTGCCAGGTCAAAGGATCTTCCTGTAGAAATTTAAAAAAATCCGGTTGACTTAAAGTGAATTTGAATTTAAAATAAATATTAAACTATTTTCAGTTTATTTAAGTAATAAGACTATGAAAAGTAAAATTTTATATACATCTACATTGATTTTTTCATTATTCTTTATGGCGTTCAATCTTCATCCTGACTCAGAAATATCATCTGATACTAAAATTAAGAGTCTTTCGCTTGAAAAAGTAAAAAAATTTGCAGTCAGGCACAGCACAAAGGTAAAAAATTCAGTAATTGACCTTTCGATTGCCAAAAAAAAAATATGGGAAACAACTGCATCGGGACTTCCTCAGATAAGCGGAAAAGTCTCATACACTGATCAGCTAAAAATTCCAACGACCTTAATCCCCGCAAAATTTATTGACCCTGATGCTGAAGATGACACTTTCGCAGAGATCAGGTTTGGGACTCAGCATAGTGCATCCGTTGATTTAACTGTAAACCAATTGATTTTTGACGGAACATATATAGTGGGGCTTCAATCTGCGAAAATTTATAAGCGCATATCAGAAGAAAATTTAATTAAATCCAAAATTGAAGTTAAATCTCTGGTTACTCAAACATATAATATGATCATTATTACAAAAAGCCTTCTATCAATTTTAAACAAAAATTATTCAAACCTGGAAAAACTTTACAAAGAGACCCGTGAGATGAACAGGGCCGGTTTTATTGAAGATACTGATGTTGATCAGATAAAATTATCTCTTTCAAATCTTGCCAATCGAAAGAAGAATATGAATAATCAGTTGGAAATAAGTTACCGGCTGCTAAAATTTCAAATGGGGATGTCTCTTGATGCGGAAATATCAGTTAGTGAGACTTTTGATTCTTTAATAGAAAGACTTCATAAAAGAAAAATAGTAGGGAATAATGTTTTTTCCCCGGAAAATAATGTTGATATGATGATTGCTGAAACAGCCGTTAAAACTTCTTCAATGCTTCTAAAAAAAGAGCAATCTTCATTTTTACCTTCTCTTTCAGCCTTCTTTACAGTTTCAGGTAATGCTATGAGGGATGAATTCAACTTCTTCAAAAAAGATGGAGGAAAATGGTACCCGACTGTTATCGCAGGAATAAATCTAAAAATACCTATATTCAGTTCCGGTCTTAGAAGTTCCAGAGTGCAGCAATCAAGACTGGAATTAAAAAAAGCGGTTAATATAAAAAAAGAAGTTAAAAAGGGCTTGAACTTAAATTATAAAAGGGCTTTAACCGGATTTTCAAATTCAGTGAATAATTCATTAACATTGATGAATAGTGTAAAGCTATCAAAAAAAATATATAACAAGTTTCTTTCAAAATATAAGGAAGGAATTTCTTCAAGTATGGAACTTATCCAGGCATATAATCAATACCTGGAAACGGAAATTAATTTCAGAAATTCACTTTTACAGTTATCTGATTCAAAAATAGAATTAATGAAACTGTTAAATAAAATTTAAACAGGGAGTATATAATGTACAAAAGAATAATTTTTTTGATACTTTTCCTTACCTTAGTTACATCCTGCGGGAAAACTGACAGCAAGAAGAAAATTAAGGAGAAGATTGGGAAATACAAGGAAAAAATAACCACACTGCAAACAGATATACATGATCTGGAAAAACAGCTTAATGAAAAAAAGGAAGATATTAATGGGGAAGGTATCCCTGTAAAAGTGAGCATAATTGCATACAGACATTTCGAGCACTTTTTTACGGTTAACGGCTCAGTGGAAGCTGTTGATGAAGCATTTATAAGTCCGGAAGTTCCCGGTCAGATAGAAAAAATAACTGTTAAGGAGGGAGAGAGGGCAAACAGGGGAGATCTTCTTGTAAAATTGAACTCCAAGGTAATCGAAAGCACAATTTCAGAATTAAGAACCTCCCTTTCACTTGCCAAAGTGATTTTTAAAAAAAGGAGTGATCTCTGGAAAAAGAAAATCGGTTCGGAAGTCCAATACCTGGAATCAAAAAACAGAGTTGAATCACTTCAAAAAAAAATAGGTACTCTCTCCGAACAATTAAAACTCTATAAAATTACAGCACCATTTTCAGGAATTGTTGATAATATTTCAAAAAAAAGAGGTGAAT
>CAZNLS010000204.1:0-2540 GCA_964573895.1 uncultured Clostridia bacterium
ACTCAACGAACTTAAGGCGATGGTGAGTTGGGATTATTATGAAGACTGGGGCTGGAAAAAAAGATAGATCCAAAACTTATTTCGTATAAAGAGGGAAGTCCGGCCTGATCAAAACAGAATGAGGAGAAAAATTATTTTCTCTGAAATTAACCGGGGTGATCCTGATAAATTTAGCCGATGATTTTTTTAGATCCATCACGACAGGTATTCCCGAAAAAAGATATTTTTTTACTTCAATACCGGTTTTTCCCGATTCAACTATCTCCACTTTCAGAGTGCATTCATTCTTACTGAAATAATCGGGAATAAATGGAGTGCCTTTTATATCAACATATATACGGTCGCACAAAATCGGATAGAAATAATATGCTCCTCTATATCCTTCAGGAGGAAAATCATAGTCAGCTGTCTGCATAAATTTATACAAAGTTAAATCAATTCCAGTCTCCCGATAGAACCTAATTAGCCATCCGGGGAGCTTCTCATTTTTAAAGATATCTCCAATCCTTACATTCTCCTTTTGTGCAAGAACAGACGGGATAGGATCAAACTTTCTTGCTTCATACTCTGGCAGGTATATCAGGTAAAAAACCGGTTTTTTTGACCTGAAAAGCTTCCTCTCCGAAGCTTCAACAGTCAGATCATATACATAACCTGTCTCAAACTGTTTCTCCGGGGGATTGATAAAAATGATACGTTTGATCTCTGCCCTTTTGTCATCACTTTTTACTAATTTAATTTTACCATTTACTCTGACATCCAGATTATATATGCTCCCGGGAAAGAAGATATATAGTTTTAATTTGTTTATCTTTTCAGATGAAAAAATACGACTGTGGTATAAGGTGTTTTCAGATATTCCAAATCCGGGATGCTTTCTGTATTTACCCTCAGGAAACATCGTCCATTTTTTTGTTGAAGAAAACATTTTAGGAAGAATGATCCTTTGGTTGCTTTTTACTTTTAATCCATGTAATTGAGGATTCTGTCTGTAATAAAATGAGTAGTCATCATCCCAGTCCTGAACTTTCTTCCTCTTAATTTCATAAAACTTATTAAAATTATTTAGGTTAATAAATTTATTCCTCTTATTATTCTTTTCATTATCAATCGAGAAATAGACTTTTTTATATGTGTTATTAACCTGGATAAAATCAATATCCGAAGGATTAATCTTTCTGAGGCTTTTTATAATGAAATTTTTCCGAAACCTTATATCTCCTTTGAAATTCGGAGTAAATGCCTGTGAAGCAATCAGGAATTTTTTATTGTTCAGACCGTGATCCTTTCTGAATTTGCGGACATAATTTTCCTTGGGACCTGACCGGAGAATGTTGAATTTCCTGATCCCGTCAAATGCTCCATTTAAAATAAATAGTAGTAATGTTAACCACACCACTGTTTTAAAAACTCCAATGGTAATAGGTTTAAGTTTTAATTTTCTTATATCTCTCAAAACAGTCCCTGAAATAATGAGAGCCGTAAAAGGAAGGAGGGGCAGGAGGAATCTATTCCCGTAAAATCCGGATAATCCGAAAAACAGTATATAAGAGAGAATAAAAATCATCATCAGAATCGACTTCTTTTTCTTCCATATGAGGGCTGATATGAAACTTATTATTAACAACCCAAAGTAGAGTGTGCCTAAACTTTCAAAAACTCCTGCAATAAATTTTTTGAATATATCTGCCGCAGAATATGAATTCAAGGTAAATATGGTAGATCCTTTATTAATGAAGATTGAGAGGAATTTATCCAGATTTCCAAAAGGATGGACTATCCAGTTAGGTGCACTGAGCAAAAATCCGAAAAATATTGATATTGCCATGAGAGCAAATCTTTTTAAAATTGACCCTCCATTTTTACAAATTAAAATTGCTGCAACAAGAACGACCGGATATATAATTATGTTGTACTTAGCAGCAATGGCAATGCCGGAAATTAGAGAAGAGATTATAAGATACCTGTTCATGCTCGTTTCCACAAATTTTAATGTAAAAAAGAGGGACAATACGATAAGAAGTAAAAGTATAATATCGGATTTATATATATGGGAATGGAGGATAAAAACCGGGTTAAATGCGATAAGTGAGACAGCCATAATTCCAGTCTGTTCATTCCAAAATCTCTTTCCCGTCCGGTAAACGATGTACAGGATAGCTGATCCCGCAAGTACATTTATGAACCGTCCCACTTCCATCATGAACCTGAAACCTTCACCGGAATAGATAAATTCGGCACTACTTCCGGATACCCCCAGAAGAACAAAGAAAAACTTGTAAATAATAGAAAGCATGAAATGGAGATACACAAACAGAGGAGGATAAAGAAGAACCGGAAAGGGATTTTCATACATCTCCCAACTCCACCTTGCAAGCATATCTTCATCCACAGAATTGAAAGGAACCGTCTGGTTTATCCCGATCAAAAAATAGGCGGTAATAATTAGAAATAAAATTATTTTTATATGATTGTTTTTGAAAAACCCTGAAACAGGTAATAAAAATTTTTCTCTCAACTTCTTTAAATTATATGCGAAA
>CAZNLS010000205.1:0-2518 GCA_964573895.1 uncultured Clostridia bacterium
ATTGTCAAAACGATTTAAAGATTTACAGAAAATTGATAGACCGAGGGAAAAACTGATAAAAAAAGGGCCTTCAGCCCTCTCAACCCTGGAATTGATTGCGGTTATCTTGGGTAGCGGCATAAAAGGAAAAGATGTTTACAAGGTTTCAAAGGATATTACAAAAAAAGCAGAGAAAGATTTCGATAATCTGACGGTTAAAAATCTTATAGATATTGAAGGAATAGGGAGGGCAAAAGCATGCCAGATCGTATCGGCAATCGAGTTTTCCAAAAGATTTCTGATTAAATCAAATGGGAAAATTCAGAGTGCTGAAGATGTAATCAGGCATATAGAAGATCTCAGAAATAAAAAACAGGAACATTTTGTGACACTGACCCTTGATGGAGCAGGCAATCTGATAGAGAAGAGGACGGTATTTATAGGTACTCTTAATAAATCTCTTGTTCATCCGAGGGAGATATTTGCAGATGCAATCTCGGACAGAGCTGCTTCTGTTATTTTTGTTCACAATCATCCTTCCGGGAATGTGGATCCAAGTGAAGTTGATCTGGCTGTTACCAACAGGCTTAAGAAAGCGGGGGATATCCTCGGAATTGAAGTTATTGATCATATCATCATCGGCAAAGATAAACACCTGAGTTTAAAAGATAAAAATTTAATGTAATGAAAATAATAAATTTATCAGAAAGTTTTGCAGAGGTATGGTTAAATCCTGTACATCCTCATTATAAATCGGGAGAAATTAATGGCTAAAGGCAATAATAATTCAAAAGAAGAACCGATAGAGACTCAGCTGTGGAAGGCTGCGGACAAACTCAGAAAAAATATTGATGCGGCTGAATATAAGCATATTGTAATGGGACTGATCTTCCTTAAATACATATCTGATGCTTTTGATGAACTGTTTGAAAAACTTCAAAAAGGGGAGGGGGATTATGCAGGTGCTGATTCGGAAGATAAAGATGAATATAAAGCCGAGAATGTTTTCTTTGTGCCTCCTTCTTCCCGGTGGAGCTTTTTAAAAACTCATGCGAAACAGCCGACAATTGGGAAAACTGTTGATGAGGCAATGGATGCTATTGAACGGGAAAATCCTTCTCTTCGAAATGTGCTGCCGAAGGTATATGCGAAAGGCAATCTTGATCCGACCACTTTAGGTGGATTGATTGATCTTATCAGTAATATTGCTCTTGGTGATGCTAAATCTCGAAGCGCAGATATTCTCGGGCACGTTTTTGAATATTTCTTAGGTAAATTTGCACTTGCCGAAGGGAAACAGGCAGGACAGTTTTACACACCGAGAAGTGTTGTTGAACTGCTGGTTGAGATGCTGGAGCCATACAAAGGAAGGGTATTCGATCCCTGTTGCGGTTCGGGAGGTATGTTCGTTCAGTCGGAGAAATTTGTAAAAGAACACCGTGGAAATGTGAATGATATTTCTATTTACGGGCAGGAGAGCAATCAGACCACCTGGCGGCTGGCAAAGATGAACCTGGCCATACGGGGATTGGACAGTACACAGGTGAAGTGGAACAGTGAAGGTTCTTTTATGAATGATGCTCATAAAGATCTGAAAGTCGATTATGTTATTGCAAATCCTCCTTTCAACGATAGCGACTGGAGTGGTGAATTATTAAAAAAGGACGGAAGGTGGCAATTTGGCACTCCTCCAACCGGAAATGCAAATTATGCCTGGATTCAGCATTTCCTGTATCATTTAAACCCGAGCGGACAGACCGGATTTGTCCTTGCAAAGGGAGCTCTAACTTCAAAAACGTCAGGGGAAGGAGATATAAGAAAAGCACTTGTGGAAGCCAGGTTGGTGGATTGTATTGTTAATCTTCCTGCAAAGTTATTTTTAAATACACAAATTCCCGCCAGTCTCTGGTTCTTAAGCAGGAACAAAGCTAATGGAAAATTCAGAAACAGAACTGATGAAATTTTGTTCATAGATGCAAGAAATTTTGGGCATTTGATAAACAGAAGAACAAGAGAATTTTCAAAAGAGGATATTTTAAAGATTGCAGAGACCTATCACGATTGGAGGAATTTATCAGGCAGCTATGAAGATATCAAAGGTTTTTGTAAATCGGAGACTATCGAGGAAGTATCCAAGTTGGATTATGTCCTCACTCCCGGCCGTTATGTCGGACTCCCGGAAGAAGAAGATGACTTTGATTTTAAAGAACGGTTTACAAAACTAAAATCCGAATTCAAAGAACAGCTAAAAGAAGAAGCTATTTTAAATAAACGCATTGCCGAAAACCTTGCTAAAATCGAGTTGAAAGATGAGTAAAAAGAATAAAATAATTAAAGTTAAAGGACGGGAAATAACGATTTTTTATGCAAAAGAGCAAGACTTTATCTCATTAACAGATATTGCTAAGCATAAATCTGATGACCCAAGTGCGGTTATTGGCAATTGGATGCGAAACAGAAATACAATTGAATTTTTAGGAATTTGGGAATCACTTTATAACCCAGATTTTAAACCCCTCGAATTCGAGGGGTTTAGAAA
>CAZNLS010000206.1:0-2507 GCA_964573895.1 uncultured Clostridia bacterium
AATTTCAGGGAGTTTTACAAAATAATTTCAGGTGAATTAAAAATCAATGCAACATATGCCCGCACCGGTTTCAGATATGAAAATTCAAATCGCTTCAAAATTTATAAGGGAGATCTGCCGATAGACTTATTCAGGGTTTTACAGTTTGGGAAAAAAAATATATTTCCCGGCAAAAACAGAACGGGAGATTCATTTCAAAGTAACTCCAAAATGAACAATGTTCCTGACTCCAAATATAATATAATTTTTGATATTAAAAAATTCCTAAAAGAAAATTTTAGGGAGCGAAACGGGATTTATGCATCGGATATACTGAAGGGTGAAGATAATAACGTATTTCCAGGTTTGGAAAAAAATATTTATTTGTTTTCTGACAATAGAGGGAATTGTTCAATTCTGATAAATACTGATCCCGATAATATTATCCTTTCGGCAATGGGTAAACTACAGGTTATTACAGTAGAAAAAAACCTTGAAAAATTCAGAATCGAGTATGAACCGGGAGAAGATTTTACAAATATCCTTCCCGCGTTAGATCAAATCCCGGGGGAATTCAGTGAAAAGATGATAGTTAATGGCAATATCTTAAAGTTATCCGGTAATAATGATCAGACATTTTCTTCCACAACAGGTCTTGAGCTTGTAGTGTTCGGAAGTACTACAATTGAAGGGAGTTTAAAATCAATGTCTAAAAAAAAATTCGAGCACACACCATTGAAATTATTCTGTATCTGCAATCCGTATAAATCTACTGACAACTGCATGACTAATATTAAGATATCAGAAGGCGGAGAAGGTATCTTTAATATTTCTCTCTTTTCAGGTGGAAAACTTATAAAAGGGAGCAGCAATCTTACCATAAAAGGAAACGTTGCCGTATCAGAAATTATCAATCCCCGGGGGCTAAAAGTTCTTCAATCTCAAACAACTAAATTGACAGAGTGGATCAGGGTAAAAAAGAGTACCCTGCTTGGCTATTTTATAACTGATTACATTGAACCGGTTGAAAATTAGCAATAGCAGAAATACCGGTTACACATTACCGGAGCTTCTGGCTTCTTTATGTATTATTTCAGTTCTTTTATTTCACGGAATTGCAGGTTTCAGTTCATTTATGAGAAGAGCTGAAATTCAGAATCAGTTAAGAGCTGTTTCATTTTCATTGAGCAGGGCCCGATATGAAGCTATCAGGCAGAACAGGGTGATGAAAATATCAATAAAAGAAAATATTATTTACACTCAATTGAAAAAACACAAAAGATGGGAATTATATTCGGATTTACAGCTGAAAAATGTGTCTGCTTCAACTAACAGATCTCCGGTATTTCATCCGGATGGAATGGTTTCTCCGCTATGTTCTATATATATTTCCAATAAATACTACTCATACAAAATTTCTATATCAATCGCAGGACGATTTAAAATTACAAGAATTCTCTGAATATTTAAAACTCCACACCAAATCGATTTTTAAAAATAAGGATCAAAACAACAACAATGATCAGGTTCCAGAATATCCAGTGCATTTTCACACCGAGAAAATTAACGGTTTTTGCCGGATAACTGATCGAAACAGAATTAATACTCTCATTTTCTCCAAAAAGTGACTCTGAAGGGTAGATAAAATGCCACCAAGATGACTCTGCATACTTTTTATCGGATAGCGACATTTTTAAATCTCCTGAAACAATCCTTTTTGAAAATATTTTTTCAAATGCTCTAATATTAACAGATGAATTCCCCGCTTTTTTTATCTTTAATTTCCAGTCGATCTTATGTACTCTCTTTCCACTCTCTTTATCAGCATAATCCATGAAAACCGGAGGCATTGTCTTCTTAAAAAATTCACTCTCCTCAAGAACTATTGATTCATTTTTAATACTCTTTTTAAAATCAGCTTTCACAACGACCGTTTCTCCCGGTTTAAAGGGACGGACGCCATATCTGGATTCCATCTGCGCAAAAACAGGCATTAAGAGGGGAATAATTATCAGGAAAGGTATCAAATTTATAACGAAGTATCTAAAAGTGTGAAAGAGGCTCTTAAAAAATGATAGAAGTATAACCTTCCAGAAATCTTTATAAATTCTGATAGCAAAAATACTTGCTTTTATCTTTTCTTTTGCTTTGACTATCTGATTCGGGAAAGAGATATATTTTAATAAAAACAAAATGACAAAAGATATGATTATACTCAGAATAAGGATTGGCCAAAAATCATTTGCATTTCTGAAGGGAGATAAAAGTGAATCAAACAGCTTTGTAAAAAAATGGTTTATCGAATATATCATTTATGAAATATATCCTAATCCACTCAACTTCTCAGCCTGTTCATCCTTATTATCATCATCGGATTTTACATTACCGTATTCATTATTAATTAAATTTTCCACCAGCTCTTCAAATGAAGAATATCCGTGAAATGCGATTATCTCTTCTGCCTTTTGTACAACTTCCCTGCTGATCTTACCTTTTTTTGTCATTCTTTCTCCTCCATTATTGGTTTC
>CAZNLS010000207.1:0-2478 GCA_964573895.1 uncultured Clostridia bacterium
ATCCCTATATTCCTCTCCATTTTTTTTTGGTCTGTCATTTAAGCTTCTCCAAATTATAATGTTACTTTGCTGCGAATATTATTAAATTTTTTTTCTCCGATCCCCGGGACATCCAGTAATTGCTCAATCGATTTAAAGCCGTTCAATTTCTCTCTGGTCCGGATGATTTTCTCAGCTAGTATTGGTCCAACACCGGGAAGGGCAACCAGACTATTGATATCAGATTCATTTATGTTGATTAAATCAAGCGACGAATCACTCTGTGAATTTTCTACGGGAATATTTGAGTAATTGCTTTTTATCTCCTCAGATACAGCTATGAGTTTAAGTGTTTCAGAGGAATCTGGAAACACTTTTTCTTTAATTATTTTAATAATAAAACCAGAAACAAGTAACAGCGTCAATACAATGATTATGTTCTTTTCATGTCTGGTAAAAAATGTCATTATTTAAACTTTTTATATTCCGGCTCAGTTGGGAGTTCCGCCGAAAGATCGCGGATTAATTTTTTTGCATTATGGTTTAATGATGCCGGTGTAGTGATGTTAATTCTCACCAGCAAATCTCCTACTCGGCTTGTATTCAAAGCCGGGACGCCTTTTCCTCTGATCCTGAGTACTTGACCACTTTTTATCCCTGCAGGTATTTTCAGTTTAACTTTACCAAGTACTGTCGGGACTTTAATATTATCTCCAAACACAGCCTGCGGGTAACTGATCCAAGCTTCCAATAATAAATCATTCCCGTCACGAAAAAAAATCGGATGTTCCTTTTCCTGGAAATATATGATCAGGTCTCCGTTCACCGCACCCCTAGGACCTTTATTCCCTTCACCCCTTTTTGTCATATAATTTCCTGAAGTTACCCCCGGAGGGACATCAAATGAAACTGTCTTTGTCGTACGAATTCTACCGTCTCCTTTGCAGACATTGCAGGGATTAGTGATCATCTCCCCTGATCCCCGGCAACTTGGACATGGCTGTACGTTGACAATTTGTCCCAGGAAAGAGTTTTGTACATGCCGAACTTCTCCGGAACCATTGCAGGTCGAGCATCTTTGGGGGGATGAACCGGCTTTTGACCCGGTACCATGACAGGCGGTGCAGGAATCCATCACCTTGATTTTTACCTTTTTCTCGGATCCGGTAATAATCTCTTCCAAAGACAGCGGGATATTAATTTTTAAATCAGTTCCCCTTTTATGTCCCTGTCTGGACCTTCCACCAAAAAAATCGCCAAATCCGCCGCCGCCAAAAATATCACCAAACGCACTGAAAATATCATCCATATTTGAAAAACCACCACCACTGAATCCCTGTGGATCCACACCCTGATGACCATATTGATCATATCTCCTACGTTTTTCCGGGTCACTCAATACCGAGTAGGATTCTGCAGCTTCCTTAAATTTAGCTTCAGCAGATTTATCATCCGGATTACGATCCGGATGGTATTTCATTGCTGTTTTGCGGTAGGCTTTTTTTATTTCATCATCAGAAGCACCTTTGGAAACACCTAAAATTTCATAATAATCTCTCATGGGAGTCCTTATTTAGCCACAACGACTTTAGCATGTCTTAATATTTTATCGTGGTACTTATATCCCTTTTCAAATTCCTGCATCACAACCTGACTGTCAAACTCATTCGATTCCTGAATGAGCATAGCATCATGGGACTCCGGATCAAATTCCTTGCCGACTGAATCAAAGGATTCTACACCGTACTTTTTAAGAACCTTATCAAATTTTTCCTTTACCAGCTGAATGCCATCATGTACTGGATTGTCGTTATCAATTGATTCAAGCGTTCTTTGCAAATCATCGACAACCGGTACCAGTGACAGTAGAAAATCTTTTAGAGAATATTTAATTAATTCATCCTTTTCCCTTCCCGTACGTCGTCGAAAATTCTCAAATTCCGCCAACAGACGAATGTTCTTTTCATTCAGTTTATCCCTCTCTTCCCTAATGGATTTTAATTCAGAGGAAACCTTTGTCTTTGGTAAACTTTTTCGACCAGTTTTTGACGGCTGTTTTTTTTCTTCTTTTACAGTTTTTTCTTTTTTAACGGTATTTATTGTTTTTTCTTCTTTTTTTGTTTTTATTGTTTTTTTTGCGGTCATTGATCTGTTTCTAATTATATATGTTATGAGTTAATTATTTCTTGTGAAAGAAGCATATTCAACTACCTGGTTTTTACCCTAAATATTTTGAAATGCTTCTATGACTGGCAAACAAGCCAAGCAAACACCCTGCCACTATATTCCCACTGATCAACATGGCAGGTTCCGTGATTCCCGACTTATAACTGCCTAATATGTAGTATAAAACCGCTTGCAAAAATGTTATCAGCAACAAAGAAATTCCTGAACCAATTATGCCTTGAAATATTCCTTCGAGAAGGAAAGGAATTTTTATAAAGAACTTTGTAGCACCCAAAAGAGTATAGGTATGAATATCATCCTGCTTGGCATGAA
>CAZNLS010000208.1:0-2477 GCA_964573895.1 uncultured Clostridia bacterium
GATTCGTAATCAAAAGGTCAGCGGTTCAACTCCGCTCATCGGCTGTCTTTATACTGCCTATTCTGCCCGCCATCTAAAACTCCTAAATAAAACTTAGGAGTCTCATATGTTTCGTAACTTATTCACTTCTCTTTCTGTTGTGATTTGTGATTAATAGACCTGTAACCCGACTGATATAGCAGGTTATCCGGAATCATTATGATAGTTTTCATTTAAACCCTGTATCTCAATTTATAAGCAGGTATTTCGGATTTTTTTTGATTGAAACTTGCAAATAAAAATTAAACTTGCAAATTAATGTTGAACTTGCAAGTAAATTATGGTAATAATTAATATATGAATAAGGAAAAAGTGAAAAAAACTATTGATTTTAGGATAGGAAACTTCCTGGTGGAAGTAAAAATTGAGATTAGTGCAGCCAGAACGCTAAGAAATTCTATTTTGGACATTTCCTATAAATTAATAAGTAACAATGAAGATTTTATACTATTGTTGATTAATCCGGAAATGACAACTATAAGGATTAAAAAGGAATTTGAAAAAATAAAAAAAGTTCTTATGCCAGAAGTTTCAAACCATCTAACAATTATTATAAACAGGGAAGAAGAATTTACAGTATTGGGGAAATCTGTAAGTTATGAAATTGAGAATGAACTTAAAATTTATACATCTCAATTAATAAAAGAAAAGGGTATACGCCTTCATAAGGTAAACATTTACTCTGAACTCTTAAAGGTTATGATATATAAATTTTTAAATAATGATGGTCCCTTAACAACTGAATGGCTTGCAAAGGAAGCGATCGGATGCAGTTATCCCCCTGTAGCTAAAGCATTAAAGAATTCAGAAGAATATATTAAAAGATATCCTGATAGGAGAGTTGAATTAAAAAGATTTCCTATACATGAATGGAACAAATTACTGGTTATGTCCAATGAATTACGATCAACAATTAACTTTAAAGATGTATCAGGACAGCCAAGAAGGGTGAATAAGCTGATAGAAAGAATAAGGAGTTTGAGAAGAAAAGATATTGGGATAGGAGGAATTCCTGGGGCAAAGTATTACTATCCGGATCTAAATATTTCCGGAAGTAACCGTTTAGATTTATCTATTTGTAACATGGAAAATGAGTTTGATCCAGAATTTATTGAATATCTAGATCCGGCATTAAAGAAAACACAAGATCCGGAAGCACCAGTGCAAGTAGCGATACATTTTATCCGCAGAAAGAATCCTTTTTTTGCAATAGAACCTTCTGGTGAAATATGGGCTGATCCGGTGGAGTGTTTGCTCGATCTGCATGAAGCACGTCTTGAGACCCAGGCAGAAGAATTTTTAAGATATATGCTAAACAAGAAAGAACTTCTTATAAGTAATCTATAAAGGAGAGTTTAAGTCGAATGGAAAATATATCTCCAGCTTTGGTTTTTAATCAGGTATCGGCTGCAATTCCAGATGAATTTCATAAAAATATCATAATTATTGGAAGTCTGGCAGCCGGATATCATTTTTTCGGTGACAACGACAGTCTTCAGATGAGAACTAAAGATGTAGATTGCTTACTTTCACCCCATATTGAGGCAGTAGGATCGGGAACACAAATTGTGGAAAAATTAATCAATATTGGCTGGAAACAGAAAGCAGATGGGGAATTTTCGGAACCAGGGAATGATAAGATTCCAGATAGAAAATTACCCTTAATAAGGCTGTATCCTCCAGAGTCAAAGGATTGGTTTCTCGAGTTTCTTATTGAACCTGAAGAAGATCACAATGGTATTCAGTGGAAAAGGATAATACTCTCAAATGGTCATTTTGCCCTTTGTGGGTTCCAGTTTCTCCGGATTACAAATTATAACCCTAAAAAAGCAGAGACTGGAATTTATTATGCGCGTCCTGAAATGATGGCACTTGCAAATATTTTGGAACATCCGAGAATAAAGCCGGAAACAATGTCTGGATTGATTGAAAATAGGAAGATAAAAAGAAGCAATAAGGATCTCGGAAGGGCATTGGCAATTGTGAGGTTATATGGGGATGTTCAATTAGATGAATGGTTGGATTTGTGGGAAGATGCTGTAAGATCACGTATCTCAGAGCAATTGTTTCCTTTGATGAAGAATGCTGGAGATGGGGTTAGGGAATTGATTGGAAGCGTAGAGGACATGGAAGAATCAGTTTTTGTATCCAATAATGGACTTTTGGCTTTTCAAAAAGTTACAAAAACTCAGTTTGAAGCTTCTGCAAAACGTTTGCTATCTGATGTGATAGAACCTTTTGAAAATATTTTTAAGTAATGATTTTCTCCATCGTAAGTAAAACGGTCAATTTTTTCAGTCACAATATGGACACATTTCAGATAAGGCCACTCAAAGAGCATTGAAAATCACCTATATTAAATGACAAATTGATGTGTATCGTACGCGGCATTGTTTTTCGTAATCAAAAGGTCAGCGGTTCAACTCCGCTCATCGGCT
>CAZNLS010000209.1:0-2441 GCA_964573895.1 uncultured Clostridia bacterium
CGGAATATCCAGGAAACATCAACAACTGGATCCCCCGAACAAGTCGTGGGATGACCTTGTGTTTTAGATCCCCCGAACAAGTCGTGGGATGACTGTGCGTTTTAGATTGCCCGAACAAGTCGGGCAATGACTTATTTTTTACGGTTAAGATATTTTTTATCTTTTTACACAGCGTTTTTTTCTGAAACTTCTCTGTAAATATCAATGAGGCGGTCAATATGATTATCTATGCCGAATTCTTTTGATTTCAAAATGCAATTATCAGATATTTTCGCTCTTATATTCCTGTCTGACAGTTCTGTCATTAAAGCTGATATTTCCGCGCAGTCAGAAGGATGGGAAACAATGTATCCGTGAATTCCGTTTTTGATAACTTCTGAAAAGCCGTTTATCTTAGTTGTTATGACGGGGAGCCCGTATGCCATTGCCTCAAGGCATACATTCGAGAATGGGTCATAATAAGTGGGATGTACAAGGACGTCTCCTGCAGAATATACCTCATTCATCCCTTCAGTAAGCTTGCCGGTAAAAATAAATTTATCCACTAATCCTGTTTTTCTCAGCAAATCCATATACCTGCTTTTCCTGCCACCTCCCGCAACGATTACCCTGCTTTTCTCCTTTATATTCTGCGGCAGAGTTGCATAGGCATTGATTAATTCGGGCAATCCTTTCAGGCGAAAATTTCCTGCTGTAAAAAGATAGCAGATATTATCATCTTCAATTTTATATTTTTTCCTGAATGATGAACGCAGAAATTTTTTGTCTTCCTCAGAAGCAACATCTTCAAGAACCGGGTTGTGCAGTACTTCAACATCATTGCCATTAACATTATACCTCTCCATAATAAGTGATTTAATTCTTCTTGAAGGAGAAATGATTTTTTTGAATCTTTTTTCCCCGAAGATATTCCGTTCAAGTTTTTTCACAATGCTATGGTAGGGGTTTAAGTTAAGTTTGCCGTCCGGCTTGTTTGCAAGATAATCTTCGTGCAGACCGCCTCCGAGCCGGTAGATGTGAGCAGGCGCGCTCTTGCCTGAGGACTGAATTATGCTGTAACTTTCTTTTTTAAGGGCAGATGATGAGTTGAACAGGAAACTGAGTAGGAATGCTGTTGCCGGTTTTTTTATTGCGCTGACAGGATGATATTTTATTCCGGGCAAAAGTTCCGTTTCGATTGATGATGCAAAAAAATCTACCTCTGCACCTCTCTTTGCAAGCTCTCTGCTTATCACATAGAGATACTTCTCCGTGCCCCCGACATTTGAATATTTCGAGTGAACGAAAGTGATTTTCAGCCCTTTTGCGTCGGAATTTTTCATAAGATATTATTTACCACGAAGAACAGGAATAAGACGAAGATTTTTTTCATTCTCCTGTGTTTTCCATTTGTCAAAGGAGAGGAAAAAGATTGGATGAGCTTTGTCTGAAGAGTTAATTAGATTCCATTAAAAAGGACTTTTTCAGGGACGACTATAATACATTTTATATCTATATTATATTAAGGTATTTTGAACAAATATATATTATTTTACACTCATTATTTGACAGACTGTTTGTTCTTATAATACGCTATATCTGCATATAGAATAAAGATAAAAATAAATGTTAGAATAAGAAATGCAAAGGAGGTGATAAATCAGAATTATGAAGATGTTACAAATTAACAATTATTTAAAAGGAGATAAAAAATGAAAAAAAAGATTTCGCTTATAAGCACATTGATGCTTGGAATATGTTTAGTGTTGGCATTTACAAACTATAGAAATATAAATACCGTTGAAGCAGCAAAAAAAAAGAAACCAAAGGTCATAGTTTTCCAAACGGCGCCTTATACCGTTAATGAATTCGATCAGATACGTTTTCTTTTACACAATCCATTTAAATCTGCAAAAATAGATTTTAAGGTGCATATATTCGATATCGAGACACAGGAAGTAATAATTACCAGAGACATCTCGTTAGAACCGGGTACTGGAATTAGCAAAATTTACCCAATTCCAACTCCTTTAGACACACGATCTTTACAAGTGCGGGTAGAGGCCCGATCAATCTGGGATGCCTTAAATTCAGCCGGGTTAAAAAAAATGAGAAGCCTTAAGCTTATATCAATCGAGAGGGTGACGGATTTATCATCAGGGGCGTACCAGAACATCCCATTGTCGGTTAATATAACAATCGATGTCGCAGGATAGTTCTCCATCCCTCTAAGACCGGGACCTTAATGGGAGTCAATCTTTGATTGTAAGCCTTGCCCTTCTAACATCCAGTAATCGCGCCAAGTTAAATCCAAATCGGTGGAATTGGGAGAGGCTCATGAAATCCGATAATTTTTAACGTTGTTGGTTTATTAGTTTAAGAGGAAAAAACGGGTCACCCATTTCTAGACATTTGAATATTTCGAGTGAACGAAAGTGATTTTCAGCCCTTTTGCGTCGGAA
>CAZNLS010000210.1:0-2416 GCA_964573895.1 uncultured Clostridia bacterium
TTATTACGCGTCAATAGAGATTGACTGATGTGAATATTATTTCATTTAAAGAAAAATTTGTTCAGCAGAAGAAAAGAGTCCTTATCTCTCTGATTCTGGTATTTCTGATAACGCGAGTTTTTCTTCTTTTCCTCGGTTTTGATTCCCTAATCTGGCACGAAGAGCGCTATAACGGTACAATAACCCTCGAGGTTATGAAGGGGTTGAAGATGCCCCTTTTTGACTATCAGCACGTAACATACACTTCAGGTTCCGTGGTAATGGGAATTCTCGCTGTGCCCCTTTTTAAATTGTTCGGAGAGTCGTATCTCGTTTACAAAGTTTTGCCCATGTTATTGTCCGCGCTTATATTAAGCTTATGGTATCTTCTTATTTTTCGTTATTTCGGAGCGCGGACGGCATTGCTTTGGTCGCTCTTTTTTATAATAACTCCTGCTAATAATTTTATTTACAGTGTTTTCGGCGCGGGACATCATTATGAGTCAATTCTCTTTTCAATAGTTATGATTTCGCTTTTTTTCCCGCTGGTATCTGACAAGCGCAGTGAAAAGGCAAAAGGCGTTTATTCATTCATCCTTGGCTTTGTCGCGGGATTTGGCACTTATTTCGTCCTCACATCATTGGCGACGGTGATACTCATTCTTGTTTTCTGGTACGCCTCTGACAGGAAGTTTATGCGGAAGAAAAACTTTCTTTTCTTTCTGATTGCCTTTTTAATCGGAATAAGTCCCTGGATATACAATACTGTTGCCTATGGTTTCAGTACGCTGAAATTTCACAGAAGTGATATTTTCCTTCCCGAGCAAAGCGAAAGCGTCATTGATAAAATTTCAAGAATAATTACGACGATTTTTCCCCTGTCATTTGGATTTTTGAATATCAGAGACACGATTTTTAATGCCTATGCTTACTACCTTTTAGCAGTGTGGGCATATTTTTATCTCATCTGGAAATATCGCTTAAACCTTAGGGAACTTTTTTATCGTCTCTTCACTCTTAAAAATGGCGGTAATATGGCGGGAAGCATTACGCCTGTCATGTTTTTGCTCATTTTTCCATTAGTCTATATGGCGATTTACATCCTGTCGAATTTTGATGTGCCTCATTTTGTGATGACCCCTGCGATGCTCGTAAATTACGATAACAATATGACTCACTTTATGCAGTTTCGGTATTTTACCCCACTTTTCCCCTTTGTTTTTCTTTTTATCTCGATGTTCCTGGTTGACTTGATGAATTCTGAAAAATTCGGAAAATTAAAGAAAAGGATATCCCTTATCCTTATTTGCTCGGTACTGATTTTCTGCTCCTTTGACTATCTGAAGCTCATTTATCCTCCTGATTTCGGGAAAGGACTCCTGTATGGCGGTTCGGATTATATGACTGTTGGAAGGAAACTTGCCTCCCATAATCACGGAAACATAGAAAAAACATTGGAGCAGGTTGATAAAATAGGCGGGCAATACAGGAATGTCGCTCTTCGCGGTGTAGGTGTTTTTTACGGATTTGAAAAAAATCTGGTTTTTTTGCCCGAGTTCGTAAAGTACACAGAAGAGAGGAAGGAGAGCGAAAAAAAACAGTTATATATGGGATTAAGCTATGGATTGATAGCTAATAATGTGAGATTTGATCCGGAAAAAATAATGTTTTACAGAACCAATGGAAAAGTTTTTCCAGTAGATGAAATAATCAGGGAAATCAATCCGGAATATCTCTATTTTTTCGAAGACTCCTTTGGAAGCAAGATTTTACCGTTTATAAAATTTAAGGACAATGAGCAGATAAAAAAAACAGTGAAAATGCTTGTCAACATTACATTACCGCTGAGCGCTTCATTGAAATCCTATCGAATTCCCTATGATGATGAAGGGCTCCAATTTTGGATAAAACGAATCGAAAAATTCCCTACGCGTTTTAAAGGTGATTTTTACAGGTCCCTTGGCAGAGCTTCAGTGAAGGATTTCTTTGAAGACAACAGGAAATATTTGGACGACGCAAAAAAAATTCCGGCACAATACAGAAATAAGTTTTTTAAAGGCCTGTCATCTGCAACTTCTCCGTTTTTTTCTAAAAGTCCCTCTGATGCCCTTTCTCATGTGAGCGCTGTTGATGAAAATTACAGAAAATATTTTTTATATTCCCTTGGCAAAGCGCTATTCTGGAAATGGAATTACGATTTCGGGAGGATTAACGATATAATAAACTCATTGAAGCAGAGTGAAAGGAAATACTGCTATGGGGGTGTGGGAAGCGGTGCCGGTTTTCTGCTTTACTGGAATCCTTCAAAATTAAAAGAAATCGAATCGAAGGTGCCTGAATCATACAGGGTTTTTTTCAAAAATGCTGCCGATTACAGAATAGATAACGACTCCTATCTTTCGAAACAGGATTTTGTCACATACTTCAGGGATTTTAA
>CAZNLS010000211.1:0-1850 GCA_964573895.1 uncultured Clostridia bacterium
TGGATAGCATGTGCACAGCAGGCCTCTATCCACATCGTATGAATTCTCTCCTTCAAGATTAACGACTCCTCCGTCGGTCATGACCCCGTAATCAGGCTGTGAGGAACCTGAATGCCTGAACCTCGGAGCATCACCGGCTTCCTGAATATTCATACCGAAAACAAGGATATTTAATAAAACCTGAATATGCCCCTGGGGCTGCATTGCACCACCCATCACTCCGTATGTGAATACAGGACGCCCGCTTTTTGTTACCATTGCGGGAATTATGGTGTGGAAAGGCCTTTTCCCGGGTTCAAAAACATTGGGGTGTCCTTCTTTTAATGAAAAAAGTGCTCCCCTGTCCTGGATACAGAAACCCATGCCGTCGGGAACCATTCCGGAACCGAAGCCCGAATATTTGCTCTGGATCAATGAGACAACATTCCTGTCCTTATCAACAACAGTCATATAGACCGTATCTCCATTTTCAAGGATAGAGTCATCGGTTTTAATCTTTCGGTTTGCTCTCAGGGGATTAAAAAGTTTGAGACGCTTTTTTGCATATTCGTCCGTAAGAAGTTTTTTATAATCAACTTTTGAAAAATCAGGGTCGGCATAAAACTTTGCCCTGTCCTCATATACTATCTTTTTAATTTCTATAAGTGCATGAAGATATGCGGCACTGTTGTGTCCCATCGCTTTGAGATCCAGCTGTTTTAGCATGTTCAGCATCTGGAGTGCAGCAATTCCCTGACCGTTTGGAGGCAGTTCCCACAGTTTATATCCCATAAAATCCGCACTCTTCGGCTCCACCCATTTTGCATGATACTTTTCAAAATCGGGCATTGTAAAGAATCCCCCCACTTTTTTCGAATAGTTGACTATTGTTCTTGCTATCTTTCCCCTGTAGAAAGCATTTCTGCCTTTCGATGCTATCAGGGAAAGAGTATTTGCAAGGTCCGGGTTTTTAAATATGTCTCCCTTCTTCGGAGTGTGACCTCCGGGTGCATAGAGATTTTGAAAATTGGGGTATTTCTTAAATCTTCTTACGGAAATATTCCAGTAATATGCAATCAGTTCGGTCAGGGGAAATCCCTCTTTTGCATACTCTATTACAGGTGCAAGGATCTTTTTCATAGATAATCTGCCGAATTTTTTATGAAGTTCGAACCATCCGTCCACACATCCCGGGACAGACCAGGGCAGAGGGCCGTAATATGGAACTCTCTTATATCCCTTCTCCTTAAAATATTTAAGTGATAGAGCTCTTGGTGAAGTCCCGCTCGAATTCAGGCCATAAAGTTTTTTCGTTTTACTGTCCCATACAATTGCAAACAGGTCTCCGCCTATTCCTCCGCCGGTTGGTTCCATTAATCCGAGAGCAGCGTCAACCGCAATTGCGGCATCTATTGCATTACCGCCTTTTTTGAGGATATCGATTCCGATCTGAGCAGCAAGCGGGTGGCTGGTCGCTACCATTCCGTTAGTAGATATAACCTCCGATCGGGTAACAAACGACCTCCCCGTTATCCTGTCAGCAGCTGATAGAAAAACCAATGAAATAATTACAAAGAATGATATAAAAATTGATGATTTTATTATTTTATTTTTCATATAAAATTAATACTACTTACTCCAAAAAAAATCAAATTATAATCCGGTGGGTTCTCATCCCTGCCGATTAATGAGATAAGAATATTTAAGAAATCGGAGAGGCAGGGATTGATTGGCAACTGCTGTCGCCAACCCTTCAGGCAGGTCGCTTCGCTCCTGTCCAAATCCGGGCATTCCGGATTTGTCAAACCCAAAGCACGGGTTCTCATCCCTGCCGATTAATGAGATAAGAATATTTAAGAAATCGGAGAGGC
>CAZNLS010000211.1:1950-2370 GCA_964573895.1 uncultured Clostridia bacterium
AGGGATTCGAACCCTGGGAGCCCGTAAAGGCTCAACGATTTTCGAGACCGTCCCATTCAACCGCTCTGGCACCTCTCCTCAAAATCAATTGAAAATTATACATTTTTATCCTGTCTTGTACAATAATTACTCATCACATTTAATCAAAAATTGAAGAATAGATTGACAAAAATAGTGCAATTTATGGTTTGTAAAAATCGGTTAAAAATTTTACCGCATTAAATTTTTCAGATTGTAAGTTTTGTAAGGGGAGCTTTGCAAGCATTCCGTTTCTTCTGCCAAATCCTCCGCACAAGAGTTTCCAATCTTAAAAGCTGATGCTCACCCTTTCCCCCAATAGATTTTTACCATACTTTTTGCCGATCACAAATACCCGGAATTTGTCAAAACTGTGATTGTGTAAATATATAGGAATTATTG
>CAZNLS010000212.1:0-2369 GCA_964573895.1 uncultured Clostridia bacterium
ATGGTGGAAAAGGATATGTGTTTCATGATAGATTTAAATCCACTGTAATTCAGAATGAAAGTTACCTTATATCAGCTATTATTTATGTATTGCAAAATCCTTTACGTGCAAAAATAGTAAATGATCCATATAACTATGTTTGGAGTAGTACATCTTTATATTTTTCCAATAAAAAGAGTTTTTTGGATAGTAAATTTGTTGAAAGTCTTTTTGTAAGCAAAGTTAATTTAAATAATTTTATCAGAAAAGCTGCTTCTATAAAAAATAATGAAAATAGCAGTAAATATGGAATTGTAATGGGATCCCCGGAATTCAAACATGAAGCATCAAAATTTTTTGATAGAAGGAAAAATAAAATAGAAAAATTAAACAAAAGAGAAGAAGATAAGTATTTTGAGCCCATTGAAAAAGTTTATTATGAATTTGAAAAAAGAATAGGAAAAACAATTGAAGAGATTGATACCTCAAATTACGAAGGTAAGCGTAACCGAGGAGAGTTTTTAGTATTGCTGAGGGATTTATCCGGTCTAAAATATTCGGAGATATATGAGATTGATATTTTCAGAGACATCCGTTTTTCCTATCTTAGTAAATTATATTCAGAAACAAAAAAACGATTAAAGAAAAAGAAAAAATAAATATATACGCAAATACAACGACCGTCCCCATATTTCACTCATTCTTTAACTCTCCATTTTTCGAGAAAAAAATCTTCATCAATTTCATTGATAATATACAAATATCCTTTTTGATAATGATAAGTCTCGGGAAAATAGCCATGGCTTAAATATTTGATTTTATAAAAACAAGGGAAAGAGACCTTTCCCTTTAGATTTAGTTGATAATCAAAATAATCGCCCTTTGTAAGATTTGAGCATTCACTCCCATAACCATACCTTCTAACAACTACAAACCCCTTCTTCAAAGGAACCATCCATGATGCCGGCTGCACTGTGTCTGACATTACACATCTTGTTTCAAAATATCTCCCCATAGCTTTAAGCCAAAGCTTTTTCTTATCTTCCGGGGTTTTTATTACTTTTACATCGACTTTAATATTTGAAAGTATTTTTCCCTTTAAACTAAAAGTCATGATTCTATATTCTTTCATATTTAAATAATAAATCTTATCTTGATCCTCCTGATAAAAAAAATGAAACCCTGGTAATTTTCCATAAATAAATTTTCGATTCTTTGTAATATTGGGTGGATATGGACCAATCCTATAGATAAATGTTTTTTTAAGATCCGGAAAAGAGTAAAGGTTAATACCCCATGTAAAATTACTATATCCACTAGAATCGTATATCTGGTTTATACCAAGATAATAATTGCCTTTTTTTATAAAAATTACAGGAGAGGAACGTGGAGTTTTTATTAATTTAATAAAATTCAGGTTCTTATCAAATATGCTCACTCTCCTTAATACATTGTCATGAACATAAACTTTTTCTCCACTTAAAAAAAATCTCACTGCACCATTAAGATCCCCCGGGCCCTGCCCCATATTTATTATTTTCTCATTTAGAGGAGTTAATTTGAGATCGAAATTTTTAATAATAAATTTTTCATTTTTTTCAAAAGTTAATCCCCAAATGCCTAATTCATTATTCCCTCTCAAATATAGTGATGGATAATTTATTCCTTTAATTTTAATTGAATCAACTTTTTTAAAATTTACATTTACACGAGTTTCAATATCTTCAACTTTACGTTCCTTAACAGAAGTGCTTTCTTCACTTATACAATGAACTAAGAAACCTATCAAAAGAATTATCAAAATTATTTTTTTTCTCATCTAAATTATCCTTTAATCTTAAACAATGAAATAGCATTTTATAAATGTTTGTAGTGGTCTCGTTTGCCAAGACAATTATAATCTTCTTTTTTGACTGATTTACAATCCTTTGAATTTTAGTTTCTTAAGTCCTGGATATGTGTAGAATGTTTTTTTCTGTTTTTTTCTTATCATGAAACCATTTCTAAGAATGGAAAAATCTTTCCCTATTTCAAAATTCTCCTTTTCAAAAATTTTAAGTGGAACAAGATCGTCTCCCTCAAACCTGAATATCCCGTTAACATTAGGATCTTTTTTGGTGAATCTTATAAAAATAGTGTCTCCGTTTTTGAAATTACCCAGGAAACCCCGCTTTGCAAACTCATACCTCAAAATTTTGGTTTCGAATTTCTCCATGTCCATTCTAATAAAGGATATGCCACCCTGCTGATATCTCTTCTTTCCATATATATACTTCATATATGGATTCTCAAGATTGTTATTCCTGAATCCAAGATGCTGCTGAAAATAGTACTCTTTATCAATTTTTAATCTTTTTACTTCTTCATATCCTTGTTTTGACACTGTTCCG
>CAZNLS010000213.1:0-2362 GCA_964573895.1 uncultured Clostridia bacterium
CAGTCTCTGAAACCGGTTTCACACAAATTATTGGTTCTTGGCAGAATGAATTTTTCGCCTTTGAATTCGATAACGGGATCCAGTTTACCCTGATATTTGTTTAAGTAGTTCCTGATAGTTTTCCAGGCTTTTATCAGATACGGAGACAATTTTGTTTTCACCTTTTTCTCGGCCTTTGTTTTCAGTACCTCAAGTTGGGCGGAAATATCCTCAATTTGAATATCCGGATCAATCATTCCCCAGTTGAGCGGAAATTTTTCTTTTTCAGTTTGAGGATGAAGGATGTCCCGGAGCTCCGAAAAAATATCATTGACTTTTTTCAGTTGATTTATATGGCTGTATGAAAAATATTCCTGAAGCCGATTACGTATGAACATCATGACTGAAGTAAATTCACCCGCTATATTTTTTTTGTGTCCACAGAATATATTTTCTATCATGTTAAATACTGTTTCACAACGATTATAAAATGCAAGCGCCGGCAGATCAAATGGAAATCCCTCACCGCTTAAATCCTTGCTGTAGTCATTGATATAATCTATCAGAGAAAGAAGTAATTTCCCATTCTCAAGATGTTTTTCATTTTTGCATGAATTCAATTTATCCACAAGCTCCTTCCGCTTGCACGCCAACATTGTTTTCATTGATTTCAGGGAAATTTTTTTTGAGTGATTTTTCTCTTCGAGCAGGTTTTTCCCAACAGCTTTCAGAAAATGATAATGGCAAAGTTTATGCGGAACATTTTTGAATACAGCTTTCACCGCTTTTCCGATAGGAGGGGACATATCGCTTACCACCGCATCTGGAAGTCCAAAATATTTCTTCACTTTCCTCAGAATCTGTTTTATATCATTTGCATTTTCGGAAGCTATTTTTTCAGCATACAGCACATTGCCTCTGATTCCCTCCCGTACTACAAAATGAGTATAAATTCCTCCTTCATTGGTACCGTCAAGGTGAATAATGAAGCATCCTTTTCTATATAATCTCGAAAGTTTTTTCGCTCTTGCGAAATGACACCGCTCCAAGTAAGCCAACCCCATAAGAGAGAGCTCTGATATGGATCCTGTGGATATTTTGAAATTATAATTCTTGAGGATTTCATTCTGTATTTCCTCCCTCTGCATAAGGTGAACATAACGCAGAAGAGTTACTAAAACAATAGTATCGTAAGCGAACGTCATGCCTGGAGCAACTACCAGTCTCAGCTCTTCCGGACTTATCTTCTGTCCATTGGCGGTTGTCCCTGTTTCGTAATCAATATCCAGCTCTCTGAGTCTGATAGACTTGATTGTCCGCTTTTGAATGCGCTTATTTTCTGTTTTTTCCAATTCATCTGCTGACATGCGAAGAGTAATTGCAGAAGGAATACTGTCTCTGATAGCATCAGCCCGGAACTTTTTCAAGCATATATTCATTGACGTAATGAGAATGAAGATATTCAGGAGTTTTTTTTTGCAAGATCGTATTTTTCGAATACCGCTTTTACTTTCTCTGTCGTAATATCACTTCCGCGACGACTTAGAGACAAGGCTATGCTTTTGGGATTGTAACCGGGATTGGTAACATACGTCACAAGAATTTTTATGGCATCATGTAGAGATTCAACGGATTCATTTTTCAAGACAGAATTGATATCTGGTGTTGTTGTGGATTTTCTCGCTGACAATTGCTGCCTGCGTGATACAGAATCAGCAGAAAAATAACAAAATCCGCGACATTCCTTTTTTCGGGAAATTAAATTGTTTCGAAAAAGAGCCTGACATTGTGTATAAACATTGGTTCCTGTTAGACGGCTAACCTCTGAAGCTCTCATACCTGCGGAAGAATTTGAAATTAACGAAACTACAGTTTGCAGCAAGTTTCCATGTGTTGAAAAAATTTTCCCATCCCTGTTAAACAAACCATAGCGATTAAAATTAATCCCGGTTATTTCTGTATGCCACTTCCCTTTATGGTTTATGGATGTTAGAAACCGGTCATCCTTCAGATACCTGAATACTGTTGAGCGAGTAACATTGAATTCCTTCATTACATCCGCAATCGTACATAAACCCTGATTACGAATAAACTTTCTTACCTCTTGTATTTTCTCCTGCTTTGACATGCTGTCCTCCTTTAAAATAAATTAATACTATATATGTTAATACGCACATTTCAAGCTATAATAAACATATATAGTATTAATTTTTAATAAAAAAATGAGTAGGAATGATTCAAGACTGAAAAAAACATGGAGGAATTAAAAAATGTGAGTATGTAAACGTTTTATAACAAACATGTTATGTTAAACCAAGTTCTGACGCTATAGATTTATTGACCTGTTTTTTAGTTTTAAAGTCTTGTTATATATGATTGAGCT
>CAZNLS010000214.1:0-2329 GCA_964573895.1 uncultured Clostridia bacterium
TAACCAAATTTTTTTAATTATTTATATAATCAGACAAGCAGAATAATGAACATATCTGGAATCATAGTATTGTAAGTCTTGGCAATTATTTAATTCTCATTTATTCAAAGAATGACATTTAAACAGGAAGTATATTTACTTCATTGTTTATTAATTCAGTCTCCCGGACAGTCAGATGGTATACCCTGGGCACGAAGCATATCTCAGGAATTGCCGACTTTACATCATCCGGCCATGGGCAGGTTTTCCTCCGCCTCCTCCGGGATTTTTTGAAGGAGCCAGAGTTATTAATAAATAGACAGCCGAATGAATTTATTTCGAAAATAATTAAGTTGACAGAAATATTTATTCGTTTAATCTGTCTTTCATTTTTTTTATATGTTCTCTTAAACTGATTGCAGTTTCAAACTCAAGCCGGTCAGCCATGGAATACATCTCTTTTTCAAGTTTTTTAATAATGGAGGGAATCTCTTTTTTAGGAATATGTTTCGTGTCTTTTACTGCGACCAGTTTTTCCTTTACAGGCTTAATAATTGTTTTTGGTGTAATCCCGTGTTTTTCATTAAATTCCGTCTGAATTTTTCTTCTTCTTTCAGTTTCTCTGACTGCTCTTTTCATCGAGTCAGTCATCCTGTCTCCATAGAGTATAACCTTTGATTCCGAATTTCTGGCAGCCCGCCCTATAGTCTGGATGAGACTCCTCTCATCTCTCAGAAATCCTTCTTTGTCCGCATCGAGAATCCCGATAAACCCTACCTCGGGGATATCCAGCCCCTCCCTCAGAAGATTTATCCCAATTAATACATCAAATTCTCCAAGCCTCAGGTTTCTTATAATTTCACTTCTTTCAAGGGTGTCGATTTCAGAATGCATATATCTGACTTTAAAACCCTTCTCTGCCAGGAATTCAGTCAGTTCCTCTGAAAATCTTTTTGTGAGTGTGGTAACGAGTGTCCTGAATCCTCTCACAGTAACTTTTTCAATCTCACAGCAAAGATCCTCAACCTGATTTCCGGATGGTCTTATGATAATTTCAGGATCAACAAGACCCGTTGGCCTGATAATTTGTTCCACAATTTCACTTGAATTTTCCTTCTCATAAGGGCCCGGGGTTGCGGAAACAAAAATAACAGGGTTAATATTCATATATTCTTCAAATTCCTCAAATTTAAGAGGCCTGTTATCGAAAGCAGAGGGGAGCCTAAAGCCGTAATCTACAAGATTTTTCTTCCTGGAATAGTCTCCGCGATACATTCCGTGAAGCTGTGGAATAGTCTGATGACTTTCATCAATAATAATCAGAAAATCCTTGAAATAATCCAGGAGCGAATAGGGCTTTTCCCCGGGACTTCTTCCGTCAAAATAGACAGAATAATTTTCTATACCTTTGCAATAACCGGTTTCTCTGATCATTTCTATGTCATAAAGTGTCCGTTGTTTTAATCTCTGAGCTTCTACCAGTCCTAACTGGGAGATTCTTATATCAAGATCAGATTTTATTCTTTTTATAGCATCATCTATTACCTGCCCGGGAATTACAAAATGGCGGGCCGGGAAAACAAAATATTTCTCTTTCTCTTCAATTAAACGGCCGGTGATTTTATCTGCTTCAATAATTCTTTCAATTTTGTCTCCAAACATTTCAATTCTGATAAGATTGTTAAAATATCCTGGGACCAGGTCGATAGTATCGCCTTTCACCCTGAATCTTCCGGGGATAAGGTCTGTTTCATTTCTCTGGTACTGAATATTAACTAAATTTTCCAATATGTTATTGCGCTTGATTTTTTGTCCCCTGGAAATTTCAAATCCCATCCCTTCAAAATAATCGGGCCTCCCTACACTGTAAATCGCTGAAACGGAAGCAACTACAATAACATCTTTTCTTGTCATTAGAGAAGCAGTTGCCTCCAGCCTCATCTGTTCCAGCTTTGGATTAATATCCGAATCCTTCTCAATATACTGATCTCTTTGCGGAATATATGATTCCGGCTGATAATAATCATAGTAAGAAACAAAAAATTCAACTCTGTTATCCGGAAAAAAATCTTTGAATTCCCCATAAAGCTGCGCTGCAAGAGTCTTGTTGTGGGCAATAACAAGTACAGGGAGAGAAGTTTTATCAATTACATTTGCAATAGTATAAGTTTTCCCTGATCCCGTCACACCGAGAAGCGTCTGAAATTTATTCCTGTTAAAAATTCCAGCTGATAATTTATTAATAGCTGCCGGCTGGGACCCTGCAGGCAGAAAGTCAGATTGTAGTTTAAACTGCATTTCTCTATTTTATATACTATTTAGTCCGATTTCAATAATTGTACAGGTTGGT
>CAZNLS010000215.1:0-2299 GCA_964573895.1 uncultured Clostridia bacterium
TCCTTATCTCTTCCTGTGAGGAAATTATAGTAAATGTGATAAATATCATTATCAACAAAATAAATGATTTATTAATAAATTTTTTCATTTTCAACTCCTTCTATTTCTTCCATTCAAATTCAAAATACACTCCAAGGTAGAACTCGGTATAATCTGAAGGGAGAGGGGGAAAAGGTGTTACTTCACGAATAACTCTAATTGCTGACATATCGAAAAGTTCTTTTCCGCTTCTTTTTACGACTTTCAGATCACCTACAGAACCATTTCTGTATATCCTGAAATACACTACAACATTAAATGATCCATTTACTCCTGATGAAGCAAGGGGATTGTACCAGGATGAAGCAATTCTGCTTCTTAAAGTATCTATATAATAACCATATGGAAAATTTCCGGGAAGTCCTCCTGATCCGGTCCCGGGGCCATCACCCGACAAACCTGTTCTTAGAATCCCGTTGTCTTCTTTTTTATTATTTTTTATCTGATCTGTTTTTTTTGGTTTTTTTTTCTTTCTGACTACACTTATCAGTGATTCTTCTCTCTTTTTTTCGATCTTCTTTTTCCCTTTCTTGTCCGGGAAACGTAATTTTGACTTTGCAGACTTTTTTTTTACAGTAAGATTTTTAACTTTTTGTCTATTTTCAACAATGTCAGCTTTTGTTTTTGATTCAATTAGTCTGTTTTTCCCCGGAGGTGACCCGTCACCGCCTCTTAAATTTATCAGGTCAATATAATAAGTTGTACCGGATTGTTTTTCAATTCCCGGGAAAAAAAATGCAATTGCAAAGAGTGAAAAATGAAAAATCAGAGATGAGATTACAGCAATCCTGAATTTCATTACTTTTTCTTTTTTTCAACAATCATTCCTACAGTCTCAACTCCGGCTTTCTTAATCAGATCCATAACATTTATAACATATCCGTATGATACATCTTTATCGACCTTTAAAAATACGATCTTTTTTTTCTTAAAATGGAAAAAATCCTTCAATCGTGATTCAAGCAGGAAAATATTGATTATTTTATCATTCATATAAATATAGTGCTCTTTACTAATTGTCAGCACGAGACCACCTGCACTGGGATTTGTTTTTGTTTCAGCAGAAGGAAGATTTACAGTAATACCTGACTGCATCATTGGAGCGGTTACCATAAAAATAATAAGTAAAACAAGCATTACATCGACAAGCGGAGTTACATTTATCTCAGATAGATTTGAAGACAACCTGCTGCTTCCGTTTACTTTCATCAGACTATTTTTTCACTTGAATTTAGAAATTCCCCGATAAAAATTTCCATTTTTGATATTAAGACTTTTACTTTATTAATAAGCAGATTATAGAATATAACTGCAGGTATGGCTGCAAATAATCCCAAAGCTGTTGCAATAAGAGCTTCTGCTATCCCCGGAGCTACAGTTGCCAAATTTGCATTCATTTGTATTCCGATCTGGTGAAATGAACTCATGATTCCCCATACTGTCCCAAATAGGCCAATAAAAGGAGACACTGCAGCTGTCGTAGCAAGAAATCCGTTAAGACGTTCCAATTTTATAATCTCACTATTCGAAGTGTTGATAACTGATCTTTCAAGCAGCTTAATATTTACTTTTTTTTCTTCACTCTTCATCTGGTTTGATAATTCCCTGTATCCTGACTTGAAAATTCTGGAAAGAGGATTATCTTTAAAATTTGATACCAGATTATATATATCGGTCATATTTCTATTCTTTCTGAAAAAATCCATAAATTTTTCAGAATGAATCCTTGCATTTCTGTATTCAACTAGTTTAAAGATAACTATTGCCCATGAAAAAACCGAAAATATGATCAAAAGCAATAATACAAATTTAACAACTGCCGAGGCCTGAGATATTAAAGAAATATAGCTTCCGGCCTTCGATCCTGTAGATTGTCCGATTAGAAAAATTAAACTATTCATAATGTAAATTTACCATATACAGTGCCCAATTTCAATTGTATGTATAGGTTGTATAGATTTGAGATAAAGTAAATTTCCGCATCCAATTTTCCATTTTTCAAACCTATCAATTATTTGGTGGTTGATTAATATTAATTCGAGTAATTACACCTTTTTTTATGTCAATTAATGAATTAATAGAAAATTCTCCCTTCCCTTTACCGCTAAAAATACAGAAGAGAATTTTATATCTTCCTTCTGCCAATCCTATTATTTTATAATATCCTCTTTCATCAGCAGGTATATCATAATCATCTTCAGAGCTTTTATTTGGATATTTAGTTATTGTCAGCATAGCTTTCTTTAGCGGAACTCCCGAA
>CAZNLS010000216.1:0-2260 GCA_964573895.1 uncultured Clostridia bacterium
TTCCAGAATCAGAAATGGAAGTTATTTCTGAATTTACAGGACTCCCCTGGGAAAGCAAATCCATAAATCACGACTGTATGGCATCTTATATACGCAATGCACTTGATGAAATGGGAAATAGCAGTGTTGAGATTGACATCCCCTTTGAAAGGACTCCTGCTTTTTATCCGATGGCATTAGATATTCTGGAAAATATGTTGAAAAAAATGGAAGATTCTAAAGCAGTAGAGTTTGAAATTACAAACATCATCCGTGAACTTACAGGGGCAAAAAAAGTGCTGTTGTTAAATTGTATCCAAAATAGTATTGATCCGCAATATGAAATTATATACGTTAATCCGGAACGATATTTTAACTCCATTGAATCATCTGACGTATTTGCTCTTGTAAAGGATTTTCAGGTCGCAAAAAAAACAGTTTTATTAAACCTCGAAAATGAACCTGAAAAAATAAAAACACTTCTGATAAATCTTGGTGCTAACACATCTGTCATAGTTCCTTTATATATTGGCAGTACAAAAATCGGAATCCTCCTTATTCTTGACCTTCCTCACAAACACAGCATTTCTCAGGTTATTGAAGTCCTTAATATGCTTTCCGCGGTGATGGCATTAATTCTCCGGAATTCCCTTCTCCATGAAAAAAAGAAACAGATTATTGAAAAAAAAACAGATGCTCTCAGAGCAAATGAAAAGTTATTCCGTACTCTTGCAGAAAGCGCACAGGTCGGAGTATTTGAAACAGACGAGAATGGTAATCTCTCTTATGTTAATGAACAATGGTGCACAATCACCGGATTTTCTCCTGAAAGTGTCGAAGATAAAAACTGGAGAGAATTGATCCATCCTGAGGATAAACAAATTGTTTCAGAAAAATGGAGCAATGCCGTAGGAAATCATCGACCTTTTAAGTCGGAATTCAGATTTTTGACTAATGATTTAGAACCTGTCTGGGTTTACGGGCAATGTGAGCCGGAAACAGACAAAAACAACAAGCTTTCCGGATTTATAGGAACAATCATTAATATCTCAGAAAACAAGAAGATACAGGAGCAATTTCTTCAAGCCCAAAAAATGGAAGCCGTAGGCAGAATGGCGGGAGGGATTGCCCACGATTTTAATAACCTCCTTGTTGGAATTATTGGTTACAGTGACCTTATACTTGAACGTTTTGATAAAAAGAACCCTTTACGAAAATATCTTGAAGAGGTGAAAAAAGCGGGAGAAAGAGCGGCATCTTTAACCAGACAACTCCTTACATTCAGCCGAAGACAGGTTTTCCAGCCAGCTGTTGTAAACCTTAATAAATTAATTACTGATATGAAAGGGATGTTATTTCCCTTAATTGGAGAAAACATAAAACTTAAAACAGTTTTTTCAGAAACCATTGGACTTGTTAAAGTCGACCTTATACAGATTGAACAAACCGTTATTAATCTCGTAGTTAATTCTAAGGATGCAATGCCTGACGGGGGAGATATTATTATTGAAACAAAAAGCACAGAGCTTGATGCATCCTTCCCCGGTTTTTTAAGAGTTCCTAAGAAAGGAAAATATGTTCTGCTCTCAGTAACTGATGATGGATTAGGAATGGATGAAAAAACAAAATCAAAAATATTTGACCCTTTTTTCACCAGTAAAGAGGTAGGAAAAGGTACCGGATTAGGACTTTCAACTGTCTATGGCATTGTAAAGGAAAGCGGAGGTTATATTGCAGTTGACAGCGCACCCGGAAAAGGAACTTCAGTCAGCATTTACCTGCCAATCACAAAGGAAAAAGTTACTGACAAGTCTGAGGGCAGTTTAATAAAAGAGTCTCTTGAAGGGTCTGAAACGGTTTTGGTTGTTGAAGATGAAGATATGGTAAAAAGACTCGTTTCGGATGTCTTAAACCAAAAAGGTTATACACTGCTCTATGCCTCTAACGGCGATGAAGCCCTGCAAATAATCAAAAACTCCGGCAAAAAAATTGACTTGCTTCTCACCGATTTAATAATGCCGGGAATAACAGGAAAAGAATTGGCATCTCAGGTTTTTCAACATTTTCCGGATATAAAGATTCTTTATATGTCAGGATACGCAAACAGGGCAATTTCAGATGATAGTGAATTGAAAGAAGGAGAATCATTTATTCAAAAGCCCTTCAGCCCGGCGAATTTATTGGAGAAACTGCGAAACATTTTCCAGCAGGATTATTAATCAAACTTCAAGCTTCTCAAGGGCAAGGAGGCGTTCCCAGTCGCGGTCAACCATCTGCTGAA
>CAZNLS010000217.1:0-2248 GCA_964573895.1 uncultured Clostridia bacterium
AAGGAAGAGCTCCATAATTTCAAGGTCATGTTCAGCCAGCTTTTCAATTAAACTCTCCCTATACTCTCTTGCCTCTCTGAGATACTGTTCAGGGATATCTTCGGTTTCATATTCAACTTTTTTATAATCGTCGCTGAAAGAGTATGCTTTCATTTCCAGAAGATCAATAATTCCACGAAAATTATCTTCTCTGCCGTACGGAAGCTGCAGTAGCAGTGCTTCTACTCCAAATTTATCCTCAATTTGCAAAACAGTCTCGGAATAATCGGATCCGAGTCTGTCCATTTTATTTATATATGCAATTTTTGGTATCTTATATTTATCAGCCTGCCGCCAGACTTTTTCACTTTGAGGTTCCACACCGCTGACTCCGCAAAATACAACAACCGCTCCGTCAAGTACACGAAGTGACCTCTCTACTTCAGCTGTAAAATCCACATGACCAGGTGTATCAATTATGTTAATCCTGTATCCTTTCCAGTAGCATGTAGTTGCTGCAGAAGTAATTGTTATTCCTCGCTCCTGTTCCTGATCCATCCAGTCCATTTCAGCAGTCCCGTCATGTACTTCACCCATCTTATAGGTTACACCGGTATAGTACAGAATTCTTTCGGTGGTGGTTGTTTTACCTGCATCAATATGAGCCATAAAGCCCATATTTCTTATCTTTTCCACCGAAGATATATTCACTGTGACCTACCACCTGTAATGGGCAAAAGCCCTGTTTGAGTCAGCCATCTTGTGTACAGCCTCTCTTTTCTTGATGGCTCCGCCTTTCCCGCTGTAACCATCCAGGATCTCTGCAATCAGTTTATCCTGAAAAGATTTACCACCCCTCTCTTTTGCATAGCCGACAATCCATCTGAGCCCGAGTGAGAAGGATCTCTCTTTTCTGACGTCCATAGGGACCTGATATGTGGCTCCGCCTACTCTCCTGGATCGTGTTTCGATCTGCGGGCGAATATTTTCGATTGCTTTCAGAAATACTTTTAGCGGATCCTCTTTTGTCTTTTCCTTAATTACATCAAAAGCACCATATACAATATTTTGTGCAAGAGATTTTTTCCCGTCCTGCATAACATTCGTTATAAGTTTTGCAACTATAGATGAATTATAAACAGGGTCGACCTTAACCTCTTTTTTCTTGTCGATCTTTTTCCTTGGCATTATTTTCTCCTGAAGGATTAACCCTTTTTCTGTCTTCTTGTTCCGTACTTGGAACGTGCTCTTCTGCGATTCTCAACTCCTGTTGAATCCTTTGTTCCTCTGACAACATGGTACCTGACACCGGGAATATCCTTGATTTTGCCTCCCCTTACCAAAACTATAGAGTGCTCCTGTAAAGAGTGACCTTCACCCGGAATATAGGCAGACACCTCCATTCCGTTTGAGAGACGAACCCTTGCAACTTTCCTGAGAGCAGAATTCGGTTTCTTTGGAGTAGTTGTAAAAACCCTCGTACAAACACCCCTTTTAAAAGGAGAATTCTCTAAAGCCGGAGAATTGCTCTTCGACTTGCTCTTCTTTCTACCATAACGTATTAATTGATTTATTGTAGGCAAAAATTACCTCCTGTTTTTTTTGGAATTTATTTTTGGCTTCCTAAAAAATCAAATGAAACTCATTTATAACATATAATGGTACATTCAGTCAATAAAAGAATGAATGAAATTAAAATCGGGTTGATTTATTTGAATTAAAATAAAATAAAAAAAACCCGGTGACGACCTACTTTCCCACTCCGTCACCAGAGCAGTATCATCGGCACAGAAGAGCTTAACTTCCGGGTTCGGAATGTAACCGGGTGTGGCCTCTTCGTTATGGTCACCGGGAATTATTGCGTTTTTATTAATATTGCTGTATTAGATTTGCCGGGGTAAAGCTATATAAACTTAATGATTAAGGCTCACGACCTATTAGTACTGGTTAGCTTACTCCCTTACGGGAATTACACATCCAGCCTATCAAACTCGTAGTCTACGAGAGGTCTTTAGCCCCTTTAAAGGGGAGGGAGATCTTATCTTGGGATTGGCTTCCCGCTTAGATGCTTTCAGCGGTTATCCAGAATAAATGTAGCTACCCAGCTATGCCCCTGGCGGGACAACTGGATCACCAGAGATTTACCCATCCCGGTCCTTTCGTACTAGGGACAGATTCCCTCAAATCTCCTACGCCCACTGCGGATAAGGACCGAACTGTCTCGCGACGTTCTGAACCCAGCTCACGTACCACTTTAATCGGCGAACAG
>CAZNLS010000218.1:0-2232 GCA_964573895.1 uncultured Clostridia bacterium
AATAAAAATTTATTTTTTTTATTTTTTCTTTCAATTTTTCTCCTTCTTTCACTTTATCCGGTCAATTCAGAAATCACCACTGATAACAATGTTGCAGTTTCTTATAGCAACGGGCTCCTATCGCTTGAAGTTAAAAAAGCAGAGCTTTCTGATGTTTTGAAAGCAATAAGCAATGAAACCGGTATCCAGATAAATTATGATGAAAAATGCAAGGAATTAATATCCATAAAATTGCAG
This sequence comes from uncultured Clostridia bacterium, assembly GCA_964573895.1. Taxonomy (GTDB): domain Bacteria; phylum Acidobacteriota; class Aminicenantia; order UBA2199; family UBA2199; genus CAZNLS01. The sequence goes on from CAZNLS010000218.1 coordinate 238, forward strand.
AATATATCTCCAGAACAAGCTTTGAGGCTGATAGTTAAAAATAGGGCTATGTACTTTAAAAAAGATGATAATGGGGAATTCAATCTTGTTTCAGTAAATGCATATTCTGAAAAAAATAATAAAAAAGAAGCATCGTTTAAAACAGAAAAAATACCTCAAAAGGAGAGAGGTAATGATTCAGAAATTAAAATAGATTACGAGTCAATCAATGATAATTCAGGATGGTCAGAGTCTGCGGAGAAAACAAATAATGATAAAAGCACTGCTGAATCCAAGAGTTATGGAAAGGATTATGTTCCCAATGAAATACTTGTCCGTTTCAGCAGGATTCCCGGCAAAGAGGAGATGGCTAAACTTCTTTTGCCTTTTCGTGCAACAATAAAGAAACGCATTGATAAACTGAATTATTATCTTATTTCTTTTCCTTCTGATTTTAAACAGGAAGAAGTAAAGAATTATCTCACGAAAAGGTCATCATATGTGCAGTCTGCTGAACAAAATATTTTAATTCAGATTCAAGGCATTCCCAATGACCCTTTTTTTAATAAACAGTGGTCATTGATAAAAAAAACTGATCCTGAGATTCCTGACAAAGCTGATATTAATATAGTTGATGTATGGGATATAGAAAACGGAAGTCCTGATGTAATCGTAGCTGTCATTGATACAGGTGTTGATTATAACCACGAAGACCTTGCTGAAAATATATGGCGCAATCCGGGAGAGATTCCTTCCAACGGCATTGATGATGATAAGAATGGATATGTAGATGACTCAATAGGGTGGGATTTTGTTGAAGCCTTTGAAGGCGCGAAAGGTGAAGATTTAGTTACTCCGGACAACAATCCCATGGACGGACAGGGGCACGGAACTCATATTGCAGGAATAATTTCAGCTTCGGGAAACAACGGAGTGGGTGTTGCCGGTATATCGTGGAATAGTAAAATCATGGTATTAAGAGCAGGATATAAAACTTCGTCAGGAAGTGCGACCATAGAAAGTGCAAGTGCAGCGGAAGCAATTATCTATGCCGCAGACAATGGAGCGAAAATCATAAATATAAGCTGGGGGGACTACAGGGAATCGGAAGTTATTAAAGATGCGATTGATTATGCATCAGAGAAAAATATCCTCATTTGCGCAGCGGCAGGGAATCAGAATTCTAAAATCCGAATTTATCCCGCTGCATCAGACAATTCATATATTCTGTCGGTCGGGGCAACTGACAGCGAGGGTAAGAAAGCATCATTTTCCAATTACGGCGAATGGGTTGATATATCTGCACCCGGTGTTGATATTTACAGCACGTTTTTGAAAAACGGTTATATAAAAATGAGCGGAACTTCAATGGCTGTGCCTCACGTGTCAGGTCTTGCCGCTCTTATTTTTTCTCATTACGGGAATTTAACAGCGCTTGGCATCAAGGCAAAAATAATGAGGTCAGCAGTTGTTGATATAAAATTGAGTGGCAAAAATATTCTTTCAGGAAGAATTGACTCATATTCAGCCATTTCATCGGTATTTACTGAGCCTTACATTTTTTCCGTGATCCCTTCCCCTGTTCACGAAGGGAAGGAATGCAGTATATTTGGCGACAGCTTTGGTGAAACGAAAAAAAAAGGGATAGTCCTGTTTAATTCTGAAACTGAAGGTGAAGTGGTTTCATGGAATAACTTTGAAATACGGTGCATAGTTCCTTTTGGTACGGAAAGCGGAGTACTCAATATTGTCACAGATGATGGCGCAAGCAATGAAATCAGCATTGAGGTATTGAAAGAGTATTACTCTGAAAAAACTATCAACAATAATTTTGAGAAAATTGGTAAGCCGCAGGGATGGAATGGAGATGATAATACCTGGGAATATCTCCTTCCTTTTAAATTCCCTTTTTATGGGAAGGAATATGACACAGTATTTGTTTGCTCAAATGGGTTTTTGGACTTTGAAAGTAAGGATAATCTTTATTTAAACAGTGATGAAAACTTTAAAACTAAA
>CAZNLS010000219.1:0-2221 GCA_964573895.1 uncultured Clostridia bacterium
CTCTTTTTATAAAATATTTTCAGCCTTCGATTCAATTTTAAATAGAGGCCGAATAAAATGTAACGTAATGTTAACAGTATCCATTTTAAATATCTAAGAATTCTTAAAACGAGAGTCTTTATCGCTGATATCAAACTATGTGCTGTTGTATTGGAATATACGACGCATTTTAACCGCCTTCTCAAATTTTCTGCAACTCCTTCTCTGTTTCTAAAGGAGGCTGATTCTTTCAGATATTCACTAATTTTCTGATCGAGCAGAGAGGGTAAAAAAGAATAATCAACATTTTCGGGATAGGCTTTAAAATCCCATTCAAATAATTTTTTTTTGTGGGGGAAATATTTCTTTCGTACCCATTCATTTGTTTCTGAAAATAAATTATAGAATCGTTCCGCGTCACCCCTTTTTACCCTCCGTTTTTCTCCGGGGAGATCTCTTACAATTTGATTCTGCAGTTTCGAGTATCTTGTATTCCGGCTGCCGGAAGGAAAGTTTTTCCTTATCTTCTGATTCAATTTTGAGATCACATATTGAGCTTCTATACTCATTGAGGTGTTCAAACTTTCAGTTTTATGAGCCATCAACTTTTTATCAAGTCCGGCCATTTGAAAGAATCTCCTCACAGAATCAGTGGAGGGAGAATTCCCATTGTAGAGGGCAATTTTAATGTTATTCTTCTGAACAAAGGGTTCAAACCGCTGAATCAATGCTTTAAAATCATAGTAATCCCTGATATCATTTACATCACGGTTATCAGGTAAATGTAGATATGCAAACTCCCCAATATTGCCGAAAACATCGTCGAAATTCTTATGGCCAGCAAAAATAGCTGTTCCGAACCTGCTGACCGCCAGGTCATCCTGGCGGCGTAAGAAGATTACGACCTCGATTTCGGAGACAATATCTTCAAACAACTCAAATAGCCGTTGTATTTCACTTTCTTTTATCAGCCTGCTATGGATCAACTCCGTACTTACAATCAGAGTATGCCAGTCCTGATGTTTTTCAAGCTCTCTAAGTAAATTATCCCTCAAATCTTTCCTGAATTTTTTCAGTGTCCTTCCGGTATTCGCAAGAATGTGGGCACGAATATTATCCAGCACTTCATCGTCCTGGGCTGCAGCAACAATTTTGGTATGATTCTCTTCACCCAGTGATTCAGGATAAATAATACCTCTTTCCGCCAGAGGACCGCGAATATTTGCCAATGCCCTTTGAATGGATTTAGTTCCGGTTTTTTCGCATCCTGAGTGGAGAATTAACTTCCGGTTCATGATTTTTTGGCTTTGACCCTTATCCCCTGCAGTGGATTCTGCATGTCACTGAATAAGATTGTTGCCCATTCATATTGTATGAAAGTCCTCATTATATATTTGTAAAATGACTTGTATGAAGTTTATACAATTTTGAGTAATGCCCTTTTTTAGAAAGAAGTTCCCGGTGGGAACCATCCTCGATTATCCGTCCTTTATCAACCACAAGAATTCTGTCCGCAATACTGACAGTAGAAAAACGGTGTGAAATTAGCAATGTGGTACGACCCCGGGTCATCTCCTTAAAATTGGAAAATATTTCAAATTCAGTGGGTGCGTCCAGATTTGCAGTGGGTTCATCAAGAATCAGAAGAGATGCATTTTTTGCAAAAGCACGTGCAATTGCAATTTTTTGCCATTGTCCACCTGAAAGGGTATAGTTCCCGAATTTTCTTCCCAGGAGAGTATCATAACCTTCAGGCATTTGTTGTATCATCTGATCTATTCCTACTTTTTTTGCCACAGCTTCAATGGATTCACGGTCACCCAGTAATTCCCTCCAATTACCATAGGCAATATTTTCCGCCACTGTTGCTTCATACCTGTTGAAATCCTGAAGGACAAATCCAATCTGACTATACAGATAATCCAGATCAAATTCTTTTATATTGTGATTATCTAACATAATTTTACCTGTATCACAATCATAAAGACGGGCTACCAGTTTGGCAATTGTAGATTTCCCGGAACCATTTTCGCCTACCAGAGCAACCACTTCTCCGGGTTGTATGGTAAAGTTAATATCATGAAGCACTGTTATTTCAGATCCCGGATAAGCGAAAGTCACATTTTCAAGAGAAATCTCCCCAATAATTTTTTCTGGAATTAATTTTTTATGACTGTATATTTTTGGCTTCAAATTGAGATATTCAATCAAATCACCCACAAACATTGCCTGCTGCAGAGTT
>CAZNLS010000220.1:0-2217 GCA_964573895.1 uncultured Clostridia bacterium
AAAGTAGCCTGTCCCCTTTTTTTAATCAGAAAAATAGGGTAAATAAGTAAACTGTCCCCTTTTCTGTCCCCTTTTTTGGCCTAAAGCAAAACCAAAGAATCGCAAATCTTTAGGCGTATATGTTTGATATAGGATTGCTGGGAGCCATGATTAATCTTTCTAAAAAGGCCATAATCATAGGAAATACACTTTTTTCCGAATACAATGGGGCCTTTGCCGAAAATTATGTCGCACAGGAATTATTGGCAAATGGATTCCGGGAACTTTTTTACTGGAGAACCCAAAGCACAGCGGAAGTGGATTTTATTTTGTCAGTTGATGAAAAGATCTTTCCGCTTGAAGTCAAATCGGGATTCAGCCGAAGAAAGAAAAGTCTTCGAATTTACGGAGAAAAATATAAACCCGATGTTCTTTCGCGTACCACCTTGATGAACTTTAAGCATGACGGAAATGTTTGTAATTATCCTTTGTATGGGATTTCCCTTTTTCCTCAGGTAGGGAAGTAACTGACTCGCTGACTGACTAACGGACTGACGGGCTGCTCTTTCTTCGAGCTTACCAGCAGTGGATTTAGCGGATATGCTTATAGTGGTGAGCTGAATACCTTGTCTGCCCTGGCTCGCCAAATTTAAAAAAGGGTTTAAGGTTTCTCCAGAAGCCATTTCCAAAGGGGGATAAATCTTATTTTTCTGTCCTTTATTTTTTCTGTCCCTTCTTCATTATCTGTAATGATGAGAAGGTCCCGGCAGCCTAACATCCGGCTTGCGCTCATAAGCGATCGAATTTCTCTTTTCCTTGTGTCAAAATGGCTTGAATCATAACAAACTTGAATAAGCTGATTCACAGGCAATCCTTTTTTCACCACAAAATCAACTTCGTTTTTATTCGGGCCCTGCCAATAATAGAGATTTGCTTCTTGAATGGATGTTCTTCTCAACAGCTCAACAGCGACGATGTTTTCGTAAATTTTCCCCCATTCGGGCGAGAATTTTAAGCTCAATGCGTTTATGAGGCCGGTGTCAATGCAGTAGGTTTTTCTGGGGGCAACATGGCTTTCTCCTTGTTTGAAAGCCATTTTTTTTAAGAAGAAAAAAAGATAGGATTCTTCAAGATAAGACGCGTAATCTTTAGCCGTGTGAATGCTCTTGAGATTGTAAATGTTTTTGAGTTTATTAAAACTCATGAGATTTGAATGATTGGACAGCAGATAATTGGCTATATCTTTAAAGGTTTTTACCAACCGAATCCCATGTCTTATAACGATGTCCTTTTCGATGATCGTCGAGTAAAGAGCCCGCAGATAAATTTTTGGCATAATGTTTTTTTTCAGCGTTTCCGGGAATCCACCTGTTTCAATATAGGTGGAAAGCTCTCTTTTGATGAGTGCTCTCTCCCGCGTAGACAGAGGAGAATTGAATGGTATTCCCTGGTAATCCAGATATTCCCTAAAGGAGAAAGGGAATAATTCCACTGCAATATGCCGGCCTGTGAGATGAGTGGCCAATTCCTTGCTCAATAGATTGGCATTGCTTCCTGTTATGATGACATTGAATCCTTGCCGCTTGAGCCTGTTTGTGAACAGCTCCCAGCCGGGAATATTCTGGATTTCATCTAAGAGGATATATTGCGGCTGACCATAAATTTCGTAAAAGATTTCCAGGATTTTGTTCAGGTCGTTGGTTTTTAATGCAATAAGTCTTTCATCATCGAGATTGAGATAGGCAAATTGTTTGTTTTTTAAAAGGAGATGAGCAAAAGTGGATTTTCCACACCTCCTGATTCCCGAGATGACCTTAATGATGCCGGAATCGAGCGTTTCTTTCTGAACGCTCAGAAGTTCTCTTTCGATAATTTTTTCATTTTTTAAAATGACATCTTGCTCTTCTCGTTGATCGATGATGATTTGGCGGAGAATATTTCTGTCCATTGTGTTATCTTTATATCTTTATGTTTTTGATATACTTATGTTTTTGATATACTTATGTTTTTGATATCTTTATGCTTCTAATATTCTTATGCTTTTGAAGCATGGTGCATGATAATAGCGGTTAATATGCATTACTAATGCATAGTATTAGCATTTCTGAACAGAAAGTCAAGATATTATTTTAGGATTGCGGTTTGAATTTTGCATTAAAAAAGGGGACCATTAAAAAAGGGGACAGTTTACTTATTTACCCAATATTTTTGTAAAAAAGTAGCCTGTCCCCTTTTTTT
>CAZNLS010000221.1:0-2208 GCA_964573895.1 uncultured Clostridia bacterium
GCTTGATTTTTTTTTGTGTTCAATATATATATAGTTTTTAAAGATCTCTAATTTTACATCCGGGGGGAAAAAATGGCGACTGATATTTCAGTTTCGAAGGACATAACTTTTAAAAGGATCAATGAAGATCTGAACAATTCTTTCTATCTGGATTTTGATATTAATACGTCTAAATTTGTATTTTTTAGTGATCTTCATAAAGGGACAAAAAAACGCAGTGATGCTTTTAGACAGAATGAGATAGTATGCTGCTGTGCCTTCGATCACTATTTCAGAGAGGGATATACTCTTGTCCAGGCCGGAGACGCGGAAGAAGGCTGGGGATTCAAAATCGGCAGGGCCCTAAAAAAATATAACGATACTGTATTAAAATTTGAAAAAAAATTCTTTAGAGAAACAGAAAGGTATGTCAGGATCTTCGGGAATCATGATATAAAATGGAGAAAACCGAAGAAAGTCAGAAAAATTCTGGAGCCCCATCTGTCATCAGGATCAGGCAAAATATTGCGGGTGAAATCCGGGCTGAGACTTGGGAAAGATATTGTGGTTATCCACGGTCAGCAGGGAAGTTTTGAATCTGATCTGATATGGAAGGTAAGTAAGGGTATTGTAAGATTTGTGACAACGGTATTTTTCAGAATTTTCGGCAGAAAAAAAAAGAGGGCTGCAAACAATCCTCTTATTCGGCATGAAAGAGATATTCTCCTTAATTCATGGGCAACCGAGCACCATAAACTTTTAATTGCGGGTCATACCCACAGGTTTATTTTTGGCTCAAAACATTCACTCAGGACCGTATATTCTTCATTGATTGAACTCTCTAAGAGAGATCGTGATAAAATGAATGATATTGAGAAATTGATATATGATCAGAGTATTGAGGGGCTGCAAAGTGATTTTGAGGGATATGTAAATCAGGTTAAAAAAGATATATCCGAATATAAGCTTAATGAGAACTGCTATTTTAATATAGGTGCCGGAGTATATGCTGACGGGGTAACATGTATTGAAATTGACTGTGGAAAAATAAGAATGATTTTCTGGCCGAATAACAGGTTAAAATCCGGCCTTCTTTTTGATATAAGTTCCGGTATTAAGATATTCGAAACACCGGGGCGGACGGTTTTATTTGAAGATGATCTGAAAAAAATAGTAAAAAAACTTTAGTCTTAACCAGGGAGGAATTATGGATATTTTGACCGATATACATATCCATTTCGGTGCTCCGGATGGTCCCAACGGAAGCTGTTACTGGTCAAAAACTTTCGAGAAGAGTATTGCATTTTTAGCAATGAGGATCGTTACGGGATCACTCTTCAAAAAAGCGGATTTTAAAGAAGTAAAGTCACATATGTTCAAGGTGATCAGAAAATCCAAACATACCAAAAAAGCGGTTCTTCTTGCACTTGACCAGGTTTATGATGAGGCGGGAAATCCTGACAGGGGAAAAACCAATCTTTTCACCTCCAATGAGTGCCTTTTAAAATTGAAAAAAGAGTTTGCCGAAAAGTTTGATGAGGACAAGATACTATTGGGAATGTCAGTAAATCCTGACAGGAGTGACTGGAGAGAAGAGCTTGAAAAATATAAGAATGAAGCAGCTCTTTGTAAATGGCTTCCCTCTGCCCAGAATATCAACCCTGCAGATCAAAAATATTTACCATTCTATGAAAAACTTGTCGAGTATAATATTCCACTCTTGTCTCATGCAGGACCCGAACATGCAATTCCTTCATGGAGCAAAGATTGGAATAAATTAAATGATCCAAATAGACTAAAACTTCCTCTGTCGGTTGGAGTTAAAGTAATTGCCGCTCACTGTGCTCTTCCCTATTTTCCTGATGACCCTGTGGATGATTTTGAAAAACTACTTGAAATGCTGGGGGAGGCAGATGTTAACGGATGGAAATTATATGCCGATATATCTGCACTCTGTGTGCCGTTCAGAAATCCTTATATAAAGAGGATAATTAAAGAAGTGAATCCCCGTAATCTCATTTACGGTTCGGATTATCCTATACCGATCATTGAATTCACTTATAAAAAATCAAAAAATATTTTCAGGCAGATCTGGATTTTTTTGAAAGCGTTTTTCACAAAAAATCCGCTGGATAAAAACTTTTATCTGTTGAAAAAAATGGGATTTGATTCTGCTGTCTTTTCAAACTGGCAGAAGATAGTCAAATAAAAGTTGACTTGAATAAAAAA
>CAZNLS010000222.1:0-2201 GCA_964573895.1 uncultured Clostridia bacterium
ACCCCCCTCAGACTGAGAACATTATCCATAGAGCACCCCAGTTCGCCAATTATCCGCTGGGTCTATGGCTTTTAGCTTCTATATATGAGAATGAGAAATTCGGGATCAATTTCAGGACAAGTCTCGGTGTTCCTCTGTTTGTAAAACCGGGCCTTGTTTCAGATAAGCCTTTTCTGTCAACGGGATTAATTTTTTTATATAGGGACAGGGGGCTCTCTCTGGATCTTTCAGGATATGTCTCTTTTTTTAAAAAACCCGAATGGGCAAAAGAAGAGGATCTTATGACAAAAATATTCATGCTAAACTTCAGGGGTGGTTATAAAAGAGTATTTGCCGGCCTGCTCTTCCGTTCAACGCCATTTAAATCGGGTGATTTGTCTAACCCGGCATTCCAAATGTACTTTGGTATCAAAATTACGGATTTTCTGAAATTTTCCTTTGTTGAAGAGTTCCCTCCTATGGATACTGTTCCGGATTTCAGCTTCAGATTAACATTAAAATTCGGTAATTGATTTTACAATCAATCCCAAACTCCGCTAATTTCCATACTGCATATACTGCATTTCCCTTCAGATAAATTCTTAATTTCAGTAATATATCCTTCTCTTTGTATCAGAAGTGAACCGCATGACGGGCAGTGGGTAGATTCCCAAAAATTCGATATAAAATTTCCTCCATATACATATGAAAGACCCATATCACGGGCATTTGCAAGATACTCTTTGATCTTCTCAGGGTCGGTGGGTTCTATTTCAGTTAACCTGTAACTCGGAAAGAATCTGGACATATGCCATGGGATATCCGGATCGGTCCCGAGAATAAATCTTGTAAGATTTTTTATCTCCTCTTCTTCTGTATTCAGTCCCGGAATCAGGAGCGTGGTTACTTCAACCCAAATTCCCATATCTTTCATCTTTCTGACAGTATCTAATACGGGTTTAAGTGACCCCCCGGTATATTTTTTATAGAAATCATTCGAAAAAGATTTAATATCAATATTGGCGGCATCAATATACGGAGCTATTAAATCAAGGGCTTCATGTGTTATGAATCCGTTGGAAACCATTATATTTTTTAAACCCGAAGATGCAGCCATTTCAGCCGTATCTTTCATGAGTTCGAAGTAAATTGTGGGTTCTGTATAAGTATATGAAATTGATCTGCATCCACCTTCTTTTGCTTTTTTTACAAGCTGAGAGGGAGATATTTCCCGGCCTGTGATATCCTGCTCGTTTTTAACCATCGAAATAGAACTGTTCTGGCAGAAATTGCAATGAAAATTACACCCGGGAGCTGAAATTGAGAAAGAATCAGTACCCGGCAGAAAATGATAGAGTGGTTTTTTCTCAACAGGGTCGATATTGATTGCAGAAATTTTTTTATAATTTAGTGATTGGAGAATACCGTCAATATTTTTTCTTACTCCGCATATTCCCCGCTTTCCGGGTGCCAGCACACATGCATGAGGGCATAGAAAACATTTTACATTTCTATTCTCTAAAGTTGTGTAGAGAGCAGCTTCTCTCATACCGATATCTTCAGATGACCTCTTTTAACTTCGATTCAATTATGTTATGGCTGACTGCGCCTGAGATCTGCGTCATGACACTGCCGTTTTTTATAAAAAGCAGGGTTGGGAGTCCCCGGACATAATACCTGGATGAAACCATGGGGCTTTCGTCAACGTTTACCTTAATTATCTTTATCTCGGATCCGTAATTGTCTGCAAGTTTTTTCAGTCCCGGTTCGATGGTTTTACATGGTACACAGGTTGGTGACCAAAAATCAATTATGAATGTGCCATGCTCAGAAATATGGTCATGAAAATTAGAATCATTTGCCGAGTAAAGTTGACTCATTAATTCCTCCTTTTTATATCAATATGTCCGTATTGAGAACATCGGGTGAATGAAGACAGCTTTTCTGACTGTCTGCCGTTGAACCTTTATACTTTTCATCCACGAAGATAAAAAGCCCATTCATCCCTTAGTTCAAATCCCAAAAATATTGTAGTAATTCAGGAAAAAAAAGTCAAGATAATTTTTGATTTTTTTTTAAAAAAACACAATATATGGTGGGATCATAAATATTTTTGCCATAAATAGTGATTTTTTACACTGCTAAGTCAGTAACCGGAAATGCTAAAATAAAGTTGAAAGATTATTTTTTTTACTTTACAATATAATAAAGGCTTAAAAATG
>CAZNLS010000223.1:0-2185 GCA_964573895.1 uncultured Clostridia bacterium
ATGTGGGAAAAAATGATATCAACTGTTAAAGAATTGCTCATTCCCGGTGGCACCGCTGCGGATATCTTCTCAGGGAACGGTTTTTTTATACCGGTATTACAAGAATTCTATGGTCATGTAATTGGTATCGAAAGTGTTCCCGATTCGGTACAGCTTGCAAAAATGGCTTATCCGAATTCTGATATCAAAAAAGAATCGGCTGAAAAAACGGATTTGAAAAATATCGAATCGATTATAGTCGACCCGCCACGATCGGGTATGGGTCCAAATTTAATAAAGGAAATTATCGGTTCAAGAATAAAAAGAATTATATATGTCTCATGTTCCACTTCATCTTTAGCGAGAGATCTTAAATTTTTGATTGAGGCTGGATATATAATACAAAGAATGACTATGCTCGATATGTTTCCCAATACATCACATATAGAGACGGTAACCCTGTTAACTAAAGATTAAGTTTTTCTTATCTCCGACAGGATCTCCTGCAGTCTTTTAATAGTCAGGGGTGCAGATCCTTCGTAATGATTATTTATATTTACAAAGACTTTTATTCCACGCCTCTCAAGATCATCAATTATCGAAGCAATATCTTTAAGTTCACTTTCCTGGGGGATAATTCTCCTGTCCCATTTATTGCCGCTCAATTTTTCAATCCCCTTTCTGTCCCTCCCAAGCAATCTTATAACTGATGTTTCTTTAATCCGGCTGTTAAAATTATTGTAAATATCACGGATATCATCCATATAGTATCCCTGACTCAGTACATGAGATGCCCCAATCTGATCTAAAAGGTTAAAGTATTGCTCATCTATCCATGATGAATTTCTCAATTCTATTGCAATATCAGTTGTTTTCCTGATGTTAGAAAAAAATTTCTCCAGTTTTGTAAAGAACTGTTCTTTGGAGGGAATCTTTTTTTTATTGATATATTCAAATTGGAATATCAGAACTCCGAGATTTTTTTTCAGAGGTTCAATTGATTTTAAAAATTCACTAAAAAGTTCTTCGGAAAGAAACCATTTATTTTCAGTCAAATTTTTTTCCGGATTCTGATAATTGTAATAGTGAGTCAGGGTTAATGAATTTGGAACCTTTATTGTAAATTTGAAATTTTCAGGCACTGACCCGGCATATTCAGCAGCAACGATAGGGTCAGGCATTTTGGGAAGGGAAGAACCGAATAGTGACCAGAACCATTGATCGATTTCCACGCTATTGTAGATCCCTGAATACTCACTGAGGTATTTTTTTCTATCCGATCCCTGGTAGACTACTCCTTTCCATGAAGGATATTTCCACGAACATGTTCCTAAATAGATCATTTTTTTCTAATTCAGAGTAAATTAATGGTGGATAAATTGCAAATTGTTTTTAATTAATATAATTTTTATCTAAAGTAAGAAAAATAACTTATATCTGTTATCATTATAAGTGTTTAAAACTAATTTTAACTATCTTCGTATTTAACTGGATAATTATGAAAAAAATACTACTATTTTCCGGAAGTAACAGCAGCAGGTCGATTAATCAGAGGCTTATTCTTCATATATCGAAATTAATTAATGGTTTTACGGTAAAAGTACTGAATCTGGCAAATTTCAATATCCCTATATTTAGTGAAGATCTCGAACGGGAGAAGGGATATTCAAAAGAATTAAAAAAATTACATGATGAGATAATATCTGCTGACGGACTCGTAATATCAGTTCCGGAACATAACGGGAATCTCCCCGCATTTTTCAAGAACATTCTTGATTGGCTTTCCAGGCTGGACAGGAACTTTCTTAAGGATAAAAAAATCTTCTTATGCTCAACTTCTCCCGGAAGCAGAGGAGGGAAAAGATCCATGGAAGTCGCAGAGAGAACATTTCCTTATTTTGGTGGTAAAGTTGTCTCAAGTTTCTCACTTCCTTCATTTCAAAAGAATTTTTCCAATGATATAGCTGATCCCAATCTTAAAAATGAGTTGTTAGAACAGATCGAACTTTTTTTAAATTCACTTTAGAGTATCCGGTAAGCAGCTTGTTATTTTTTGTTGAAATCACCATCAGGTTATATTGTTAAAAAATGAGATATTACTCTTTTTATTGTATACTACTTTTAAATGTAACCTAACAGGAGGAGGTATAATGAAAAAATCAATATTTATCATTTTTGTTATTTTATCAATCATGAATAAACCTGA
>CAZNLS010000224.1:0-2160 GCA_964573895.1 uncultured Clostridia bacterium
ACATCCTGCCCGAAATATTTTCCTTTATTCAAACGAACTTCCTTCGGAAATATTCTTCCGTTTTTATCTAATCCCCAAAATTCAAATTTTTGAGGTTCGCCTTTAAATGCTTTTTGAATTCTCTTTGCAATATCGTCCAAATCATTCTTCCCTGGTGCTGAAAGAAATTCCGGTGTCTTACCTATGAAAAATTCCTTGGGATAACCATACATATTAACAGAACCCTGATTTACATCTAAGAAACGACCTTCCTTATCCTGAATATAAATAGCATCGGTTGCATTATTAAATAGTTCACGATAACTTTCCTCAGAATTACGCAATGCTTCATCGGATTTCATTCGTTCAGTGATATTGCTTAAGGTTCCCATGCTTGCAATTTTTCCTTTATATTCTACAAGCCCGACACTCATGTGTACGTAAATACGGGTTTTTCCATCTTTATGAAGTAATCGAAAGTCATATTCCTTTGGAACATCCTCTCCAGCCTGTCTTTTTCGATATCTTTCAGCTAATAATTTTCTGTCTTCAGGTGCAATTAAATTTATAAAATCCATGCCTATTATTTCTTTCACTTTGTACCCGATCATTTTAGCTAATGATTCATTAACAAATTGCATTTTAGCATCCTGTATAATGAAAATACCATCTTGTATACTATCAACTAATGTCCTGTATTTTTCTTCTGATTCCTTAATTGTTTCTTCTGCTTGTTTGCTTTCAGTGATATCATGTAATTGTGAAAGGTAAAGTGTTGGAACTCCATCTTCAGTTAAATTTAATGGAGTAATAGTTATCTCAAAAAAAGCTTTTCCTTCTTTGGATGTTTTATATAATTTTGCCTTTTTAATTTCTTCAAAATCATATTCCCTAACATAATTTATGGATTTTCCTTTACGCAGTCTTTGTTTTGTATTCTCATCAAAAGTTGTATCAGAAAATAAATTAAAACCCTTAATATTTTCAAATTTGGAAATACCAAACATATTAAGGTCTGCTTTATTTGCAGAGAACATTTTTCCATCTGAATCGAAGAGTTCAATTCCAACAGGTGACTTTTCAAAAATATTTCTGAATAATTCTTCACTTCTTCTTAAAGAAGATTCAACGTTTTTTTGTTCAGTTATATCAATGTATATTTGATTAACAGCTTCTAATCGTCCGTCCTTATCAAAATCTGCATAGTGAAAAGAATTTAACCATTTTATTTCTTTGTTTTTTGTAAAGCTTCTGTATACGATATTTCTAACACCTTTACGACCGTTTTTTACCCATGAATTATATTGTTCATAGACTCTTTCATTATCCTCCGGATATATTAGCTCTTTCATTTCCTTTTCGGATAGTTTATCATATTCCTCCAATGTAAATCCTGACTGCCTGATAAACTCATCATTTACATAATCACATTTATTGTTTGGAAGTAATCTGCATATCGCGAGAGGAGCATTTTTTGTGAGGTTTTCATATTTACCTTCTGCTGCTTTTAATGCATCCCCGGTTATCTTTTTTTCCGTGATATCATTTAGTATACAAATAGTCTGCTTGGATTTTCTATCTTTAGAGTGGGTGATTGTTCCATTAATCGTAATTACGATATGAGACCCATCTTTCTTTACCATATAATATTCAACACCCTTTATCCTACCGGTCTTTTTGAATTTTTTGAAGTCCCTCTCGAATACTTTTATATAATCTGCTTTTAAGAACTTTGTGAAGTTTTGTCCTATGACTTCTTTTTCTGAATATCCCAATAATTTATACCAGGTTTTATTTACTTCAAGTATAGAACCATTCACGTCTAATGATTGGTATGCGAGGGGAGCATTATCGTAGTACAATCCGTATTTTTCTTTGCTCTCTTTTAATAATTTCTTTAATTTATCATTAGAAGAATTGATACCTTCTAATTCTCGGATTTTTTCTTTGAGCTTTTCATTATCCCGAATAAGCATTGAGGTTTGCTTTTCCTTTTGTGACATTTTACAATAATTATGATTAGTTCAATTTATTTGAAGAATTTTGATGATGAATATGTGTGAGTTTTGATATCTAAACCGCTAAATTTAATTTTTTTTTGCAAGAATTACTATTCAATATAATTATTGATATATATGTACATATATTGTTGTCCAATGTAAATTTTAATTAAGGGAAAAT
>CAZNLS010000225.1:0-2136 GCA_964573895.1 uncultured Clostridia bacterium
GACGGCGTTGCATAAAACCAAAAAAATCTTCTTTTCCTTAAATAAACTCAAAAAATGCTTAGAACTTTTTTCTGTTTTTCTTAAAATGTAGTGTATTTTCTGCTTTTTTTGTCTTTTTCTCTTCATTATTTAATAATTGAAGAGAGCTTTCGCTAAGTTATGATCCATAAGCTTTTTTACAATTAGTAACAATTGCTGACATATAATTCTGAATTCTTACTCTTTCAAGACCTCTAAAATTTGCTCTTTTCATTCCATGAAAATTTTTCATTTCACCTTGTTTAGGTTCAGTGTGAGATCTTATTCTCATATGGTCTTTATATTCAGATGTATGATTATAAGCCCATGCTTCAATCATTATATCAACAGTAAGGCATGAATTCATCACTTGATTTTTTCTATAAGGTGCAATTACTTGTGTATTCTGATCTGCCATTGCTTGTCTAAACTCCATGTCACCATAATGATTATCTCCGACAACTCCTGGAACAATAAAACCTCTGTTTTTCAAATCACCAACTAATGTAAATGCATGATGTCCATCATGCACTGTTGCAAGTGTGACATTAGTATAAGTTATAATTCCTATCTTATTCATTGCAATATGTCCTTTATAACTTGGATTAATGTCGTTTTTTTTCTTTCCCATCATTCGTGCTTCAGGATCACTCATACTCATAATCTTGTCTTTTTCATCTTCTTTTTTCTTTTTTCTAATTTTAATATTCCCATTCCCTTCTTGGATTATTTCAGCCCTTTCTTTAATAATACGCCTTAAATAAGATAGTGCTTTTTTTGCTTCAGATGTTAATTCTTTTTTTCTTTTGGCCCAAGCTAATATATTTTGTGCTTTTTTGACCAGAAAAACAAATCGTTTTTTTTGCTCATCTTCAGTTAGTTCAAAATCTCTTTTCTTCTCGTCTTCTTCCATCTCCTTATCCTTTCTTTCTAAAACATTTAATGTCTGAACAATAGCTTTTGATATTAATGCATTAATTGAGACTATCTTAACATCTGCTAAAAATAAGAATGAGTCCAAGTATTGAACATCATCATCACTAAGTAAATCTGTTTTTTTAATTCTCTTAACAAGCTCATCAAAAATTTCTTTATATTTTTCAGGTCCAAGTCTTTTTCTAAACCGACTTAATTTACAATCATCAAACAATGGATCGTCAATAGCTATATTACAAAAATACCTATATTCCATATTTACTCTACATTGCCTCATTATCTCATCATCTTTTAATCCTCCTTTAAAGAATTGAATAAAATTTATACGAAATACAAGCTCAGGTAGAATCGCGTTTTGTCCATCTTCTGAATAAAGTGGATCACATATCTCATTTACAAATGAGAAATCTACCCTATCATGGATTTGTACTAACTTACTATTTGGATTAATAAATCTCTTATATAATTCATCTGAATCAATGAATTTTATGTTATCTATCGTTGATTTTTTATATTTTTTCAAGTAATTTTTTTGCATTTTTTACACCTCTTTCTGAATAGAATTCTTTATAACAACATGAGATGAACTATTATATATATATTTCTAGTTTATAGACGATATATCGACGAGAAAACTAGCTTAGTTCTGCAACGCCGTCAATATTAAGTAATACATTAAATAACATGTAATGCGAGAAGTCAAAGACTTAGAAGAAACAGAACATCAAAAAGCTTCAAGAAACCAAGGACTACTCAGAGACCTATCTATTGCTCCAGGAACATTAGAAGCACTCTTCCAAGGAAAATATCTTCCTCCATCACTGGTCCAAACTATCATTGATGCATGTCATACAAGTGAATTAAGTTCGACCTCTTATGGACCTACAAACATATTTTGTCTTGGACCCTCAAATGATCATCCTGAATTATACTCTGCTTTTGTTTTTCAAGAGTATGCAGCCATAGGTCGCCCTCAAGAAAGACTTGTACAGGCAAGATACTCTGATTCATATGTTGTAGTTGCTTTTGTTGCTGTACCTATTCCTGAACTTGAACAACATTTCCCCTCTTTTGGACCTCACATTCCTTATAAATTAAAAATGCCAAATGTAGAAGTCAAAGTGTTATCAGCCGTTCAAAATGACTCCCAGCTTGAACAAAGACTTGTTATAAAGGAGGATA
>CAZNLS010000226.1:0-2126 GCA_964573895.1 uncultured Clostridia bacterium
TTAAAAACACTCTCTCCTCATCTGGTTTCAGCTTTTGCAGGATGGGGGATTGTTATTCTCATATTTCTTTCAAGGCTTATTCTTGGTGAAAAATCAAACCGGATGGATTATTTCTATTCCTTCCTGATCATAGCGGGTATCATTATCTTCTGCCTTTTTGAAAATATTTCCGTTATTGTACACGAAAAAAATATTACGGCATTTTTAGTTCTTTCATTTGTGCCGGTGTTCATATTTATTTGCTCTATTGTCAGCGGATTTAGTAAAAAATGGAAGAATGTTCTATTCGCATCAGCATCAGGAATCTTTGCAGGAATGATGGTAGTAGCGCTCAAGATACTTGTAATGGGTTTTGGATATGATATTGCAAAATATTTTTCTTCTGTTTTCCTCTATTTGTATATACTATATGCCGGTCTCTCGTTTATATCGCTTCAACTTGCATTTAAGAACGGAACGGCACTTATTTCTGGACAATTACAATATTCATTTACCATTGTTTACCCGTCAATTGCATCAATACTTGTTTTTGCTCATCAATTAAACCTTATTCAGATTTTATCACTGGCCCTGATTGTTTTATCTGTGATAATGATTTTGAAAAGAGATTAAAGCATTCAAATAACCATATCCTCAATTTTTTCGTAAAATCATTAATAGAGAGTAATTTAAATTAGCTGTAATTTTATATGTAAATACCGGAGGTGAAAATGAAAAAAAACGAAAGTATTAATTCAAGACGTGATTTTATAAAAAAAGGAATGACAGGAGTTGCAGCAGCAGCTGTCTTTCCCACGGCGATTGCCGGAAAACTTATCATTAAACCGGGGAAAAAAATTATTAAGAGACAACTTGGGAAAACCGGGATGAGTGTCCCTGTAGTCAGTATGGGTGTAATGAATGCTGAAAATCCGAAGCTGGTTGAAACTGCAATAGATAAAGGGATAACATATTTTGATACAGCTCATGTATATCAGCGTGGGCGCAATGAAGAGATGCTTGGAAAAATACTTCCCAAAAAAAATAGAGATTCTTTCTATCTTGCTACAAAAGTTGTCGGCAGCTTCATGGATAGAAAAACCGGATTATTCACTTCCCGAACTTCAGTTGAGGATTTTAATAAAAAATTTGAGATAAGCCTTAAACGTCTTGGGCTTGAATACGTTGATGTTCTTTTCCTGCACAGTGTTGTGAAAAAGGGGGCTGTGATGTTTGAACCTCTTCTGAATGCAATGCTTAAATTAAAAAAAGCGGGGAAAACCAGATTTATCGGCGTCTCCACTCACAGAAATGAACCGGAAGTAATAAGAGCAGCTGCTGACAGCGGCGTTCATGATGTTGTTCTTACAGCCTATAATTTTCTTCAACCCCATCAGATCGAAATGAATAAAGCTATAAAATATGCTTCAGATAAAGGGATTGGGATTGTTGCTATGAAAACACAGGCAGGTGTATATTGGGAAAGAGACAGGAAAAGACCTATAAATATGAAAGCAGCTCTCAAATGGGCACTTCAAAATCCTAATGTTCACACTTCTATTCCGGGTTTTACAACTTTCGATCAGCTTGATACAGACCTGTCTGTAATGGGTGATCTGAATCTGAGCGATACGGAAAGCAGGGAATTGAAAATCGGAAAAGGGATAGTACCTGAAGGATTGTTTTGTTCACAATGCGAACAGTGTATTCCCCAGTGCAGACATAATGTCGAAATTCCGACAATTATGAGGAGTTATATGTATGCATTCGGATATAAAAATCCGGGGTTGGCCAAGGATGTACTTGGTAATGAAGATACCGGGATAGATAAATGTACAGAGTGCAGTACATGTAGTGTTGTTTGTTCCAGGGGATTTGACATTAAGAAAAAAAGTCAGGATATATCTTCTATTTCGTCAGTTCCTGATAAATTTATAGTCTGAGAAAATCTAAGTTCATTTCCTGGCAAATTTAACAGTGAATTCTTTTAGGATCCCCGGTAATAATTGTAATACACCAGCCTTATGCATTCATTGATTTTTGCCAAAAATCATTTGTTTAAAAAAAATTATATTTATGCTATAAATTTATTATAAATTCAACATATCCGGAGGAAAACATGATTCTGCATGAAAAATTTATTGATG
>CAZNLS010000227.1:0-2114 GCA_964573895.1 uncultured Clostridia bacterium
TAGCCGACGCCGCAACCAAATCCTTATATACAGCCATTTCAAATATCTCCTAAAGAGAGAATCGCTTTGCCCTTCGGTCTTAATAGATATATAACCGGTTAAACTTCCATCATTTTTCAATGTGGAACTAATGTTATATTTTAAATAATGATTTTTTGGATTACTGACAGGAGTAGTTTTGAGATCAGCTCCTTCCGGTAATCCCATAAGATACTGCTGCTGCTGTTCGAGGGAAGACCAAAGTTCTCGTACTCCCGGGACCCAGGTCGGATCAAGAATATGATATTTGTCATTAAGCTTGACAATCGTAACACAATGATTGAATTGGTCTGCGGGGATGTAATCAATTTTGGAACCTGCCATTGTCATTGCCGGGTATGATTTATATCCGGCTGACCTCAGCATTGTTATCAGCATGCTTGCCTTATCTTTGCAAACACCGCACCTGTCCCTGAAAATTGTGCTTCCTTTATGCAGTGTATATCCTTCCCCCTTTCCCATTGACAATCCGGAATACCTTATTTCTTCGGCAACCCAGTGAGTTAACCTTGAGATCTTATCCCAGTCATTCTTTGCCCCTTTTATTATCTCATTTACTTTCTGATCAATTTCACTATTTGAATCGAATGACCCGTAATCTTCATTTACTTTAAAAAACCATCTTGATTTAGATTCCCAGTCAGGAGCAGTCGACAGGAGAAGTTTTGTAAACACATCAGATGGAGAAACCATAGATGACTCTCTCTTATACGGTTTTATATCCTGCTTTTTCCAGAAATAGACTTTTTTCCCCTTTTTAAAATGTTTATATGATGTAACTTCGCCATTATAGACTTCAAATTGCAGCTCCTTGCTGGCTGGTATCTCCGCACGGTAAGTTTTCAATTTTATCGGTACTTTTGAGTAGAAAGGAACAATATCATAAAAATGCCCTTTCATTGGAGGAGTATATTTTTCTTCATCAGAATCGGCCAGAAGTGCATAAGTGAAACCTTTTCTATATGTCTTCACATAAAGCCCGTCCCCGGGTGTCAACCTGCCTACAGGAAGAAGTTTTTCCTTTGCCCCCCAGTAGATAGCTCTTGCAGGTGCTACATAATCCTTCACAAACGAAAGTGGGATATTCTCAACAGTGCCGCTTTTTCTGACAATTTTTGCAATTTTGATTTCGACATTTGAACTTAGGGGATCATAACCGAAAATTCTGGAAATCATTGTCTTTGAGCCCATATCATTTAAGATCTTAATAAAAATCTCGCCTGTCACATAGGTTAATCCGGATTCCTTCATCTTTACGTCTGTTTTATCAAAGACCACAAGATATGGAGAACCGGGATAATCTTTTTTACAACCTGCATCCTTAAGGATCTCCGGCAGGTTCTGCTGGCCGTATCCGGCAATACAGATGATAGAAATAAATAGTGCTGACAATTTTATTTTCATTTTTTTCTCCGAAAAAAAATTTTATAGATAATTATACAAAAAGTTTTTTTTTAAAACATTAAAATTAATAAAAAATATTTTTGTTGACAGCATGGAGGAATTTGTACTTATTTGACTAATTGTCATCAAATTTTAATTTCTCTACAAAATGAATTTTTTTTAGGCCATAATGTTATATTAAATATGGAGGATATATGGGATTATTTAGTAAAGAAAAAAAGGAGGCGGAACCAATCAGGATCAAAGAGCAGTATCTCAATTGCCAGGTTTGCAACCACAACCGGTTCTTTACGAGGAAGGCTCAACTGAATACAGCAGGGATGTCACTCATGGACCTGGACTGGGCAAATAAATCCGCAAACTGCTATGTATGCGAGAACTGCAGCTACATCCACTGGTTCCTTTAAAAATCTGTAATAATTATTAAATTTACATTTATAACAAATACTTGACTTTGTTTTTTTTTATATATAAACTTTAAATCTGGCACAATGCAAAAAAGACAAGGGAAATTCTTTACTCAAATTAAGTCACTTCACTTTAATATAACCGAATAATTAAAAAATCCTTCCTATATTCAGTGCTAAGTGATTAATATAATAGCTTTTAACAAAATATAGTATAGGAGAAATATTATGCACATTATGAGAAAAAAATGTCTAACTTTTCGA
>CAZNLS010000228.1:0-2106 GCA_964573895.1 uncultured Clostridia bacterium
GAGAAATGTATATGATACAAAAATAATAAAAAATATTAAATAAGAAATTGGTAACGAAAAAAAGATTATTATTTGTTAAAATTCTGTTACTATTAAAGTATCATGAAGGAACCTATATTTTGAAAATATTAGTCACCGGCGGCACCGGATTTATTGGAAGCAAAGTCGTAAAAAGACTTGTCAGATCAGGGAAGGAGGTTGTCTGCCTTGTTCTGCCTGGTGAGCAAGTTGAAGAATTGGAAAGACTGAAAGTAGAGATTGTTAACGGGGATCTGACAAAAAAGGAGACTCTTATTCATGCATTTAAAAATGTTGGATGCGTGATTCACCTTGCAGCTTCGATAGGTTCAAAAGATAGTGATCTGGTAATGAAGGTAAACTATGAGGGAACCAAAAATCTGATCGATACTATTATTAAGGAAAAAATTTCAATTAAACGATTTACTCTGGTGTCAAGCGTTGCGGCAGCCGGTCCTTCAAAAAAAGGTTCTGTACAGGATGAGACAAAAAACCCAGATCCGGTTAGTGAATATGGCCGGAGTAAACTTCTGGCAGAAGAGTATGTCAGATCAATTGAAAAAAACTTTCCATTTACGATTGTTCGCCTGCCTGTTGTTTATGGCCCCGGAAGTTATGGAGGTCTCTATACAATATTTAAACTTGTCAACCGTCACCTGGAACTGATAGTTCCAAAAATGGAAACAAATGTTCTCTTTGTTGAAGATGCGGCCAATTGGATAATAAAATCAACTTTCAATGATCATGCTGAGAGAGAAACATTGTATATAGCAAATTTTAGAGTACATAATACTCACGAAATAGTTGGAAAAATAAAAAAAATTCTAGGCATAAAAACAGTTAAGATCCCTATTTCCAGCTGGTTATTTTATTTTTTTTGTTTTATCGTTGAGACTTTTGCAAAACTCACAAATACAAAACCAATCCTTCGAAAAAAAAACCTTGATGAATATTTTAAGTTTCGATATTGGGGAGTTGATGTTTCCAAAGCCAGGAAAATTCTTAATTTTGAACCTGAATATTCATTTGAAGATGGAATTCGAAAAACTATCAAATGGTATAAATCCAGGAGGATTCTCAGATGAGGAAAGTACTTATTACAGGGAGCACCGGATTTATAGGAAAGCATCTTTTAGTTAAACTTTTAGAAAGTGGTTATAAAGTAAAATGTTTTGTGAGGGAAGGAAGTAATCTGAGTATTCTTAAGGGAAAAAATGCTGAGATTATTAGGGGCAGTTACACTGATTTTGATTCCATGAGAGAAGCTTTAAATGATGTTGAGATTGTTTTCCATCTCGCTGCTTTATTGAATGGAAAAAGCAGGGAAGAGTATTTTAAAGCAAATGTAGAATCTACAAAAAATCTTATTTCAGTTTATGAATCGCTGCCCCGGGGAAACAGGAAGTTCGTATTTATATCAAGCATTGCTGCATCGGGACCTGCATTCAATGGAGAACTGAAAACTGAAAAAGAGTCAGATAATCCCGTTTCGTTTTATGGTGAGAGCAAACTCCTTGCGGAGGAATCTGTAAAAAATGGCGCAGGCAATATCGATTATGTTATCCTGAGACCTCCTAATATCTACGGTCCTTCTCAAAGAGAGATGTTTACTCTTATAAGAGTTATTCAGAAAAGGATACTTCCATTATTGGGGAATAAAAATTCAAAAACTTCTCTGCTATATGTTGAAGATATTGTAAATGCAATAATATTAGCGGGAGAGTGCGAAGCAGCTAACAATAAAACCTATTTTGTTACCGACAACAGAGCTTACACCTGGAGAAAGACTGTAAAGTTAATTTCAAAAGCTCTTGGAGTGTATCCTTTTGTAATACCTATTCCAGGCTGGATATTGACAATTGCAGCCTGGAAACTTGGGATTTTATCAAAAATATTCGGGTTTGATCTCCCGTTCAGAACAAAAGACCTTCAAAGTATAAGAAAAAACAGATGGACTTTTGACGGCACCGCTTTCATGAAAGCAACCGGATTTGAACCACAAATCTCTTTAAAAGATGGGATAAAAAAAACAATAGAATTATTGAAAAATAAAAAAAAGTAGTGATAATCTTTAAATTAAATTCAATT
>CAZNLS010000229.1:0-2100 GCA_964573895.1 uncultured Clostridia bacterium
GGATTTTTTCATTTTATATTGGTCGGACGCCAGGCTCGCCGCTACATTACTTTTCTAAGATCCGAGGAAACTGCCTTTCTCTTGGATTTGATTAATCTTATTCCGATAAGTTAATATCTGATTTTGTAATAGGAGTAAAACATGAAGTTTAAAAACAACCGCTTTTGTAATTTGTTAATCCCGTTATTTATAATTTCATTCCTGCCCTTGACCTTTTTTCAATGCAAAAAAAAAGTATCATACTTTGAAAAAAACTATACAAAAAATGAGTTCCGTATTCCAATGCGTGACGGAGTAAAACTCTTTACCGCAGTATATTCACCGAAAGATACTTCAGTCAAATATCCAATTCTGTTACGCCGGTCTCCTTACAGCACTGCTCCTTATGGAACCGGATCCGACAAATATTTAAAACGACGCCGGAGCAGCATAATGCATTTTATCAGGGAGGGTTACATCCTTGTCTTCCAGGATGTTCGCGGCCGTTTCATGTCTGAAGGAAAATATATCAATATGCGTCCCCATATCCCGGATAAAAAAACCCCGTCACAGGTAGATGAGAGCAGCGATACCTATGATACGATCGAGTGGCTTCTGAAAAATGTCTCCAATAACAATAAAAGAGTCGGAATCTGGGGGATCTCCTACCCCGGTTTTTATGCTGCAATGTCAACTATCGATGCACATCCCGCTTTAAAAGCTGTCTCACCACAGGCACCGGTCTCGGACTGGTTTGCCTCAGACGATTTTCACCATAACGGTGCTTTTAGTATCGTCCCTGCTTTTCCTTTTTTCCAGGCGTTCGGTCAACCACATAACGGCTTATACAAAACATGGCCCAAACCTTTTCAGTTTTCCGAAAAGGACTCATATAAATTTTATTTAAAACTCGGAGCATTGAAGAATGTAAATGAAAAATTTTTTCACGAAAAAATTGAGTTCTGGAATAAAATAATGCAACACGGTGTAAAGGACAAATTCTGGCAGGAAAAAAATATCAGACCCCATCTGAAAAATATTAAGCCTGCCGTTTTAGTTGTCGGCGGATGGTTTGATGCTGAAAACGCATTTGGTGCTGTGGAAACATACCGCTCGATCGAACAAAACAGTCCTGAGGCCGATAACAGGCTTGTTATTGGGCCCTGGTTTCATGGGGGATGGGTGAGATCCGACGGATCCAGGTTGGGTGATATTGATTTCGGTTCCAAAACAGGCCATTTTTATGTAAAAAACATTGAGCTGCCTTTTTTTAATCACTATCTGAAAGGAGCGCCAAAACCGGAATTACCGGAAGCGTATGTCTTCGAAACAGGAACGAACCGCTGGCATAAATATGCTGAGTGGCCCCCGAAAAACTCGAAAAAAATGAAATTGTTTCTTCATCCCCGTAAACTCCTCTCATTTAACAGACCGGTTTACAAGAATATATTATTTGATGAATTCACCGATGATCCCGCAAATCCCGTTCCATATACAAATGAAGTTACTATTAAGTACCCCAAACATTTTATGGTTGAGGATCAACGGTTTGTCTCCGGACGTTCTGATGTTCTTTCATATAGCTCCCCGATTTTGAAAAAGGATATTACGATTGCAGGACCTCTGGAAGTGGATTTATATGTGTCAACTTCCGGAACTGATGCCGATTGGGTAGTGAAACTAATCGACGTCTTTCCTGATAGTAATGACAAATTAAGCGGCTACATGATGCTTTTAAGAGGTGAAATAATGAGGAGTAAATTCAGGAACAGCCTCGAGAAAGTTGAGCCCATGATTCCGGGAAAAATCACTCATATTACCTTTAAACTCGTTGATATTTTTCACACTTTCCGGAGAAGACACAAAATAATGGTCCAGATCCAGGGTAGCTGGTTTCCACTTTTTGACAGAAATCCGCACAAATTCATGGATATATACAGTTCATCGGATGAAGATTTTAAGCCGGCAGACCAAAAGGTCTATTTTTCAAAAGATCATCCCTCCGGGTTAAAAATATTCATAGTAAAGAACTGATCTTCCGAAAATGTAAAGCATCGTTCCTCATATTTATTGAAAAAGTTATTTGAATAGTATGATTTTAATCATCATAATAAGTATAGA
>CAZNLS010000230.1:0-2093 GCA_964573895.1 uncultured Clostridia bacterium
GATAATGATGATGAAGAAGTAATGGAGTTTCATTCAATTGATCTCTGAAAAAATAAAATTTCAAAGAAACAATGCACCGTCCCCATTTTTGCAGGAATTGAACCCTTCCCGGATTAAAATGAAATTTTATTGATGGTCCAGACTTCGTCGTCCGGGTTCTCCACCAACGTGTAGACCTGGTTTTTGTAGATGGAGAAGAAGATCGGGTAGAAACTGAAATATTCGTATTCGCTCAATTTGATGAAAGTGCGCCCCAGCTCCTTCCCCTTGAGATCCATCTTGATCAGCTCCCACAACTCCCCTTTCCGTTTGAAGGTAAGGGCGTAGATGTGATCCTCACGGATGCGAAGGTCCCGAATGGGCGGATAATGGTGGCGAACCTTTAGTATTTTCCTGATAATCTCCATAATGTTTCGGTAGCGGGGACTGGTTTTGAAATAGTCCAATGCTTTTTCCCGGAATGTTGAAGGGACTGGAATCTTCGGATAATTTTTCAGTATGTTGTCGACCTTTTTCCCATCGGCATCGAAGACATCAATTCGAAACTCCCTGGCATTTACATTGGCGTAGATCCTGCCCTTGTATACCGGATTGTAGGTGAAGGCAGTGGCGGGAAGCAGCAGTTTCGGCTGACGGCCCATCTCAAAATCACTTAGGAAAATCACCTTCGGTGATTTAAAATCCCGGTTGTAGAGGGTGAATCCGATAAACATCTTTTTCTCCGGGCTCATGGTGGGCCCGATCCCAAGAAATTTATCATCCACCGGGAAGAGCAGCCGGTCCACTTTAACCCGTTCTTCTTTCAGAAATTTTCCATCCGGACTGAAATAGGACATCTTCATCGGACTGTTGACAATCAGCATCCTGTTGAAGAAACTCATGGAGAGCGGCCGTCCGTCAGTCGGATTGTAGGCGAACTCTCCCGGCCCCTCGCCGGATTTACCAAATTTTTTAATGAGTGATTTGTCCATCAACGAGTAGACATAAATAGAGGCCTCCTCCAGGATATACGCCCGGTCCTGACGAACGATAAAGGTGGAAGGACGGGTCAGGTCTGAAACGGTCATCCATTCCTCCGGTAACAAAGGAAGGGTCAATAAAAGAGTGATGACCAAAAGTATAAACGATTTTTTTTTCATGACTGCCTCCTGATCCCTAATAGAGATAAACGTTCAGGAAAAGAGATTGGTTCCACCTGATTATGGGCAATGTTGTTTCCGCAATTCTATATATAGATAATTATTTTGAAGTTCCCATTTGGAGTGGGATAGTTATTGGAACCGGAGATGCATCTTTCAGTTGTAATTGGAAATTGTTGATATCCACAGGAATGTCAAATACCAGTAAAAACCATGTTTTACTTCCTGACATAAGATTAACACCCAATCTACCTTTCCAGGAAGTAATCAGACTAATAGGAGAAGCATTAATTTTAGGAAAGAGAAAAGCACTTACACCGATATTTTTTATTGCCGGTGATATCAAGCGTGCATTAAAAGCCGTTTCTTCTCCTGAGATAAAAGTGATTTCTTTCTCCTCTTTCCCGCTATTTGTGATTGTGATAAGAAATTCACAGAATCTTCCCTTTGCCTCCGGAGCTGCCTTATCTTTATAACGGGAAAAATTTTTAATAGTAAAAGAGTAGCTATTTTCTCCAACCTGCACAGTCCTTGATCCGCTGAGAAGTTTAGACCCTGTTGTGTAATAATTCTCAATCATAATATTATTGGATTTCCAGCTGCTGTATTTAAATTTTTCTAATTTCGCAGGAAACTTATACTGATAGGAATCCCATGTACGCACTTGTTCTACTTTAATATTGATTCCCTGTGCCAAATCCTTATGAGTCTCATTTTTACAATAAGATAAAAAAAGGGTGCACATAATCACTGATAATAAATAAAAAACAGAAGTCCTCATAAACCCCTCCTAAAGATATGAATTAATATTTATTGTTAATGATGATATTCTACTCATATAAAAATCATATTACAATATTGAGTAATTTTTTTCATACAATCATCGGATCATCGGGGATGGTGTTTTACATTTTGACATTTTTTTTAAATAAAAAATATGAGAAAAACAAGATT
>CAZNLS010000231.1:0-2083 GCA_964573895.1 uncultured Clostridia bacterium
CTCAAGTCTCTTTTCAGTGATATGCCTTTACATACAATCATTAACACTCACAACCACGAAGACCATTTCGGAGGGAATTATCTTCTCACAAAGACATATAACGCGAAGGCATTCGCTCACAAAGACGCGCTTGAAAGGATTGCAAACCCTCCGCGCGATTATCCTGTCTCAAACGGCATCTGCTGGGGTCTTGTAAAACCCTCGCCTGTTTCCGAAATCCCCAATGAAATAAAAGGAGAAAATTTTACATTCAGGGCAATCGAAACTTTCGGGCACTCACCCGGGCACATTTCCGTTTTCATTCCCGAAAAAGAATGGGTTGTCGGCGGAGATATTTTTATCACGAAACGCCCCCGTTTCCTCCGGGCAACTGAATCAGTCTCAGGTTCCATAGAATCCCTTGAGAAACTGATTGCGTTAAAACCTAAAAAGTTCTTCTGCGCAAGCGGGAAGGTGCTCGAGAATCCAGTCGAAGAACTTCAAAAGAAGATTGATAATTTCAGAAATTGGCGCGATAAGGTGCTTGCTTTACACAAGGAAGGAAAAAGCGACGAAGAAATCCGCGACAGGGTCTTCGGCAAGGAAACCAACTTTGCATATATGTCGCGGGGGATTTTTTCAAAGATGAATTTTGTCAAGAATATCTTGAAAGAGGAAGAAATGAAGTAAAATTAATTCTTTTTAAGATTTTTGGAAACCCTTATGTTGTTGTTATTATCTATTTCAGGAATTAGATTTTTTTCATCGACTACGACTTTAATAAAATATTTTTTTGATGATATGTTTTCAGGTAAAGACAATGTTTCTCTCAAACTAATTGTTTTGTTTTTTCTCATTTTTGGAACATTTATTTCTTTCAAGAGAACATCTTTGTGGCTTGTTGTTTTTTTTCTTTTGGATGAGAGGTAATATTTTACTTTAAAGAATCGTGATTTTGTTTCTCCCCTATTGCTCAAAACACAGCGAATCTTATAGCTTTTATCTTCTGTAAGTTTTTTGATTTTCAAATTGCTTAAAACAAGGTCAGGTCTCGGGAAAAGCGATTCCATATCATTTGTCATAGAAGTAACAAAAACATCTTTTCTTCCATTAAAAGAATTATCAAAACTATTCTTGGATACCGGAAAATCATAAGATTGAGTTTCTCCCGCGATTATCACATCTCCTTTTTTATTCAACACAATTGCATTCCCGTCATCAGAGTTATTTCCTCCAAGGATAATCGATTTATTAAGATTTTTGAGATTCTTTGAAAATGATAAAATAACTATATTAATGTTATAATGTTGAAAATATTCATTATTAGTATAATCAGCAAAGGTTGACGGAAAATCACTTGATAAAGTATTTCCAACTAAGAAAACATTATCTTTATTATCAATTACCATTGAGTTAACCGTGTCGTCGTCCTCATTCCCTCCAATAACCGCAGACCTCACAAGCATACTTAAATCATTATCAAACATTGAAACAAAAATATCTCCATAATAATAATCATAGAAGTCTGATCCTCTGATATTAACAGATTTTTTACCGGGAAAATGTTTTGATTCTGTAGTACCACCGACATAAATATTATCGCGAGAGTCAACTGCAATGCAATTTGTATGACCGTGTACCGACTCTCCCAACGATGTTGAGGCAAGAAGGTTTTCAAGATTCTCATCAAATTTTGATACAACTATTGCACTTCCACTCTTGCCCACTGAAGAATTGTATGCATTATCAGTCAACGGATAGTTTTTTGAATAGGTTTGACCGGTCACAAAGACATCACCTTTTGAATCTATAACAATATCCCTCGCTTCATCAGTTGATTTTCCACCCAAAAATGTAGAAGAAATGAGTTTGTTTAAATTAGTGCTTAATTTTGACACAAAAATATCATCATATTTTGATTTTTTTCTGTCATAAGCATTCCCTGTAACAGTGAAACTCCCTGACGAAGTATATCCCGTAACATATACACTTCCATCATGTCCCAATGTCATTGCAGACAAAAAATCTATACTCTCCCCGCCAAGATATGTTCCCGCTTTAAGTTCATCAAGATTCTTGGTTAACCTGACAACAAAACCTGAGG
>CAZNLS010000232.1:0-2012 GCA_964573895.1 uncultured Clostridia bacterium
GAGAGATGAAAAGAATAAAATTTAATTTTGTTTTTTTACTGCTGATAATATTTTTCCTGGCAATAGTTAATATTGAAGCTTCGGAGAATACTAATACTTTGAAGGAGAAAAATGTAATCCCTTTTGATTCAGAAAACTGGCAGTTTTTCGGGAGCAATGTGGTTGAGCACTCGGGAAGAAAAAGTTTAAAGGGATCGGCTGCGCTGAAAGGTGTTGTATTTGAGAATGGTGTTATCGAATTTGATCTTTTTATTACTGGAAAACGGTCTTACCCCGGACTCCGATTCAGAGTCCAATCAAGGGCGAATGCAGAGAATGTCTATCTCCGTCCACATGTTGCAGGATTTTCTCAGGATGCTCTTCAATATGCACCTATATTTAATAGTGTAGCATGCTGGCAATTGTATAACGGGGAAGGATATACTTCGGGAGTAAATATAGCTCTGAATAAATGGGTACACTTTAAACTTGAAGTTTCCGGTATTCAGGCCAGGGTATACCTGGGTGATTCAAAAATTCCGGTGCTAAAGATCGATCAATTAAAACAAGGGATCAGTAAAGGGGGAATTGCTTTGATCGCACCGGCTGACGGTTCAGCATTTTTTTCCAATTTTAATATTGATGTTAATGCAGAAGTGAATTTCGGGCCTGTATCTCTCGAGCCGACCCCACCGGGTTTGATAACTGATTGGGAGATAACACAACCATACAAAAGCACTAAGATCGATCTTGAAAAGAGTTTTGATGATCAAAAACTGGGTGAGATCAAATGGAGTAAGGTCATCCCGGAGAGATCAGGTCTTGTAAATGTTTCAAAGTATATTCAACGGATAGGAAGAGAACCCGATTTTGTTTTTGCTAGAACGATTATTGATTCTGATATAGAAAAGAAAATGGAATTCAGGTTCGGTTATAGTGATTGGGTATCTATATTTTTGAATGGGGATATGTTGTTCTCGGGTAGCAGCCCATATCAGGGAAGAGGCTCTATTTTTCAGGGGATCGCAGGATTGTATGATTCAATAATATTGCCTTTAAAAAAAGGGAGTAACGAACTTGTCATGCTGGTTGGTGAATCTTTCGGCGGTTGGGGATTCATGGGTCAAGACGGGAAAGCAGTATATATGGATAACGGCATAAAAAAGCTATGGGAATCGGAAAAGGTTTTTTCTACCTCTGAGTCAATACTTTATGATCCTAAAAGAGAAGTGTTATATGTTTCAAATTTTGATCAATTCAACTTGAGAAATCCGGGGGTTAAACAATTCATTTCCAGGGTCTCAGTGAATGGAAAAGTTGAAACTCTAAAGTGGATAGATGATCTTGATAATCCGCTTGGCATGACTATATACAAGGACAGATTGTATTCTGCAGAGAGAAATGCGGTAGCTGTCATCGACTTAGATAAGGGGAAAATAATTGAAAGATATAAGATTCCGGGATCAATATTCCTCAATGATATCACTATTGATCAAAAAGGTGTTATATATATAACTGACACAAGGAAAGATCTGATCTGGAGGATTGTCAACGGAAAGTCTGAAGAGTGGTTAAAAGGGGCTGAGGTCAGTGATCCTAATGTGATATATTTTTACAAAAACAAAATTCTCTATGGAAATAGTGATGACAGAAGCCTGAAGGAGGCTGATCCGGTTACGAAAAAAGTAAAAACAATTGCAAGGTTTGAAAAAGGCTTTATTGACGGTATTAGAATTGATAATAGTGGGAATTATCTGGTATCACTCTGGCACGGGATCTTGTATCGTGTAACTCCCGAAGGTGCAGTTAAAGAGATACTCGATACTTCAACACCAGGAAAATTTATTGCAGATTTTGAATATATAAAAGAGAAGAATCTCCTCCTGATCCCGACTTTTTTCGGTAATACCATCACTGCTTACAAGTATTGATATTATCTTCTATATTTCTTTACATAAAAGTAATTTATGAACTTTACAAAAAAAGTGACTCCGGAAATTCATCTCTGTCTGAATAAATGTAAGCGTTTAATC
>CAZNLS010000233.1:0-1982 GCA_964573895.1 uncultured Clostridia bacterium
ATAAAGGTAAGAAAAAGGACCAGCCTGCAAGATCAAAAAATTCAACATCCGATACGCTTTTTAAAGATAAAACCCCTCAAAGTACCCGTGATGTCATGCCCAGGAAATCAATATCGCTTGACGATGAAAGAACACCGGAGCCCGGGCTGGAATCAAAACGAATTAAGGGTCGGTCAGACAGGAATAAGCCGAAAGAAGATGACGGGAAGCTCTTATCTATTCTTAATAAATTTGACGATAAAGAACAAAAAGGGAAAATTAAAACCCCGGAAAAAGAAAAGATCAAATCGCCGGATGATCTGGATAATACGGAAAAAGCCGGTGGAATTTTAAAGAAAAAATTTGCCCCGGCGGAGTCCGGAAAGAAAAGCACTGGGTCATTGTTTAAGGCTTCGGCAAAAAGTAGTTTTGTAATCAGGGGCTCCGATGATCCACCGGCAAAAGACGATACAGGATCTGCTAAAGCTCAATCTGTCATGAGCACAGGATCTTCAGGAAAAGGACTTCTGCAAAGCAGTGATGGAAAATCCTCTCAAAAGTCTCTGGAATCAGGACCAGTCTCACCGGTAATCCAACCGAAGATAGCAGAAGCTGTAAGATCTAACGGATCAACGCTGCGGTCAGACTCTCAAAAATCAGACATCCCGGCAGGGGATAGCGGAAATAAGGAGAAATTATCTCCCCTTAAACCAATAAAAGCCCCGGACAAAGAAGAAACAACTGTCATCGAACCGGGCATTACGGTACGTCCAGACAATGTTGATCCCAAACAAAAATTTAAAGAACAACCTGAAAAAGATTATGATCGCCCCGGAATACTTGCTGAACTTGAAAAAATAACAGGTAAAAAATCAGCAAAAAAAACCCCGATGGTAAAAAGGGTGAAAAACCCGTTATTATCCGAAACCGAGAAAGACAGCCCCTTACCGGATAAAATTTTTGATGAGAATTTGGAGGAAATTCAACGAGGTAAAGAAAAAGACCAGGTAGCCGAAGATGAAAAACCTTCCGATGCAGCGGATTCAGTCATTGGAGGTAAAGACCTGATTCCTTCTGTATTTAAAAAGTCAAAAGGCAGGAAAAAGTCAAAAGAAAAAAACAAAAAACCAGGCCCGTTTGCCAAAATCGGGTCAATTTTTTCCCGTATTTCGACAAAGGGAAAAAAGAAGGAAAAAGTAAGAAAAAGTAAGAAAGATAAATCCCCAATTAGACCCAGCAGATTTGTTTCAATTGACCAGATTGTGCCGGAATCTTTTGATTCTTCACTGATAAAATACCTTGAAGCAGAAGAGGTCAAAACCTCCACGGAAGACTATCTAAGAATATTAATCCGAAGATTTGATGAGTCCTGGATTAAATTGTCAATTGTCACAGATGAAAAAGTCCTATGGTTAGTACAAATGTCTGTCGGAATGAACGGCAGCAAGATTGATAAATACAAAATGTTTTCTCTTCCATTTCAATCCGAAGAAAAAACCATTCAGAATATGAATGAACTTCTGAATTATGTACTGGCGAAGGAAGTCAGTAAAAATGATAAAAAAGTAATTTTCGGCTCTTATTTTTCATCCCAGCTGCAATCAAAAACACAGATACTTCAAACACCTGAATTGAATAAAAAGGAACTGGCAGATCTGGTCCTATGGAATTCCGGTAAAAATCTGCCGTTTCCCTCGGAACAGGCTGTGTCGAACTGGGAAGTATCCAAAGAGGTGGATAAAGCAAAGAAGAAAGATGTAGTTATCGGGGTCCTTGACCGTAAATCCCTCAACAGTATTGAAAGGATTTTTTATAAAAATGGGATCCGCCTGCGGCTGGTTACCACAATGCCCATTCTAATCTGGAAATTATTCGTATCTAATTACCCGGACCGCAAAAATAAATGTAATGTGTTGGTCCACATTGGTGAAAATCATACAATTTTACTGGTTGTAAATAATCATAAACTTTCAGGGCTTACACCTCATGATATATATTTAGAT
>CAZNLS010000234.1:0-1963 GCA_964573895.1 uncultured Clostridia bacterium
TCTTTCAGAGGCAAAGAGTTCCCGTTGAGAAACTCACAAAGTGGTATGGGTTTGAATAACAATATTAATTGATGTAGCCCAGACTTCTCAACTGTTTAATCCTTTCCTCTTCGCCCGGTGCGGTCTTCCTGAAAAACTCGTTTCGTGATTTTATGAATTCATCGTTATCGTGAGAATCCAATGCGAAAGGCTGGTCTTCTATCTGAAATTCCTTTCTGAATAAACCAAAAAGCGGTTTGCCGTCCATATCACTACCTAAAGGAATTCTTAACATGGAAAGGATTGTCGGAGTTATGTCAAAAACAGTTCCTGTTTCAGGAATATCGTCTTTTGTCAGATCTTTTGTTCCGATTTTATTTTTCATTTCGGCAATTTCAGGGCCTGCCGCGATGAATACGGCAGGAGGTCCGTCCTGATGATTTCCCGATGAAACATTTTCAGGCGGGTCATCCGGATTGAACACACCTTCAGTGTTGAAAGCATGCATCCCGTGATCGGACATAACAAATACATTGGTATCCTTTCCGTATTCTTCAAGCAGTTCACCGAGGATTTTATCATAATAAATATAGTAATTGCTGATAATCTCTCTGAAGTTTGAAGTCTCCTCCATCGAGGGGGGATTTTCGTATATCTCCGGTCGCATATAACGCCAGAAACGATGGCTAACCACATCAGAGCCTCCGAAATAAATAAGCGTAAGGTCAGGTATGTTTTTTTCAGAGATAAGTTTATGAATTATTCTGCGGTATGTTTCGTCTGCGCGAAATGCCCAAAGACAGTTTGACCAAAGATTTTTCCCGAGAACCGACAAAGGATATTTAAATTCTCCGAAGATGGATTTGGTAAGTTCATTCATTTGACTGTCCACACCCTTCAGAATCGCTATCATTTCATTCTGCTTATCCTTTGGATAAACCTGGCCTTCTACTCCCTTGATGAGATTTCCTTTCCAGATGTTTTTCCCCCTCTTCGTATCCAGTTGCGATACGGTGTTGGTTTGCGCGACCATCACTCCGTTAATTTCCTCTACGGGATATGTCATCCACCACCCGATGACCCAGGTGCTTTTCCCGTAATCGGAAAGTAAGTTCCAGAGAGCTTTTGCCTTTCTGTCGCTGTTGTTGAAGAGAGTGACTTTGCCTTTTTTATTTTTGTAAGAGAAATCTACTATGCCGTGTTTTTCCTTCTTTTTTCCCGTGGCTATGCTGGTCCAAATGATTGGCGAACTCGTAGGCACGAATGTATCGATTATACCGTAATAACCCCTGTTGATAAGTTTTTCGAAGTTCGGCAGTTTCTTGTCTTTAATCAAAGGAAGAAGAACATTCCACTCGAGACCGTCCATTCCGATAAGGATAATTTTTTGGGAAGGAGTGTATTTCTTATCGCCGGTGCAGGATGCTGATATGAGGAGTACGATGAATAAAACCGCGTAAGTTTTTAATTTCTTCATTGTGAATGATTTTCCCTGCTTACTGATATTTATTTGATAGTTTAAATTTTTAAAAAATTTCTCACAAAAATCAAGCAGCCACTTTTTTCATGTTTACTTTCGGCTATCTTTCGGTTCTTTCCCAGTAGGGTTTATATACTCCGGTAAAAAGTTTTAAAATGCCCGTACATTGGGCAATATTGGTAAAAGTGAAATAGAAAGGCATACTGAAAAGCGCGCTCGATTTTAATCTCGCCACCGACAGGACACATCCTGTGGATGCCAGAAAATAAAAAACAGACTGTAATAAAAGGGAAAGCGTGTAGATTGACCCCTCACCGATAATGAGAATATTCGATATGAGGGCGGTCATCATCAAAAAGAAAGTAAACCAGCGCAAAATTTTATGGGATAACAACTGAAATAAAATGGGGCTGACAAAAGGCACAAGAAGTGATGGGTTGTGAATCACC
Organism: uncultured Clostridia bacterium; assembly: GCA_964573895.1. Taxonomy (GTDB): domain Bacteria; phylum Acidobacteriota; class Aminicenantia; order UBA2199; family UBA2199; genus CAZNLS01. Next base: position 1,909 of record CAZNLS010000234.1, read on the forward strand.
ACATTCAGGGCGCCTGCGGCAATTCTTTCCTTCCTTTTGTATTCTGTGTTCAAAG
>CAZNLS010000235.1:0-1945 GCA_964573895.1 uncultured Clostridia bacterium
TATTATTTTTCAGCCTTTTTTCCTGCAAAAGCAAAATATATTTTAATAAAGGGTTGGAATTATATAACAATAAAAACTGGGATGAAGCGGTCTCCTTTTTAATAAAAGCATTAGGCCGGGAACCTGATAATGTTAAATACCGTCTTATGCTTGCAAAAGCTTTAATTTCATCATCCGAAGATCATTATAAAAAAGGGGAATATTTTTTTTCTAAAAATAATTTTAAGATGGCATTAATTGAATTTGAAAAATCGTTGGACAATAATCCTGAAAATAATAAGGCCAGGAGAAAAAAATATTTGCTTTTAAAGAAAATTCGGGAGATCAATAAAGAAAATAAGAGAAAAGAAAGGGAGGTTTATAATAAACTAAATGCAAAATCCAAAAATCCCGAGGAAAAGAAAAAAAAGTTCAAAGATAATGAATTTACAATAGATTTTCATTCAATTGACCTGAAACATTTATTTCGTGTTCTTGAAAAGTCCGAAAAAGTAAATTTTCTTTTCGATGAAGGGTTTAAATCAAAAAAAGTACATATCCAAAATGATAAAACAACTATTTTAAAACTTCTTGATAATATAATGCTTCAGTCTAAATTGTTTTACAAAATTATTGATGAAAATACAATACTGATAATACCTGATACTCCGCAAAAGAGAAAAAAATATGAAGAACTTGTAATGAGAACATTCTTTTTAAATAATAGTGAACCCGAAAATATAGCAAAAATTATTAAAAGCATCAGCGGAATTAAAAGTATAACAATAAACAAGAAAATTAATGCAATTATCGTAAAAGGGAAGCTTGAGAAAGTAAAACTGGCTGAAAGGCTTGTTGAGATAAATGATAAATCCAAAGGGGAAATTTTAATTGATATTGAAATCATAGAGGTTAACAGGAGAAGAATAAAGGAATATGGGATAGAATTAAGTGATTACAGGATTACTGAGAATTATTCTTCTGGCGGGGTGTCAGATGAGGTTTCATCGGGTATATCAGTGAATAGCCTCCCTCATATTAATGCTTCTGATTTTATATTAAATTTCCCTTCTATTCATTACAAATTAATGAAATCCGATCAAAACTCCAAAATTAAAGCGAGGCCTCATATCAGGGTAATTGACGGTGAAAAAATAGAAGTAAAACTGGGAGATAAAGTGCCAATCCCTACAACATCATTTGTACCTCAATATGGAGGGACTTCTGTAAATAATCAGCCTATAACATCATATAAACTGGAAGATATTGGAATTAATATCGATATAGAACCCAAAGTTCACCTTAATGGATGGGTTACAATAAAATTGGAGTTTGAGCTTACTTTTATATCTTCACCCGGAGATATTCTAAAAGGAACACCACCTACAATCGGTAACAGGTCTGTAAAAACCCTGATAAGATTAAAAGATAATGAAACTTCGATCCTGGCAGGATTACTCAGGGATACGGAAAGAAAATCAATAAGAGGATTTCCTCTGATTTCAAAAATTCCTATATTAAAAGATATATTCTCGGGAAACAATAAAGAGGTGGAACAGACGGATATAATTCTTACATTGACCCCGAGAATAATCAGATATCCCGACATAAATGATAAGGACACTGAATATATTTGGGTAGGTACTCAAACTGATCCCGGAGTAAAAAGTGCGCCTGCAAAATTCAAAGATGAGTTAAGCAAAGAAAAAACAGAAAAAATGTCAGAGAAGAAGGAAGAAAAAAAAGTTCCGGTTCCGAATAAAATAAAAAAACCGGTTATACTCGGGTACAGAACTTCCGATAAAACGATAAAATCTGATTCGGAGTTTTCCATTAGTATCACTTTAAGTGATACCGAAAAAAATCGAAATATTCGGGTTATTAAGGGAAATATTTTGTTTGACCCCGGATTTTTAAAGATCACTAAAGTTGAAAAAGGAGACGGTTTTATTTCGGGAAAACTTAA
>CAZNLS010000236.1:0-1936 GCA_964573895.1 uncultured Clostridia bacterium
TTTCTGCTTCATAAAAATTTCTGAAGCAGCTTTATTATAATTAAAATATCCCTTTAAATTTACACTAATCACCGAATCCCATTGCTGCTCACTCATTTTCCAGATCACTCCATCCCGGTTTATTCCAGCATTGCAGATCATGATATCAAGACTGCCGAACTCTTTAACCACTCTGTCCACCATATTCTGTGCATCTTTAAAATCCGAGACATCTGCTTTTACCGCTAATCCTTTACGTCCAAGTTTATTAATCTCTGATATAACTTTTTCGGCTTCACGATCGTGGCTCCTGTAATTTATTGCCACATTACATCCCTCCTTTGCCAGGGTCATTGCCACCGCAGTTCCTATTCCCATACTTCCGCCTGTAACAATTGCATTCTTTCCGGTCAACTTTAAATCCATGAACATTTCCTCCTTTGAAAGGGATAAAATCAGCTGATGTTAGATTCCAGCTGTTTTTTCCTGAGATTTATCTGTCCAGCTTAATACATTTTAATGAAATAGAAGAAAACATGTCAAGGAAAAAAGAGATGATTTAGACGTTAAATTTATGGATTAATCCGCATTTTGTCTTTTTTCTTTTTTTTCTTTTCTTTTTTCCTTTAGTGTTTTTTGAGGTTTCTTTTTTTCATCCCGTTTGCTTTTATCTTTTCCTTTAGCCATATATCCCTCCTGTTGAACTTATGTATTTATTATATTAAGAAGAAAAATAAAATTCAATTTTTTTATTTAAATATTTAAATCATGAATCTGATTAGTTGATACCATTAAAAAAATAAATACTATTAAAAATAATCTCATAATCCAATCCCCTACTCTATTAATTAAAATATATGGGAAATCCGGATATTAAGGGTGAGTATTTCTATTGTCTGACCTTTTGAATTGTGGTATGATTTTATTGATAAAAACCCACCATGCCGGGGTGGCGGAATAGGCAGACGCACGGGACTTAAAATCCCGGGAGGGCAACCTCGTGGGGGTTCGATTCCCCCCTCCGGCAAGTCTATAAAAAAAATCCTTAATTATTCAAAATTTCTTTTTTATATTGAGATATTTCCAGTTGAAGTTTTATATAAAATAATTGTCATTCAGAGGAAAAAGAAAATTTGATTTTTTTTTAACCATCATTATAATGAATTCAAATTGAGGAGGTTTTATGAAAAAAATAGTAATCGTATTATCGGTTCTGTTACTCTTCGGAACAATTTCAAACAATATTTTCGCGGAAAAACCGCGTTTAGGAGTTCTGAGGTTTACAAACAGAGTTGCAGGCACAAGCTTTTGGAGATGGAATAACAAAGTTGCCAGAGAGTTGCAGGATATGCTGATTTCCGAACTCTTCAGCACTAAGGCTTTTCATGTTCTCGAAAGAAAAGAGATCGGTGCAGTACTATCCGAACAGGATCTAAGCGCTTCGGGAAGAGTTAGTAAAAGAACACTTGTAAAAATGAGAAGAATTAAGGGAGCTCAATATCTTATCGCAGGTACTGTTTCTGCCTTTGAAATGAGCGAATCAAAAGGTGGTAAGATCAGATTTAAGGGATTGAGTCTCGGAGGTAAAAAATCTAAAGCATATATAGCCGTTGATGTGAAGGTGATTAATGCGGAAACCGGTGAAATTGCAGACGCACGGACTATTGAAGCAAAGGCAAAGGGTAAATCAATCGGTGCAGGACTTTCCCTGAGAAATTTTTCAGTAGGGGGATCTGATACCAAAAAAACACCTGTTGGAAAAGCCATAAGGGCCTGCATAGTCTATATTTCGGAATATCTGAAATGCTCTCTTGGTAAAGTCAAATATCCCAAATGTATGAAAAAATGGGATAAAATGGAAGCCAAGAGAAGAAAGAAGACAAAAGATTCTATTGATCTTGATTTATAAAATATAGTTTAGAATTGAGTTATTCCTAATGTCTGAAGAATTAAATAA
>CAZNLS010000237.1:0-1935 GCA_964573895.1 uncultured Clostridia bacterium
GGATTGGGTGCTATTTAAACGAACGGTTTATCCAAGCCGCTGAACCCACCACACAATAATGATACACGTGACAGACGCTAAAAATAACATGTACTGATATGGCAAGATTTTTAAAAACAAAAAAGGAAACAATCGGATTGTCGCCGGATGCGATTTTTTTCAGAGGTGATAAAAAAAGTGATTTCACAAGGCTGAGAGTCATCGAATATAATAGCCGTAATCTCGACGAATTTGAAGTAAAAAGTATTAGTGAGATTTTAAAGTTCGATAAGTCAAAAGCCACATCCTGGCTTAATATCGATGGGTTACATGATGAAGATATCATGAAGGAAATATCTGTGGGATTCCGGTTTGATCCACTGATTATTTCTGATGTACTTGATACAAATTCGAGACCCAGAATTCATGAATATGATAATTGTATTTATATCTCAGTTAAAATGATTGAATATGCGGAGGATGAGGACCTTATTACATCTGAAAACTTAGTCCTCATCATTAAAAAGCACATACTAATATCTTTTCAGGAAGTAGTAGGAGATGTATTTGAGCCTGTCAAGGATCAATTGAGAAACAGCAGGAAGAGAATTCGGAGTTCTGGAACAGATTATCTTGCTTTTGCACTTCTGGATATTGTCATAGACAATTATATATTGATCATAAGTCGAATAGGAGAAAAGATTGAAGCCCTGGATGAAAAATTAATCATCAATCCATCTGCTGAAAACCTGGCAGAAATCAGGAAGTTTAAAAGTGAAATAAGTTACCTGAGAAAGTCCATTAAACCTTGTCGGGAGCTGATTTTGAATCTGGTTAAAATGGATTCGGAGTTAATCCATGAGCACATGCTTGTCCACTTAAAAGAACTCCAAAATAACCTGGAACTTGCTAATGAATCAGTGGATAGTTATAGGGAAATCCTTTCAGACCAGCTTGGCATTTTCCATACGACTATAAGTAACAGGCTAAATGACATTTTAAAATTCCTGACAATATTCTCCGTGATATTTATCCCTCTCACATTTATTGCCGGTATCTATGGGACGAATTTTGATCACATACCGGAGCTGCATTTAAAATACGGATACTTTATAATGTGGGGGGTGATAATCATCATTGCAATTTCTATGATACTCTATTTTAAGCGAAAGAAATGGTTTTAGCTGGCTATTGAATATCAATGAAACTTTGAGAAGTGAATGCGAACTACATTGGTAAACCCTCACCACTGCTTCGGAAACAGACTAAAAATTGGTTAAATTTTTATCAAAATGACAATTTTTGGGGTTATCTGGTTCAATAAACAGGGTAATTTTACCGGCTTTGCGCATCTTTTCTTAGATTTGCCTTTAACAGGTGACAGTCCTTCTGATCAGCGGTATGGAAAATTACAATGATCAACATATTATTTTGGGTATCCGGAACCGAAGTGACTCCGTATTCAAGTATCTTCAGGTAAAGTTTCAGGATAGCATCCGACTGATGGTGTTGGAGAAGGGAGGAAGCCAGGAAGATGCAATGGATGTCTTTAGTGAAGGTCTGATTGCACTGATTAACCTGGTGGATCGGGATGATTTTAAACTGACCTGCAAGTTAGGAACACTGGTATATGCCCTTTGCATTAACAAGTGGAAACAGCAGCTGGAAAAGCAAACGGCCGTTCGCAATTATCATCTCCGGAAGCTCGATACATCTCCGGAACGGGATTTTACGGAGGATGTCGACTACCAATTATATCAGGAAATTTTCTGGGAGAATTTCAAGAGCCTGGACAAGGTTTGCAAAGATATTCTCGAAGGTTATCTGAAAGATCTTTCACCCAGGGATATTGCGGAAAAACTTGGCTACAGTTATGGTTATGTACGGAAGAGAAAAAGCTTGTGTCATAGCTACCTGATGAAGTTGATACAAAATCACCCGGATTATATTAAAATT
>CAZNLS010000238.1:0-1925 GCA_964573895.1 uncultured Clostridia bacterium
TAAATATAGCATCAAGGATAGAATCTTCAGTCGCAAAACCTGATGAGATCGCAATCTCCGATACAACCAGGAAATTGGTGAAATCCAATTTTATATTTAGCGAGATTGGGGATGAATTACTTCACGGGATATCCAAGCCGGTAAAGGTTTTTAAAGTGATCGGAAAAAAAGAGAAGAGGTGAAGAAATGAAAAATTCATTTATTACAATATTTATATTATTACTTTTAATATTTCCTGCCTGCAAAAAGAAAGTCAATACACTTCCACCCTACCTTACAAAGGGTAATCCGGAATATATAATTAATGAAGGCTATATGTACCTGAACCAGGGATTATTAAACAAATCAGAAGAGAGATTTAAAAAAGCCCTTCGGGAAATCCCTAATCACCTTAAAGCACTGAACGGGTTGGGAATAATTTATCTTAAACAGAAAAAGTTTGATAAAAGTGCAATGCAATTTAAGAAAATCCTGAAGTATAATCAAAGTCAGGTAGATGCCAATAATTTTTTAGGAATTATTTATTCTGAAAAGGGAGAATATGAAAAAGCAAAGGAAAATTTTTTAATTGCCGCGAATACCCCCGAATACAAAACTCCCGAAAATGCATATCAAAATCTGGCGCTCCTTGAAATAAAAAGGGGGAAAACTGATTCTGCATTGAGATACATAGAGAAAGGAATCCTTAAAAACAGAGATTTTGCAGGTCTGTATGCAGTCAGGGGGATGATATTTGATGCTAAAAAACTCTATAGAAAAGCCCTCTATAATTTTGAAAAAGCATTAAAACTATCAAAAGTAAAAAGTTTTAATTTGAAAATGAATGTTGCCAGGGGCTATATAAAGACCGGGCAGAGATTATTAGCTCTTAATCTTCTTGAAAAAATGATAGCAGAAGCTTCATCCGAAGCAGAAAGAGCAATAGTTCGAAAGATGATGAAATCCCTGGAATAATATTACTTTATTACTTTCTTCGCTTCAACAATTTTAATTGATAAAATTTTGCTTCCCAATCCTATTTTATGAACTACATTCATCCCTGACTCAACGAAACCGAAGAGTGTATATCTCCCGTCAAGATGTGATGTTGGAGAATGTGTAATAAACCACTGACTGCCTTCGGTATCTTTTCCTGCTGATGCCATTCCCACAGAACCTTCTCTGTAATAATCCGGATAAAACTCGGAACGGATTATGTACCCTGGACCTCCCCATCCATCACCCCTGCTGCACCCCCCCTGGATCACAAAGTTAGGGACAACACGGTGAAAAATACTCCCTGTGAAAAATCCCTTTTTTATTAATTCAAGAAAATTTAAAACTGTTGCAGGTGCATGATTAACAAAAAGCCTTAAAACAATATCACCTGATCCGGTAGAAATCTTCACCCTGCAGACGGAAGGGATTTTTGATATCAGATCCCAGTTAATACGTTTTGCTTTCTGAAAAACAGGCTGAAATTTTTCCTTTTTATCTGTTAAATAATCCAGGGTTTTTTTCAGCTCCTGATAAGTCTCAATATCACCCGGAAGTTTACAACTCTTCATCGCTTCTATAAGAAAATCAGGATTTATTTTCCCGGACTTTAAAAAAGAAATATTCCTTAACATTAAAGCGGAAATCGCAGTCAGAGACAAATCTTTTGTTGCGACCGACTCTTTTAGAAAAGATAATATCTCCTTCTTAGAAGGCAGCCCTGCTTTTTTTAATTCAGATTCATTTTTTATTTCCGAAAACATTGATGATATTGCTCCCATCCCTTCTGTTTTCACAAAATAATTGTTTGTTTTAAAAATTTGAGTTCTGATAAAACTAAAATTTCCCGGATATTCTCCCAATGCCGATAACAGAAGACCCTTCTGAACAGGGAACTGACTACTTTCACACATCTTTTTAATTAATCCGGATATTTTTTTTTGAAAGAG
>CAZNLS010000239.1:0-1925 GCA_964573895.1 uncultured Clostridia bacterium
AGACCGTAGAGTCCTTCTGATCGCATGAATTCCCTCATATTCTGAACTCAAAAAAACGACTTTTTTCTTAGAGTTTCAGAGCTCACTAAAGTGAGGCTGAACTAAAAACACAACAATCGCAGATTAAACGCTCTCTTTTTTCGGTGGATATCCCTTGTTCATATATCTTGAGAGTGTGATATTTACTGGGAGTTTGCCCGGATTCTTGACATTTATTTCTTCTGAAATCATTGACAGAAAACTGAGGATTGCTGCTCTTTGCCGTGGTTGATAGTTGCGGTCGGGGTGCAGTTGTATGGATAAGCCGGTATCGCTGTATTCTATATATCCCGGAGCTCGTGTTAATTCTCTCAAAAGTTGATGATCATCTCTATAGTTGTCAAGATACGGCCTGAATTTTGCAATAAGTGAATAAAAAATATTTCTCGCCGTTATTTTGATGATATCCATATAATATTTTGCGTCATAAGCAAGTCGTTTTTTCCCTTGCCCGATTAGTTTTGCAGCTTTGTTTATTTTTTCAGAAGCTTCTTTCTTTTCCTGTTCTAATTCCATCACGGTTTGTTTAAGCTCTTCTATTTTCCACTGCTTTTTTATCGACAGTTCTGCCCCCTTCATCTTTTTTCTTTCATTTTCAAGCAGTAAAACTTTCAGTTTCGAATCAGTTTGTCTTTTCTTTTTACATAGAAAATCATAGATTTCCGAATATGCTTTTTTCTCTTTAAGAATCAGCTTGGAATAATCATGCTCCCTGTATGTCGTGATTTCATTTATTCCCAAATTCCTATCCAAATATCCATAGTCATTTTCCTGTATCCATCTGGTAAGCATATATCTAACGGCTAATAAATCATCAATTTTACCATTGGAAAGAATCGGAACTTCAAATTCCTGTTTAGAGTTTGGCGGAGTAATTCTTACAATAATCCGATGATAATTTTCAATCTTATTCCATGTATCGTCTGTTATAAATCTTATATCCCATATTTTGATATCTTTTGAGTTGTTTTTACAGCGTTTGATTTTAAAAGTGATTTCCTGCTTATCTTCATCCCATGCATCTTTTTTATAGTTTTTTCCCCAAGTGACCAGCCCATATCCTTTTGAATCAAGTTCCATCATTTTATCTTTACCGTATATTCCTCTGTCAACTATCATTGTAGGCTTTACTGATTCAGAAAAAAATTCTGAGGAAAAATGTTCAAGTTCATCAATAAGACGTTCCCGCATATCAAGATAGTTGTCATGGATTTCAAAATAAATGGGAAAACCGTCAACTGTGTGCATGAAGTCCTGATAATTAACCTTGTTTATTTTTCCTATGGAACCACACCAGCCTTTGAGAATATCTTTCATGCCTGTGTATTTTACTCCATGTGGATCATAGAAAAACACACTTCCTTTTTTTGCGATTTCAATAAAGGCGGCATTTGCGCGAAACAATTCTGTCACATTCTTTTTATCCGTCGCAAGCGATTTTAAAAGTATTCTCTGATAATTGGTGGATGAAATAGTCTTGTCGGCAAGTAAGAAATCAAGAGCATGAAAATCCAACCTGCCGCTTTGTTCGATATTCATCGCCCCGAGCAATACTGATGCCATCCACTGTTCAGACAAGGGATTATTGATATTCAATTCTTTTATCGATGACAGAAGTAGAGCAAGCCCTGCATGTTTCAGAAGAAATGGTGCGGGAGCTTCTCTGGCAATATCAAAACTAGAGAGCGAATACCTGCGATTGTTTAATTCTTTTGAGGCTAAAGAAGGAGAACAATCGCAAGTATTCGCTCTCTTTGGGGATTTTTCAGTGCTGACTGATCCGTCAGGAACACACTTTTCCTGCTCTGATAAAATTTGCTTTTCATCATTAAAGATATGCCGGAGCGTTTCTGAAGAAAAAGTAACACTGAAAATCTCTTTGATCT
>CAZNLS010000240.1:0-1914 GCA_964573895.1 uncultured Clostridia bacterium
CATCTCCGGATTTAACCTCAGGTAAGTCCGTTATATCTACCATGGTAAGATTCATGCAAATTCGGCCCCTGACAGGTGCGCGCCTTCCATGAATGAGGACAAAAGCCTGATTGCTTAAACTCCTGGAGTAACCATCTGCATATCCAATCGGCAGCACCGCTAACCGCGTTTTCCGGGTTGTCTTATCACTGCATCCATATCCGATGAATTGACGGGCGGGAATGTTTTTGACCTGGCCGACACGGGCTTTCCAGCTGAGGATGGGCCTAAGCGTTTCTTCCCCGTTTTTTGAATGATTCATTTTATACGATACAAAGGTTTCTCTGGACGGCCAGAGTCCGTATTGGCTGATTCCTATTCTAACCACATCGAAAAAAGTTTCAGGAAACAAGAGTGCGGCGGCCGAGCAGGCCATATGCTTTTTAATGTGAGAGTAATCCTGTTGAATGCGAGACGTGATGGATTTAAACTGCTTTAGCTGAGCAAAAGCATAACTGTGATCAGTTGAGTCTTCGATATTGGCAAAGTGGGAATATACGCCTTCCAGAATGATCCGGGAATTAACTTTTAATTTTTCCAGAAACGCCTCCACATCTTCCGGATTTAGTCCCTGTCTGTAAGTGCCTGTTTCCAGCTTGAGATGGATCCGGACGGATCGTTTCAGTTGTTCAGCTGTTCTGTTTAAATCATCAAGAATTTCAGGGCCGTACACCACCAGTTTAAAGTTATTGTTTACGACTTCCGAAAAGCATCCCGGAGGAACAGGCCCCATTATAAGAATAGTAAAGTTTTCTCCCATTTTGCGAAGGAAAAGTGCTTCTTCGAGTGTGTGAACACAGAAAAAATTAATTCTATTTCTTCCGGCCAGTTTGGCTATCTCATTGAGGCCGTGGCCGTAGGCATTGGCTTTTACGACAACAGCGAGTTCTGTTTTTTGGGGAATAAGGGTTCTGAAAAAGGAGAGATTTGAAAAATAGTTGTTCTCTGATATTTCGATCCATGTGTTTAATTTTTCTGTGTGCATAGGACAAAATAAAAATAGCAGTCTTCCCAGAGGTTTGCAAGATTTTTATGTTCAGAATCGAGATTTCCTTTTCTGCGATTTAGCGCAGAGAACGAAAAAGAGGATAATATCGTAATAAGAGAAAGACATATTATGATACTGAAATTGTAAAGTTCCCTTTAAACCTTTTTGCGGAACTGTTGGTCTAACAGATGAACAAGAATAACAAGAAAGATAATTGGCCAGTGCAGGAAGATCAAATAATAAAGGACTGTCAGAACAAAAATATTGGTGCATATAAGATGATATATGATCGCTATGAACAACCTCTCCTCCATACGGCCCTCCGTATTACAGGTCAGCAGCAGGATGCAGAGGATGTGGTTCAAATGACATTTATCAAACTCTATAAGAACATTGGCAACTACCATTTTGGAGGGACGTTCAGCACAGGAGTGGAGGAAGCCAAAACTCTAGTCCGGTTGAAAACCAGCGGGCAAATTGTTCTAAAAAAACAGTAATCAACACTGCCCTCTCCTTTTCTTTGACTTGACTTTTTATCTACAATTCTCATAATTCCATTGTATGGAGAAGCTGTGAAAAAGATATTTTTTATAGTGTTCCTTATCTATTTTATTGTTGCTCCTTTAATTGTCAGGGCTTTTTCAGAACCTGAGGACCTAAGATTGTCCTGGGCGGAATGGTTGGCAAAGGGCCGTTTTAAAATAGTCGGGGGAGTTACAAGTGCAGAGATCTCCCATTCCTCTATTCCCGATATTCCTGAAGCAAATCCGGATAGATTTATGAAACCCAGAACAGGTTTTTTAGGTGGAGTGGGTTATGAAGCGGGATCCAAATTCGGTCTGGAAATTGATCTCCTTTATTTCCAAAAAGGAGTGATGTTTAAAGGT
>CAZNLS010000241.1:0-1912 GCA_964573895.1 uncultured Clostridia bacterium
AAAAATATTAAGGAGAATTTATAATGATTTACATATATAAAATCATATTTATAGCAATTTTCGGATTTATCGGATACTATTATCCTCCATTTCCCGGTACTTCGAATGTTTTGGGTGCAGTTCTCGGGTCTTCATTTGCTATTGGATTAAGTCTGCTTGCATTAAAAGTGAAGAGAACGGAACTCCGGTATCTGTGGGGAGTCACAATAGGAGTATTGGGGGGGGCAATTGTCGGCTGGGCAATGCTTGAGATATTCAAATTGATAACCCTTTCATTTTCTGCATATATCTTTTTTAAATCTCTATTTTTAATTGGATTTCCAATAACCGGTTTCTTCATCGGTACCTATAAACCGAACCTGTTCTCTCCAATGAATATAAAAGAGTTTTTCAGAGGGAGTAGTGCATTCACTGATTCATTTTTACTGGATACAAGTGCGATTATAGACGGCAGGATTATTCCTATAATTCAGTCTGGATTTATTGAAGGAGAAGTAATTATTACCCAATTTGTCCTTGCCGAGCTGCAAAATATAGCTGATTCGAGTGATCCCAATAAAAAAGTCAGAGGGAGAAGGGGACTTGATGTAATAGAGAAGTTGCGCAACAACAATAACATTAATTTTACAATATTGAATAAAAGTGTTCCCGGAGCAAAAGTAGTAGATCAAAAACTCATTCTTTTAGCAAAGGATCAGCATTTTAAATTAATTACTAATGATATTAATTTAAGTAAAATTGCAAAGTTACAGGATGTTAAGATATTAAATATAAACGAACTTGCATTTGCTCTTAAACCTATTGTATTTCCGGGTGAACATCTTAAAATTCAGATTGCAAAAGACGGGAAAGAGAAAAACCAGGGAATCGGATATCTGGAAGATGGTACGATGGTCGTTGTGGATGATGCCAGAACAGATATTGGCCAGACAAAAGAGATAGAAGTCACATCTGTACTTCAGACTACTTCAGGTAAAATGATCTTTGGGAAAAAAGTATAATAAGCGGAATTGATCAAATGAATATCAGGTCAGGAATCGGATATGATATTCACAGAATAAAAGTTGGAAACTCCCTATATATCGGCGGTATTAAGATTTCAGATGAGTATGGGGCTGTCGCACATTCCGATGGTGATGTTTTGATTCACGCCTTGATTGATTCGCTTTTAGGAGCAATAGGGGAGAGTGATATTGGAACCATGTTCCCTGATTCTGAAGATAAATTCAAAGATATTTCTTCAATAAAACTCCTGGATGAAGTAAAAAATATGATAGATAAAAGTGAGTTTAAAATAGTCAATATTGATTCTGTTATTATCGCTGAGAAACCAAAATTATCAAAATTTAGAGAAAGTATCATAACAAAGATTACAAATACACTGAAAATCGATAAAGATAGATTTAATATTAAGGCAAAAACTGCAGAAGGATTGGGTGAAACAGGTAAGGGAAATGCAATCGAGTGTTACTGTATCTGTATGGTAAGAAAGTAGATATTTATATCCCGAATGGAAAAATTACCGATAATAACAATTGCAGGTGTTCCGAATACCGGAAAATCCACTCTTTTTAATCGATTAACCGGAAAAAGACGTGCATTAGTTCATTCATCTCCAGGTATGACTCGTGATATTTTTCGTGAACTATATCAGTTAAATGGCAAAAATCTCTATCTACAGGATTCAGGAGGATTTTTCCCGGTAGATGATGTGATTTCAAAGGAAATAAATAAAAGAGTATTAAAAGCTGCAAAAAATTCGGATGTCGTTATTTTTTTATTTGACGGTAGAAGAGAGTTATTGGGATATGAAAAAGAGTTATTCCTCGATATAAAAAAAATAAACAGGAATGATATTGCAGTTATAAACAAGGCTGATATTTCCGAAAAGTGTATATTAAGTTCTTAATAT
>CAZNLS010000242.1:0-1878 GCA_964573895.1 uncultured Clostridia bacterium
GGACGGGAGCCGGGTGACACAATCAGACAAGAGTCTATTTATAAAAAATTAAATCCTATTAAAAGCGTTTTTAAAGGCAAAAATATTCTACTTGTGGACGATTCCATTGTCAGGGGAAATACGTCCAGGTCAATCATCCAGATGGTTAGAAATGCGGGAGCGAAAAAAATATACTTCACTTCATATTCATCTCCTTTGACAAACCCGTGTGTCTATGGAATCGACATGCAGACAAGAGGTGAATTTATTGCATTAAATTCTACACCTTCCCAAATTGCAAAAAAAATCGGTGCAGACATGGTTATTTACCAGGACATAAACGAGATGGAAGAAGCTGTTAAACTTCAAAATCCTGAAATTGAAACTTTTTGTAAAGCCTGTTTTAACGGAGATTATCCAACAGGGGATGTTTCAAAAACAATGCTAAGAACAATTGAGAGAGAAAGAACTATTATAAAAGAAAATGGAGACGAGGGAAACAAGAGTACCTGATGGATCTTTTTTGTCCTGACAGCGGATCAATCAGTCAATTCTCAATTACTACTATACTCTCATCTATTTATCGAGAGAAACGTAATTGTATTCTAAAATTATTTTCAGGCACAATGGAAAATAGTCTTTTTATTGAAAATCGAACTGTTTTTTTTGCAAAATCAAACAGTCCGGACGAAAATCTTGGGCAATATCTTCTTAGAAAAAAAATAATTACACCTGAAATTCTGGAAGATACTGCAGCAATAATGGAAAAGAAGAAACTTAGATTTGGAAAAGCTCTTGTTCGTTTGGGTGTAATAAACTATGATCAATTATTTAATTTTGTTAGTGAACATCTCAGCTGGGTTGCATTTTCCTGCCTGACAACAAATCACATTAACTACAAGATCGAAAACTCCGAATCGGATTCAACCGAAAATATAAGGATCGCTTTGGATCTTGGAACTCTCCTGGCAGAATCATCCCGTAATCACGGATATTCAAGTGAGATAGAAAAAAAGCTGCCCGGAATCAATAAAATTTACTTACATGAAAATTCAAATATTTCTTCAATTAAACTTAAAAAGTATGAAGAACATATAGTGGATTTGATTAAGCGTAATGTATTACTTGAAGACATTTTGAGGAAGAGCGAGCTCTCTCGCGAAGAAACTTTAAGGATTATTTATCTGCTTATTATTAGCGGGATCGTATCTGATAAAATTAAAGATACTAAAATCGCAAATCCGGATTCTGATACTGAGCTGGTTAATTCATCGGGATCATTTACTTCATTTATTGAAGCATTAAAATTTTACAATTCGAAATATGAGATAATTTTCAAAATTTTGTCAAAGGAAATCGGCCCTGTAGCAGGATCAATTCTTTTGAGAGCAATTGATTCCGTGAGAGATAAACTTCCTTCATATATGAAGAATGCAAAACTGAACTCAGAAGGCAGTCTCATTGAAGATAAAATCATGAAAAAGGTCTGGTATAATGATTTTGAGGATAATATACCTGCATTTTTAAAGGGATTGGAAGAAATTTTATATGCAGAAATTTATACAGTTAAAAAGAATCTGGGAATTGAATATGAAAAACAGGTATTGAAGATGTTGAAGGAGATAAGATAACAGGAATTTGTTCATGAAGATTCTTATACAAATTCTCGGTCCGACCGGTTCCGGAAAATCGAAATTAGCCGTTTATCTTGCTGGATTTTTTGGAGGAGAAATAATATCTGCTGATTCAGCCCAGGTTTATAAAGGCTTTGATATCGGAACAGATAAAATTACTGACCAGATGAAGAATAATATCAAACATCATCTAATTGATATATTAGATGCTTCAGAACAGTTTAATGTAAAGCAATTTCTGGACTTATCTTTTAAAGCCGCAGAA
>CAZNLS010000243.1:0-1861 GCA_964573895.1 uncultured Clostridia bacterium
GAAGTATTTTTTCAATCTCTTTAAATATATCCACGGCACGGGTAAGTAACCTTGAAGAGATATAACTGTCAGCAAGAAGCATGAGAATCCTGCTGTATTCTTTTATATGCTCTTTCTTGAGGAATGCAAGAGATTCCCTGAATTTTTCCAGCTCACTTATAACTTTTGAAAATTGTCCCGAAGCAAACATAATCTTATATTTTATGAACTGCCGGTTGAGATCCGCAGAATTGAGGAATTCTGATTTTGACAGTAATTTTTTTAGATCATCAAGATCACTTATTGTATTAAAATAATTTATATAGTCATTTAGATATTTGTAAATTTCAGTGTCCGGATTCTTATCATTTTTCTTTAAACCGCTTTTTATTAAAAAGATTACTATTTTCTTTCTCAGATTGTTGAATGTTTTTTTTCTGAATTTACTGTTTTTTATCAGGATATTGTAACCTTTAAATCCGGATGAGAGTTTTTTATATATTGATTTTATTAAGTTTATGTCCGGATTTTCATCTTTTTCTGATTTATTGAATTTTGTTTGTGAATCTTTTAAAACTTTTAATTCCATCTCTGCCAGGAGTTTTTCCCTGATCTTTATAAGCAGCTGTTTTTTCCCAAGAAGTTTGATTGTCTCGTAATAGAATTTCTGATGAGAATTAAATATAGATTGTAAAAATTTACTGTCCTGAGAGTAAAGGCTCCATGTTTCAAGGATTGAATTGAATGAACTTCTGTTTAACTTATAAATTGATTCTTTAAACAGTCCGGATGTAAATTCGCGGTCCTTCTTTGACAGGAATGGCCACATCGACAGATAAATTTCTATGGTATTTGCATTTACGTTAATACTTGACTTCCTTATATAAGATGCCTTCCGGATGGCATTGAGACCATTCCTGAATATATCCGGGTCCGGAGAATTTAAATTCATCAGGGCTTTTCCCAGATACAGGTAGGAAACATAGTTCAACTGATTAAATTTAATTGAATTTCTGAATGCCTCAATGCTTTTTTTTAATTCAACGGTATTATTGTCTGTCTCAAATTTAGAAAGAAGAGAATAGGCATATCTGAATTGAGCATCTGATGAGACAGGGAATATTTTTTTGCCGGACTTGAAAAAATCCGTTGAATTCTCGGGTATTAAATTCTCTCCTTTAACAAACAGAATGTCGGATAGAAAATTTACTCCCCAGAAGATCACAAGAAAAAGGATGAGAATTTTTAAAATTGAACGGACTCTCATTTCAATATCCTTTTATGCGCTTCATTTTTGGGGGACTTAATTTGTGAGCCGCTATTAGAAAAATCTTTTTTATAAGTGACGAGTTTAATACCAATTAGAAGGATTAATGTAAAAATATAAAGGTTCGAAGGTATCCGTAGTGAAAAATCAAAAAAAGAGTGGAAAACAGCAGAAAATAGAGATGATAGGATACCAATTCCAAGTATCCGGATTCCGGGATGTCTCCTGCTCCTCCACATTTTTGCTATTGAAAAGATTGCCGTTCCGATAAGCAGGAATAGAAATATGGAACCTAAAAAGCCACCTTCGGAAAGAGTTTCCAGATATTCGTTGTGCGCATGAGTTGACCATACGCCTGACGGGTCGGTATCATAGAGGTAAAATGAATATTTGTAAGTACCGAAACCGGAGCCGAACACAGGAAAATCCGAAACCATCTTAAGAGTATTGGGCCAGCGGAGAAATCTTCCCGAACTTGCAAGGTTTGTTTTCATAAATTTATTGGTAGTATTTTCAATACCGATAAATACAGCGACAAAAGCTATTGCGATGAATATATATTTAAGTTTTTTTCGGATTGATCGTGAACGTTTCAGATGAACATGACACCTCCTT
>CAZNLS010000244.1:0-1810 GCA_964573895.1 uncultured Clostridia bacterium
TTTGTTTTTTATTTTTTTTTATATATAATTATAGAAAAGTTGTAGGTCAATTAAACTATACCCAGGCAACAAAAACGAAATTTGTTTTTGTTGCCTTTCTTTTTATATTTTTTTAAATTACTTTCTTCCACCTTCCACAACAATATTTTTCATTTAATTCAAATTGCCTTTTTATTGACATCCTCCCCTAGCTAAAACAATGGGATTCCTGTTTCATCAACCGGCAATTGCAGTATCTCTACATGCTCTATCTGCCAGTTAAGTTCATCAGGTTAAATTAATTTAGAAAATAACAAAAATCAACGGCTTTCATTCCCCAATAATAGATGGAGTATTTTCGCCTTCTTCTATAAATATTTAAATCGAAAAACTAAAAGATGGTTTACTGTTAATATTCAATCTCTGATGTTTTGATATTTCTGAAATAAAGGATTTTTTTACATCAGCATCTTTTGCAAACTCAGGCCATCTTGATACTGAAGTTGTTATTTGCTCAATGATTTGTTTATATGATTTAATTCCGTTAGCGATACCAACACTATTTATATCCTTAATAGTAATATTATCTGTTTTTCCATTAATTGACATTTGATGTCTGTTAGTCCATTTACCTATCGGGTTGTAAGCATAGGTCATATCATATGCAGGAGATATTCTCCATATTCCTTCTTTGTCCATCAGAAATGAAATATTTTTTGTATGATCATCCTGGTTCCTTGCTATAACATTAAAAACCATTCTTTTAAATAATTGTTCTATGTCTTTATAAGGAAGTTTTAATTCCCGGGAAACCCAGAAGGCTTGTTCATAAGAATACTCCATTTTCGCTTTATAGTTAAAATGAGCTAATGCACATAGAGTCTGGCTGTGAAGTTTTTCATCATCTTTTCTGTCAAATCTCTTTGTCATAAAATGATATCTGTTTTGATCTTCAATGAGTCTACATTCGGTCATATCAATACCGGAATCTTTTACCATTTTACTATAAGCATATTCAATATTTGAAAAACCTTCAGGATCACCAAGAGTATCATCCTTAACCCCATCGAATTTCAATATCCAATATGAAAATCCTTTTGGTGCTTTTACCTGTCCGGATCTCACTTCGTTAGTTTTATCATTAAAGGCAATTACGGCTTTCGGTCTGGTACCACCGGCAGAAGTCCCTACCCTGAGTATATTTGTAAGTGCATCTTTTTTTTTTAATGATGTTTTGAGTTTATTTCTTTCATTAATAACTTCCTGAGCGAGGTTTAAGAGTTCTGAAATTTCGATAGGAACAGATTTTTCAATATCTTTATTTAATACAGGTTCAAACTCTAAGGCACCCATACCTCTATTTCCGGTATAACAAAGCCTTTCAATAGGGCTAAAATCTTCAGGAGTTCTACCCTGTCTTGCCAACCATGAATTGATAATATTGTTACCGAAACTGTCAGGAAGAGAATCTGATAGCATCCCGGGGAGTCCATGAAATGTGATAAAAGGGAGATTTCGGAAGGTAAAAATTGGTTCATTCATTCTCCTTGCCTTATCAAGCGGCATAATTAGCGGTGCAGGATCTAAATTTCCGTTTAAAAAACCTGAATCATATGCAAAAGTACCGAATTTGTTGTTTTCATTCCAGGAAACTGCTCCCACGGTTTTATTCCATAGTTTTACATATGCAATATTAACTTTATTTGCCATTATTTATTCCCCGAAGCCCTTTTTCTTTCTTTGCCTTTAAGTTTAGCAAGTTTTAATGGGTTTATTCCTGGTTTTGGAAGAATTAATTCGATACTATATAGCTCGTATAATTATCGGTCCC
>CAZNLS010000245.1:0-1790 GCA_964573895.1 uncultured Clostridia bacterium
TATCATCCCGAATCCTCCGTCATGGTTATTCATTCCGATTACATCTTCGGTTCCTCTTTCATGTATCAAATTGCCTAACTCAACTCCTATTGTGTTTGATTTACTTTTACTTTGTGTCAGTGGCAATCCTTTGTCTTTGAAAAAGCCGTACACTTTTTCATAAGCTTTGTTTTCTTCTGTAATATGTCCGTGAATGACTGCAGTACTTTCGGGACTTGCTTCATAAGCAAACCAGTGAAGCGGTGTTTCGGAGGAGGGTGGCTTTTGCCCGTACCATTTTACGGTGAAATTTTTCTTATCGTAGTCAACAACATAAGCGAAATCGTTTATATCTGTGTATGCTTTCCCGCTTGTCTGTGAACTTGATATTAAAATGCTATTGTTATCCCTTATGCTTATATTTCCGTATTCATATCCTGACCATTGCCCTTTTTTCAAAATCCCTATCAGTCCTTTAGATTGAAGCATGAGTCTGCAAAACCTTATTCCGGAAATGTTAATATCCCGGTTTGGGTGTTCTCCTAAATGTTCGGAATGAAATTGTGCTGTATTGCTGAGCATAGTTTAGAAAATATAATGAAAAATGTTTTATGACTTACAGAAGATCGGAATTGTGCGATTACTGATTTATTTCTAATTGAACTTCAAATTTCATAGATGAAATGTTAGCTTTTTCTCCTTGAGTTAAATTTCCCAATTCTATTTCTTTTATAGTTAATATACCTGTTCCATCGTTTTTGATAATTTCTAACTCTTCAGCAGTCGGTTCGTTCTGAAATTGCTTACCGACTTTTGAAGAAAAAATAAATTCACGAATTTTTCCCGGTGCATTAACATTTTTCTCACCCGTTTCATTTTGACCTGTATTATCGGAATTACGGAAATGCCATCCCTCGATAAATCTCGGATTAGTAATAAGATGCAAAGGAGGTGTTAGTCTGGCAAGATTATCTCCATCTTCGTTACCTTTTTCCTTAATAACAATTTCCCAACCATTGCCTGATTTTAATGGTTCTAAAAAGAATATGTACTTATCAGAAAATTGAGACCGATACTCTTCGCCTTTAGTAACTTCACCAGTGAATCTGTATCTGTAAATAGAATAATGATTCGGTGACTGGTTGGTACAACCGAAAAAAAATGTTATTAATGCTGAAATTATTAATATCAGAGTTTTCATATATGTATTAAAATTTAATTGAAGAAAAAAGATAGCTTTTTTCTAATTTTATTTAGAAAACACCAAAGTTCTAATTGTGGTTCTATTACATAAATTCTTTAATGTGGTATGAACGCTTTTTGTTTCAAATTATTTTTCGTTTTTCTATATCGCCTTCTACATTTTGAAATAGGGGATTGTGAGAAATGAATTTCTCATTTTTAATTCAAGGATATTTTTACTAAAGACCATTTCTCTAAAGAGATATAAGTCCTTTTGCGTCAATACAAAAGACTATATTCTCATTTATCATTTATTAAGTACAGTCGGTTATCTTCTATCTTATAAAGCATAGGTGCTATTGTTACTTTGGGATACCTTAACCGCAAACGTTTCGCTTCGTTTAAGACAAAGTCAATTTCATTTCCTATTTCAAACATCGGTGCGAAGTGCATGAAGTGTTCTTCTGCTTTTTCTCTTTTCCATCCAGCGTTGTCAACGAGTCCTTCGATAAATTGTTCTTTTCTTGATGCGAGATTTACCATTCCGCAGTTATTGTGTCCTATGAGAGCAATGTGTTCAATGTTACCAACAGCGATTGCATAAGATACTTTGAATTCGCTGTATCTCA
>CAZNLS010000246.1:0-1760 GCA_964573895.1 uncultured Clostridia bacterium
AAGTATATTTAATATGAATTTTACACATGAGATATGTTGCACCTGGTTTATAATAAAGAATATTATTACTTAAATATAGGCTAATGATTTATTCGAAACATAAAGGAGGTCGTCACAATGGCTAATGGAGTTGTTAAATGGTTCAACGATGAAAAAGGCTTCGGCTTCATTGAGCAGGAAGACGGACCAGATGTTTTTGTTCATCATACTGCTATAAACGCAACAGGTTTCAGATCCTTGAAAGAAGGGGACAAGGTAACATTTGAAGTAGAACAGGGTCAAAAAGGACCTGCTGCGGTGAATGTGTCAATTGATCAATAAATCTTATTAAAAGGAGGGGTGAAATCAATTAAGAAATCTTTAGCGCCTCCTTTTTTTTGCCTGCTTAAGCAAACCTGTACTTTATTCTATTCAAATATTAATGTCGTCATAAAAAGACCAAAATGCTTTATCTTAGCACTTTTTATGATCCTCGACATAACATAAAAAGTAACTATCTGTAATACTGCAAATTAACTCCCGAACCTCTCCAGGTTAAATATGAATGGAAACCAACTCCAGCATTCTGCTAAATTTATTCAAACCATTCAGACAAATTGTGACATTTCCGATGCCAGGGATAATGGGATTTATTCAATCTGCACCCTGATTTTAAAACTCCGGAATCAATATAAATGGGAAAACAATCTTGCTCCCTGGGAAGAACCGGATTCAGCCAATCTCCTTGACTGGATTGAACAAAAAGAGACATTTTGGGAAACCATCGCCCCAAAACCTTATGAAAATTTTTTCCTGAACCAGCAGACTATTTCTCACTTGGATATTTCCACGGTAAACAAAAAATTATCCGGCTCAAATCTGCTTTACGGCTCCGGTTTTGGAAGATCGCTCAAATCTGTTTTTTTCCTGGCAGAAGTACTTAAAGAATACCATATCCATAACTATCCTGTATTTATCCTGGGCCGGGAAAAAGCCAGAGAACTTTCCAGCCCCTTTGCCATGCTACAAGAAAAGAAAATTTTTATCCGAAGAGATGCTCTCCGTTTTTACTTTTGGGATCAGATTCAAGATATTAATTCATCCAGCAGAACTTCACTATATACCGGCCTGAATCATTACGGTATTATTAAAAATAATAAACTTGATCAGAAGATATTAAGAAATAAACTCAATACTATTGTTGATAATGAAATTGATATGTTTATTTACCATGAAGTAGGCGAACTCCTTCAGGAGACCCTTGATAGTTTAACTTTGAAAAAAATTATCAGTAGCTTTCCAGGCTCTTCAATAGAATTTGTCTCCAGAGCTTTAAAAGACATTTTAGCTGACACCCATCCAGAGGGTATGCTTCAATTTATTTTAAAAGAAAAAAGAATATCCTCACTTGCTTTTTACGTCAGTTTTCTTGATGGCCTAAGAAAAGTGCTCTTTCCGGAAATAATCAATGCCTTTGACCGATTCCAAGCTGAAGGAGATTGGTCAATTATCCAGAATGCCTGTAGCAATTGTCGCCAAAAAAGCATCAGTCTGGCCCATAAAATTAAGGAAATTGCTTTTTTAATCGACCAAAAGCCCGGGGAAGTTGTTCGTTCCAGATTTGCAAAAGAAATTATCTTCCCCCTCGGTCTCGATATTCCAAATTAAGACCTGCTGGAAAACTCAATTTATCTGCATCAACCTTATCCGTATTATCGGCGGCAATAAAAAATTAAATCTACGTTTGTCACAGTAATATTTCAAAACCTTGAAATATTCTA
>CAZNLS010000247.1:0-1757 GCA_964573895.1 uncultured Clostridia bacterium
AAATTTAATTTTTATTACTGATAAATTTGTTAATCTTTTCCCCTTTGCTTTTATTCCTTTTATACCAATAAACTTGCTTGATTCCAGAATCTCATTTTTTTCAGGCCCGCGTTTTCCTTTAATAGTCAGATTAATTGCCGGATCGATATCATCGGTAACACTTACTATAAAGGATTTCTTATTCTCTCCGATTAATGAAATTTTGTTCATGGATATTCTCGGAAAAAATCTTTTCAGATAGTAAAACTTACTTTCCCCGTCAAAATAGATAACTGTATATACTCTTTCAGGATCATATTTTGAGATTAAGATTGTATCATCCTCAAAATGGTTTGACATATCGTAATTACAAGTTCTGAAAGTGCCGGATTTAGTAATTTCAACAATTCTGTTATCTCCGGAAAATTCTCCCAGTTTTTTCCCTCTTCTTTCATCATTCAATCTTTTGAGGTCAGTATCGAACCAGAGATTTATTCCGCCTATTGTTGAAATTCCTGATTCTTTTAATGAAATTTTTGATATTTTATTTTTAGATATAATGTTTCCGTTCGAAGATCTTCCTTTAATATCAATTGAACTGAAATCAAAATCAAATTGAATTTTTCTAAGTCTTTTTTTCGGAGTTAGATTAATTTTTATTTTTTCTGCTTCACCATTAGGATTTACGGATAGATAAATTATTGAAGATTCAGGAGTTCCTTTTGTTGAGTCATAATATTTATCCCTGGTAATTGATGAGACTGCAAAGCGTTTCACATAACTAAAACCATCTTTCCCATTCCGGTAAACCAGATTGTATATGGTTCGGGAATCATTTTTTTTAAAAACTGCTATATGTATTATATCTTTTCCTACAAAACCTTTGTCTGAAATCCTTTTTATAATATATTTTCCATCTTTAAGAAAAATTATAATATCATCTATGTCTGAACATTCTCCAACCAATTCTCCATCTTTTAAATCAAGACCAAAAAAGCCCTCTTTTCTGTTTACAAAAAGTTTTTTATTTGCTTCCGCAACTTTTGACGGCTCTATGACTTCAAAACTTTTGATTTCCGTACGCCTCTCCCTTCCGCTGCCATATTTTTCCTTCAGATTCATGAAAAAATCAATTGTATATTTAACTATATTATTTAAATTTTCCCCGATCTTTTTTATTTCATTTTCCAGATTTTTAATTAATTCATCAGCCTTATAAGAATTATATTTGGAGATACGTTTTATTTTTATTTCAGTCAGCTTAATAATATCCTCATATGTAATCTCTCTCTTTAATAATCCTCTGAAAGGTTCAAGTCCTTTCTCAATTGTATACAGAACAGCTTCCCATGTTTCGCACTCTTCAATCCGGTTATATATTCTGTTTTCAATGAATATTTTTTCCAGGGATGATGCGTGCCATGACTCTTCAAGTTCGAATTTTTTTATTTGAAGTTCTTTTTTTAATAATTCAAGAGTATTATCCACAGAGAATTTCAATATATGACTTATTCCTATAAAAACAGGTTTTTTGTCTTTAATAACACAGCAATTCGGTGCAATCGAAATTTCACAATCCGTAAATGCATAGAGACCGTCAATTACTTTGTCAGCGGATGAACCGGGAAAAAGCATAATGATTATCTCTATTTTATCCGAAGTATTGTCAACAATTTTTTTTATTTTGATTTTTCCTTTTTCGTTAGCTGAAATAATTGAATCAATCAAATTCTCCGAGGTCTTCCCATATGGAATTTCCACAATTTTCAAGGTCTTTT
>CAZNLS010000248.1:0-1750 GCA_964573895.1 uncultured Clostridia bacterium
GAAAGCGTCCTGTTTTAAACTTTGATGGTGTTGCAGATAAAATGCGATTCGACGGCTGCAATTGCAATCGTCTTTGCAATGCTCTGATAGAATTGGCCGAAAAAGCGGATATTAATTTTAAAAATCTGTCCATTTCCGGTTATCACCCCGATAATTAAATGATTTCCACAAAAACACGCTTTCTTTTGCAGGTATTGAAATTATTGACTTCATTCATAAGTAAATAGAATTAATCGTGAAATGTATACTGATCTTGTTTGGTCCGATCCATGGTGAATAAAAAAATCGCGCTAATCGCCAATGGGAAATCTGCCATTGCCCTGAAGTGTGGAAAAATTATTGATAATTTCCCGGTAGTAGGTCGCATTAATAATTATTCCACATCCAGGTATAAGCAATATATTGGCGAAAAAACAGATATCTGGTTTAATGGAGCAAACCAGCATTTAAAAAAACGTAAAATATTGCCGAAATCCATAGTAGTTATGATCCCGGCAGCTATTTTGAAGAGAAAGGGAAATGCCATACATAAAAGAATTAATAATCGGCTGGGCGTTGATACCGGTGCTTATACCCTTGTTCCATTGACCGATATGCTCAGATTTGAAGAATTGATCGGAGTAAAACGTCCAACAACCGGAACATCATCAATTTTATGGTCTTTAGAAAATTTTGCTGAAGTTTATATACATGGATTTGATTTCTTTACTATTTACAAAAGTCATTATAACGATGGCCGATTCAGAAGTTGGCTACTGGAAAAAGGAATTATGCAAAAGGCCGGGAAACACAATATCACCGGAGAAAAACAATATGTTGAAGGATTGATAAAAACCGGAAGAATTCGACTATTAACGGAATTGTTATGAAAATGCAAAAAATTGTCTGCCTGATACCTGCCCGTGGGGGCAGTAAAGGGATTCCAGGTAAAAATATTAAACCTTTTGGCGGTAAACCCTTGTTGTGTCATTCAATAGAATATGCGGCATCTGTAAATTCGATCAGCTCTATATATGTTTCTACAGATGATGAGAATATAGAAAGGACTGCTCTGCATTCCGGGGCCACAGTGATTAAAAGACCTGAATCAATTTCAGGGGATCATTCAACAACTGAAGAGACTATTGATCATTTTTTAAATCAGTTATCTTTTGAATCATCTCCACCTGATATTATTGTTCTCCTGCAGGCAACCAGCCCGTTCAGACCGGCACATGCGCTGCACGAGGCTTTAGAACACTTCACGAACCATGAATTTGATACTCTGGTCACAATATCACCGACTCATCGGTTTTTCTGGCATATTGAGGATCAGATTGCAGTACCGGAATATGATTTCCTCAACAGACCTATGAGGCAGGATATTACAAAAGAAGATACACATTATGTAGAAAATGGGTCATTTTACATATTCACTTATGAACATTTCATGAATTCAGGAAATCGTCTTGGAGGAAAAATAGGATATATGATATTTCCTGAAGAGTACAGCCTTGAAATCGATTCATTGCAGGATTGGAATATTCTGGAACAGATTGTTCTTGCTCAAAAAAACAAAAATGGCTGATTTTTTTCAAACAATATTTTGCAGGAAAATAGTCAAACCTTCTGGGGCATATGCCATTAATTCCGCATTTATCCTGCTGCTTTTCATTAATTTTTTATGGCGGGGTGTGTTTTTTTTTTCTCCTTGTTTTTTTTTAAATCCATCCCACGTTCTTTTTTTTTCAAAAAACCTCATAATTTGGAT
>CAZNLS010000249.1:0-1744 GCA_964573895.1 uncultured Clostridia bacterium
AGCGTTATGAAAAAGCATGCTGATGAAACAGAACAGGAACAAGAGCCAAGAATTTATTCAAGAAAAAGATCACTAGAAGTTATGACTCCCGAAGAATATGAGGTAATATCTTTCGTTTTAGATAAAGCAATCGAAGCCGTTCCTCAGAAAAAAATAAGTTTCGATGAATAACGAATGTTTTGAAAATTTTAAATACAATCAATCTTTCTGACTCTCCACTTCTCAATTTTAAACTTTCAACTCTCAACTTTTAATTCATGATGTTATACTTAAATACTATGAAAGGATATACTCCAGACGTAACTCTTGCTTCCCCCCTTCATGATCCCGAAGCAAGGCTTGCTGATTCAATAAGAAAGCATGGGAAAAAAATAAAAACTTTTTATTTCGGATTTGTAGTAGTAAGAGCAACTCAAGATTTACACACAGACACCAAAAAGGCTTTAGAGTCATGTAAGATTGAATATTCTTTAGAAACAAAAAAAAGTGAATATATTAACATGGGAAGAACTTATAGGGGTGCAATGCAGATGGGGATCAAGTTAAATACTAGATCTATCCATGTTTGCGATTTTGATAGAATTTTGCACTGGATAAAAAGTTTTCCAAATGAACTACGTGATGTTATAAAACTCATTCCTTCAAACTACGGACTCACTTGGATAGGCAGAACCGAAAGAGCATTTGAAACTCATCCCAGAACTCAAAGGAAAACAGAATCTATTGTAAATACAATCGCTTCTGAAAAGGCAGAACAGGATTTAGATATTATGTCTGGAAGTTTTGCAATGGATATAAATACTGCAAAATTGCTTTTAAAAAATACCAAAAGGAATGATTATTCTTTCTATTCAGAATTTTTAGTCTATGCTTTGAAGAAAAAAATTCCTGTTGGCTCAATTCTTACTGAAGGCCTTGAGTGGGAAACGCCAGATCAATATAAAGACAAAATTCAAAAAGAAGGATATCAGGATTGGCTGGATGAATTTATGTCACTCCCGGAGTGGAAAAGAAGAATCGAACTTTTAGAAAGAAATTCCGATGCTCTAACTGGCTAATAAAATCTTTCCCAAAACTTTATCATTTTTCAAGAAGATTTAATACATCAGGAATGATGCCTTCAGTCCCCATATGTCCAAGACCTTCTATGAAAAATGCATCTCTCCCCTCTACCCAATCTTCATTTTCTGCTGCATTTCTAATATCTGACCACGGTGAAAGCTCATCATACTCACCATGAATAGTAATAATCTTAATCCCCATTTCCCTTATGCGGCGGAGCTTTCCATACATATCAAATTTAGCAACAAATTTAGACATAAAACGAATTCCATCCAATCCGCCCACGCTCTGGTCTCCTACATCTCTCTTCTCGCTTTTTAAAAGTTCAATATAACGATGCACAAGGTTTCTTTCAGTTTTCTCAACCTTGTTTGCCATACCTACAGGGTTTATAAATACTACTCCATGAGGTTTTAAGTCGTGATTTAGTATCGCAAGAATTGTACTAAGTCCACCTAGGGAATGCGCAACCATATCTGCGTCTTCAAGACCTAGAAATCTAGATATGCAACCAATTTCTTCTGCTTTTTCATCTTCACTAGAGTCTAAAAATTGTGCTGATACTAACCTTGCATCTGATGTGTTGTAAATTGTCTCTAAAACATCAGTGTTCTCAGATAAAGAAGAATTCCAGCCGGGGATGAAAAAAATCGGCCTTTTACCAGTGGATCGCTCAGGGATA
>CAZNLS010000250.1:0-1723 GCA_964573895.1 uncultured Clostridia bacterium
TGTTCACCATATAGGGTGCCTATTGCCAGACTTTCCGCTGCACAGGCTAAATTGAAAATAAATTAATTCAGTATTATAATATATTGCGATTATGGTCGTAATATGTCTGAGTTAAAAATAACAGGACTAAAGAAATCTTTTTCATCAAACTTCCTCATTTCAAAAAAGAGAGTTTTAAACGGAGTCAACCTTGAAATTGCAAAAGGAAAAATCTATGGTTTCCTCGGTGCAAACGGCGCAGGAAAAACCACAACTATAAAATGCATTCTGGGGCTTGTAAAGCCGGATGAAGGTGAAATATTTTTTGAAGGAAGGAAAGAATTATCACTAAATATTAGAGAAAAAATAGGATTTTTACCTGAGAATCCATACTATTATGATTATCTGACAGTGGAAGAACTTCTCCGTTTTTTTGGAAAATTGTTTTTAATCAAAAGAGAAGTTCTGGAAAAGAGAATAAAAGATATTATTGAACTTGTCGGATTGAAAGGTAGAGAGAAAATAAAATTAAAAGAGTATTCAAAGGGAATGTTGCAGAGAGCCGGGGTCGGGCAGGCATTAATCAATGATCCGTCATTTTTGATACTTGACGAACCATTTTCGGGTCTCGATCCTGTCGGGAGAAAAGAGTTGAGAAATCTGATAACTTCACTAAAAGAAGAGGGGAAAACCATTTTTTTCTCATCCCATATTCTGCAGGATATGGAACTTATTGTAGACAGGTTCGGGATCCTTCATGAGGGAGTAATAAGAAGAGAAGGAGATTTGTCTGAAGTTCATCAGATACTATCTTCATCTGCAGGAGAGGCAACTCTTGAAAATCTTTTCTTAAAAGAGATTGGAGCCGAATAGATGAAAATACGAACCATTGCTATGAATACTTTTAAGGAAGCAGCGAGAAATAAAATTTTCTATCTCCTGTTGTTTTTTGCTGTTTTTTTTATAATCGGATCAAAGGTTATTTCCTTTTTAACCGTTGGAGACAGAGAAAAAATTATTATTGATATGGGTCTGGCCTCAATTAATTTTTTTTCTGTAATGGTAGCAATTTTTACCGGAATCAACTTAGTGTTCAAGGAGATAGAAAAAAAGACAATTTTTAACATTCTCAGTAAACCGGTAAAGAGGAGCGATTTTATTCTTGGGAAATTTTTTGGCCTCGGAATAACTACATTAGTTTCGCTATCTGTAATGGGTTTGATATTTTTTCTTTTTCTTCTAATTAATTCTGTACAGATTGTTCCTCTTATGATTCTCTATTTTGCTTATATGTATGTTGAATTACTCATCATTATTTCAATTTCAATCCTTT
Source organism: uncultured Clostridia bacterium (assembly GCA_964573895.1). Taxonomy (GTDB): domain Bacteria; phylum Acidobacteriota; class Aminicenantia; order UBA2199; family UBA2199; genus CAZNLS01. Next base: position 1,313 of record CAZNLS010000250.1, read on the forward strand.
TCTCCTCATTTTCAACTCCGATTCTCTCGTCGATATTTACAATTTCGATCTATCTGATAGGTCATGTCGTATGGACATTTAATACTCTTAAAGACAGGATTGCGGGTGGATTTGAAAAAACAGTCTTCTATCTTACTTACTATATATTTCCAAATCTTGAAAAATTCAATTTAAAAAGTTCTGTCCTGACTGCTGAAATGCCCGGATTAAACAGTATATTGCTTACACTCCTCTACGGGCTGTTTTTTACATCAGGAGTCTTATTTCTTTCTATTGTTATTTTTTCAAAACGTGAGTTTTAATGAAAAAATTTATTTTTTCCCTGCTGTTTATTATATTGATAAGTTTATCTGGATTGATGCAATTTTTATATGATCAAAACATTGACTATTTCAGGGAAAAAGATGTTTT
>CAZNLS010000251.1:0-1703 GCA_964573895.1 uncultured Clostridia bacterium
AAAGTACTATTAATTTTTATCCGCTTTTTGATAATGTTCTTTATGAAGCGGAAGAAAACAAGAAAAATTTCATATGATCTGAGTAAAGAAAATCTTTCAGACAAGGTCAAGTCTTTAATCCTTGAGCAGACAAAAATAATTGAATCGCTAAATTCAGAAAATGAAGAGCTGAAAAAAGAAAACGAAAGTTTAAAAAAAAACTTCATCTAAGTCCTTTCGCACCTTCCAGTCCTTCTGGTATAAAACCATCTTTTACAAAACCCGAGACAAAAGGCAGAACTAAAAAACCCGGTAGAAAAGCAGGGCACAAAGGGACATCAAGAAAGAAACCATCATTAGATACAATAAACAGAACCGAAGAACACACTCTTGAATCATGCCCGGATTGCAATTATCATTTTACTAATAAACCAACATCGGCAAGAACAAGAATAACGATTGATATTAAATTATCAGATGACCTGGATGTGGCAGAACATACAATACATCAATTCTGGTGTCCTGTCTGCAAAGAAATGAAGGAAAAAATAGTAACAGAGGCTTTGCCAGGATTTACTACCGGACTTAAAACCATTGTATATACAGCATATCAGCACTATTGTCTTGGGATGAGCATTTCAAAAATTCGTAAAACACTGAAAATTCATGGCCTGACGCTAACAGAAGGGGCTCTTGTAGGCAGCTGGCACGCCCTTGCGGATATTTTAAAACCCTTTTATTCGGGAATTCATGCAAAAATCAGAGGGAGCACTGAAGCGGTGTATGCGGATGAAACAGGGTTCCGCCAGAAAGGAAAAAAATTCTGGTTATGGATGTTCGCGACAAAAGAGGAAGCCCTTTTTGCTATAAGAAAAAGCAGGGGCGGTGATGTCGTGCGTGAAATCCTGGGCGATATTTTCAATGGCATTCTTGTCACAGACTTCTGGAAACCATACCTTGCGGTTAAAGCCATTCTCAGGCAGTGGTGTGTGGCCCATTTTCTCCGTGAGTTTAAAAAGATTGAATTTCGCAGAAAAGATTTGTCTGAAGAGTATTATGCTTTTAAAAAAGTTGTAAGAAGACTTTTTAATGATGCCTTGAGAGAATCAAAAGATAAAGACAGCACAGATGAAAAACGCCAAAAGGCGCAACAGCGGTTTCTCAAACGTCTTGATGTAATCGCATCTGGAACGTATACAGACCCTGATATACTACGTCTTATTAAAAGGCTGAAAAAATATCGTGAGGGATTTTTCACTTTTGTTGTGAACGATGTCGATGCAACGAACAATTATGCCGAGAGAATGATACGATTTGCCGTTATCTTGAGAAAAATTTCTTTTCACACCATGTCAGATAAAGGATCTGAAACTATGTCCATATTGATGTCTGTTTTCAAAACAATGGAACTTCGCGGTGAAAATGTCTTTAATGATAGCGTAAAACTGGCTGAGAATGCCATTTTAGCAAAAAAATCAAAAAATCAAAATCCTGTTGACTTATCAGCCTAAAGGGTTACATTGTTTTTAATGGATACTTGCGAATCGGGTGAAGTGGAAGATACTGTACAGGACCGTTATTACTCCATAGCCAATTCCCGGGGTATTAATGCCAGAACTACAAGAGCCTTTAAGATAATAAAGAAAAAAGAGTCTGCTAAAAAAAATCAATCCAGGAGTTATCTTTATCAGAAAAACCGTTATATTTATAATGATTTGTTAAGA
>CAZNLS010000252.1:0-1689 GCA_964573895.1 uncultured Clostridia bacterium
GTTTAACCATCCTTCAGCGGAAATACTTGAAATTCTGGATACACTTGATATGAAGCTTTTTAGAGCAGATTTAGATGGTGCAGTAAGAATTAAAGTTTCGGGAAAGGAATTGTCTTTTGATACTGCCCGTAATTAAGAGAGATAAATATAGCAATAGCTGAAATCTTTATTGCCCAGGGAATTTAAAAAAATTGGAGATATGAATATGGTAACAGGTGATGTAGAAACAGAATTGTTGTGTGGGGGGTTTTTTAGTCTTGATGGTGGCGCAAGTTTTGGAATTATTCCAAAAACTGTGTGGCAGAACTTTGCCAAGGCAGATGAATATAACAGGATAAGGGTTTCATGCCGGTCACTTCTCATAAAAACTAAAAACAAAAACATTCTTGTTGATACTGGAATGGGCGAAAAATGGGATGAGAGATTTATAGAAATGTATTCAGTTGAAAAATTGCCGTCTCTTGCTTCATCTCTTTCAGAAAAAGGTTTTACTCCTGAAGATATTGATATCGTTGTAAACACCCACCTGCACTTTGATCATAGCGGCGGAAATACTTCTGTCAACGCAGGAAATGTTGTTCCTTCATTTCCAAATGCAAGATATATCGTGCAAAAGGGTGAGTGGGACTGGGCATTAAATCCTGATGAAAGATCTGCAGGAAGTTATCTTAAAGAGAACTTCCTTGCCCTTATGGAGGAGTTCGGAGTGGTAGATCTTGTAGAAGGAGATTATACGATTCATGACGGAGTGGAACTGATAGTAACAAAAGGGCACACAAAATATCATCAGTCAGTGCTTGTGACTGCAGGCGATGATAAGGTGTTTTTCCCGGGAGATCTGGTTCCTACTTCAATGCATGTTCATCTGCCATGGATAATGGCTTACGATCTTTTCCCTTATGATTCAATACAGACAAGAAAAAAGATTTACAAGAGAGCAATTAATGAAAATTGGGTTATTGCTCTTGAGCATGACCCTGTATATGAATTTGGAAGAATAAGAATAGAAAAGGGGAAATTCATATTCGTTTCCGAGGAAAGGTGATCAATCAAATACAGGAATATCCGTCTGATATATAGCATATGACAGAGTGTTTTAATTAAATAAATTCCTCGATGCTCTGCATCGGGGTATAATTGTTTTTGTGACAGAACATATTTTCAAGAGACATAATAAGAGTTTATTACTATACCATATTGTGTGTCCAGCAAAGTATAGGAGGAAGGTGTTTTCAGGAGAGGTATCATTGAGTTTGAGAGAGGTATGCATTGGGATAGGAGAGCGTTTTGAGATTCATTTTGTTGAAATAGGTATAGATGAGGATCATGTACATTTTTTGGTTCAGAGTGTTCCGGTGATGCAGCCGAAAAATATTGTACAAATAATAAAGAGCATAACAGGGCGGGAGATATTCAAGCGGCATCCTGAAGTGAAGAAACATCTTTGGGGTGGCAATCTTTGGACAAGCGGTTACTATGTCAACACAGTAGGACAATATGGTAATGAGGAAGTGATAAAGAAATATGTTAAAGGTCAGGGACGTGAATATCGTCAAATTTATCGTGCTCAACTCAATCTGTTCGATTGAATTTTTGTTTTCGGATACCTCGCAGCTTGCTGCGGGGTAATTCATTCAGATTCTTTATTGAAGCAACAGGAATAGTGGTTTTCCCGGATTTCATTTTAAC
>CAZNLS010000253.1:0-1655 GCA_964573895.1 uncultured Clostridia bacterium
TAAATTTTCAGTCTTAAATGAGGTGATTCTAAATCTAATTTAAAAGCTATCTTATCCGGTTATCTTTTCCCGGTCTTATATCACTTTTTTCCCAGATTCCTCTTCCAAACTCATTTCTAAGAACTACAAGTCTGCCCGATTTTTCAATTGTCATTGATTTCAGATCTGTAATTCCTTCTGTTCTGAATGCTTTAACGGCAACCTGATCACCATTATTAACTGTCAATCCGTTCTCCGCCAGGAAATTTCCGGGAGCAAGGATGACAATATGTTCTACTCCGGTCTCTTTTACACGGATTTTCACTTTTATAAGCGCATGAGGAACCGGTGCCGCATTTCCTATCTGAACCGGTATCTGAGTCATAACCGCATTTACAGTGCCTGCAAATGTAACAATTCTTGCCGGATCAACGGGAACATTGGGCAGATTTTCAACATTCCCTTTCCTGACATTTGCACTCAGAGGTGAAACGAGCAGTGAAACTGTAAAAGCTATCAATAAAGTTAAAAATATTTTTTTCATAAGTGCCTCCTGCAAGTAGAATAAATCCAACTGAAAAATATCTCAAAAAAATTAATTTATATTAAATACAGCTCCAGCGAAATAGGTAATGCCTTTCCTACCTGAAAAAACAGGTTCAACAGGTCTCTCATTTTCAAGTATAATCCCTGTAAATAAACCGGGACCGTTCTTTAACTGAATGATGGATTTTAATATCAATCTTCTGACAGGTTCATCGTGACCCGGTACACCCAGTTTCTCGGGATGAAATTCACCGTAATTTATATTCAACACACCTATCCCGAAACGGTATTGAAAATCTATATAACCGCCAAAGCCTGTGACAGGAGTCTCATCTCCCGAATAGATATCTCTTCCATAGAGTGATCTTTTCCAAAATATGAGATCAGGATCAAAATATTTCCTGAATCCGTACTGGTCATAAATAATTTCACCGGAGAATTGCAGAGAGCCTGTTTTAAAAGAAAAATCGATCCCCGCATGATTTTTATATGTCTTTTGCTGTTCGGAACCGATACCATCCTGGAATTTTGCTGAAATTCCAGCCGAAAACCGTTTCCCGGTCAGCCCGAGACGAATTATTCCCGCTTTACTTGAATTTGTATCCATTTCAGGGCCACCATTCACTACAGACAGAGAGAGGTCTAAAACTCCCTTTCTGTAACTAAAAAAGATACCGGTTTCCCTTAAAAGAATCGATTCGGTCCTTATAAAAGGGAGATCAAAATCGGAATTAAAAAAATGTAGAAGTCTGTCCCTGCCGAAATTGGTACGCTTTTTTCCTATTGAGATTTCGATGTTTTTCCCTTTGTACCCAACGAACATTCTCGTGAATTCCAAAGTATCAATTTCAAAATTTTGCAGATATAAAGATCTGTATTCATCCGTCAGTCTGTTCCCGTCAAAGCGCTGATTTATTCGAATTTCTCCCGTAGCAAACAGTTCACTTGTTATGGTTTTTTTTACAAATGTTGCGTTCAGAAATGATTCGGCACCGAAGGTCGCCTCCATCCCGCTCCATTGTATTCTCTGATCGTTGAGATAATACCCTCTAAAACCCAGGTCGAGTTTTAATGATTTTTTTTCATCAATTTTTAATTCTTTTGAATTTAAAAAATTTGTAACTGAAAAA
>CAZNLS010000254.1:0-1614 GCA_964573895.1 uncultured Clostridia bacterium
CAATTGCTGAGCTAGAAAATAGTGGAGATGTTGTACCTATTTTTTTATTTTTCAGGAGAAAACAACAAGGCTTGTGAAAGGATATATCTTGTCTCGACAATATTTAAAAATCAAAACCGTCTAGAAGGAATATAAATCCATAATCAAAAGCGACATCACGCCAAGATGGTGCAAGGGACGGTCGGGGCGTTAATGCCATCAGAGATGGCATAATCTCTGACCGATTGTGCGAAAGCATACAGCTTCGCTTTGCGAAGCAATTATAGTCTTTTGATGCGTACAACTTTTCTTCTAGAAAAGTCGTACTTCTGGTTCATGGTCGGGGCGTATGCATATCTTGTGATTTGCCAGAGGGGATTTCTAGCTCAAATTTGAACAAAAGTTCGAAAAAGTGCTGTGTCGCATAAACACTAAAAAGATTACTCTATCCCAAATCCTTATAATCTTCCATACTTTCTAACCCTATCGTAGATCCAAACTTTCCTTTTGAGCTCAGTAAGAATATTTTCTCTTTCTTTTGCTCTTGCACCGTCGCTATAACCTCTTTTTATGCCTGAGAAGTGCCCTTCAGTCATTGGCCACCTGTCTCCATATTTTCTCTTCTTAGCCCATTTCTTGTAGCCTAATTTTTTGAATTCTATGGTTTCTATTTTTCTTCTCATAGAACCTCTCGCTTTTGGAACGGCATTTGAACGAATCCTTATTGCAGATCCTATATCATTCAATTCGAGGAAATTGAAAAACTTCTTAACATCAAATGCTCCGTCATTATAACTTTTTTCAACATCACCTCCTTTTTCAATTATATTTGTTATGTGTTTTTTGGCCGCGTTAGGTTCGGTCAACGAACCTTTTTCATTAACAACAACATCGACATCTAAAATATCGTCCTTAGTTGCTGTTATGATAACTCTTGCAAACTTTCTTCTTGCTTTCCCATACTTATCCTGAAAGTATTCTCCTGCGTTTGTCATTTTAAAACCGGAGCCGTCGGTACCTTCGTGTATTTTGATTCCTTTTGGGACAAGAAAGTCGAGTCCCATTTCCAGCACCCTTCTATGTATTGTCGCGTGGTCATTACATTGGGGAACCAGTTTGAAACTTTCAAGCTTCCTAGTTATAGACTCAGCCCCTCTTAAAGCAAATTTTTCTACAAGTAATGATTGCCACGCAATCATTGAGTTAGGGTATTCAAATGGTTTCCCCCTCTTTCCTTTATTCATTTTGATTAATTCATCATTCCATGAATCAACCCATTCGAGATCTAAATATATCTCATATCTTTTTAGGAGCTCAGCTTGATACTTTTTATGATTTCTTTTATCGATAAACTTTTTTCCCCATCTTTTGTTTTGTGCCATTTTATGTCACCTCCATATTTATAAAAATAGATAGGTTTATATATCTATACATGTATAGATATATATGGCAAGAAAGATAAACGCGATTAAAGGTGGAAAGATAAATATTCAGGATGATGTTGAAGAAATTTATGAAAGAAAAGTCGTTCCATATGGAAGTGGAGCGAATGTAATAGCACCAAAAAAATATATCGGGAAAAAAGCAATAATTGTTATTCTAAAGGATTAATTTTGATATTTGTGCGACACAGCA
>CAZNLS010000255.1:0-1594 GCA_964573895.1 uncultured Clostridia bacterium
TGGCAATATCTGAATCATTGTATTTCAGGTCGCCTTCAATTTTTCTTTTTGGTGTAAGTTTTGCACTCTATGCATTTACAAACCTTGCTTCCTTCATTGTAGAAGGAAGCTTACAACAACTTTTTTGGAGGAAACGAATGATAAATACAGTCAAAAAACTCAAAAATCATTATATTATTTGTGGTTTAGGGAGAGTCGGTGAAAATATTGCTTCCATACTTGCTCATGATGAAAAAAAATTCGTTATCATTGATTCTAGCGAAGAAGATGTGAGAATCATTGCTGAAAAAAATAATTGGATTTATCTTGTCGGAGACGCTTCATTAGAAGAAGTCCTTGAAGAAGCTGGGATTAAAAAAGCAAGAGGGATAGTTGTTACCACCGATTCTGATGCTGTAAATTTGTATATTGTCTTATCAGCAAGAATTCTCAATCCAAAACTCATCATTATTTCTCGAGCCAACCAACCTGATGCTCATGAAAAACTGATAAAAGCAGGCGCTTCTAGAGTTATATCCCCTCATATTGCAGGGGGGAAACTCATGGCATCTGCTATGTTGAGACCCCATGTAGCAAGCTTCCTGGATTCTACTTTTTCACCACTTGATGATGTATATCTTGAAGAAATTGAAATTAAAGGAAAATCAAAATTTAAAAATAAAACACTAAGAAAGGCAGACTTGCATCATACGATTGGAACAACTGTCATAGCAATTGTAAAGGCCAAAACTAAAAAAGCAGTCGTTAATCCACCATCTGATACACTAATGGAAGAAAACGACAAACTTCTTGTTGTTGGGACAAAAAAGCAAATAAAAGCAATGAACAGAAAATAGCTAAAAAGTTGCGTGCTGAGAGTTAAAAAGATACACGTTACATGTGATAAGAATAAAAATATCTATTCCCCAAAATTCCTTTTCCTTTTTGCATACTCCTTCAACGCATCAATTAAATGATTTGGTGAAAAATCTGGCCATAATACATCAGAAAAGTAGAGTTCTGTATAAGATGTCTGCCACAATAGAAAATTAGAAATTCTTTTTTCTCCTCCGGTACGAATCAATAGATCTGGATCTGGTTGGTTTTTTGTATAAAGGTACTGCTCAAATAAATCTTCATCAATCTTTTTTGAAGCAACACCACTTTCAATAATCCCTTTCACTGCATGTACAATTTCATCTCTTCCCCCATAGCTAAAGGCAATGTTAAGGAACAATTTGTCAAACTGTTCTGTTTTCTGTTTCCCCTTTTGCACTACTTTTTGCAAGGAAGGAGGAAGTAATCCCACATCACCCAAAATGTTTACGTGTACTTGATTATCAATAAATCTATAGAGATCATCTTGAAACAGTTTTTTTAATAAATTTAAAAGAATCTTTACCTCAGTTTTTTTTCTTTTCCAGTTTTCAGTAGAAAATGCATACAGTGTCACATGAGTTATGCCCAATTCTTTGCATTTATCTACTATATCAATTGCATTGTTATACCCTTGCATATGCCCTTTAAATACTAACTGATTTCTCTTCTTTGCCTATCTCCTATTACCATCCATAATAAATGCTACATGTTTGGGAACAGTAGTTATAATATTCAT
>CAZNLS010000256.1:0-1578 GCA_964573895.1 uncultured Clostridia bacterium
GGACCATGTGGATTAACCCGTCTGCTCGCCTTATCAGATCTATAAAAGTTGAACTCTTTGCATCACCATATGATATTGATCCTGTATCCAGAAATTCTATTTTTGCATAAACCGGAGGAGTCTCAAAATAGTCTGCAAGTTCTTTCAATCGGTTGTCGGGGACATCGACAACGGCTTTATGGAGTTCATTGACAGAAGATGAGAACTTTGAAATTTCTTCCTTATTACCGGTAAGGAGATTGAAAAGTGTTGTTTTCCCTGTCTTGGGGTATCCGAAAATTGCTAGAATCATGCAAGTATTATAGTATGATCTCAGGCTAAGTCAAAAAACTCAGTTTCCCATGAATGCATGAACTGAATAACCGAAAAAATAGAGGCTGAAACCTATTAAAATATATCCCAGGTATTTTGATATCTTTATTGTTCTTTCGTTATTGAATATTTTTTTCATCTTGTTCGTTATAAAAATTACAAGAAAAAAATATGATGTTGCTCCAAGTATAACGACTATTACAAAAAGAATCTCATAATTCAATCTGAGAGGGATATTAATATTAAAACTTTCAAGGAATTTTAGACTTATCATCCAAGAAACTATTCCAAGAGGGTTGATGAGCACCATGAAAAGACCTTTAAGAAATGCCCACCTTTTCTTTTTTGCCAGTTTTGTTGTAATCTGCTCACCCTTTTTTTCAATAAATTTTGCATCCTTCAATGCAACAACCCCTAATATAAAGGTAATAATAGCCGTAACAAGAAAGAAGATCCATTTAAGATTCATATCCTCATTTCTGAATGGTGATATCCCGAAGAATGCAGATAATGCCCATATAGAATCACCCATGGCTGCTCCTATTGAGATCGCAATCGCCTGTGTATAGCGTTTACGTAATGCATTATGAAAAATTTCGAGATTGACAGGCCCGATAGGAATACACAATAAAAAACCGATAAAAAATGTACAGACATAGAAGAAGATGATTGACAACATGACGTAATTGTATCAGAAAGTATATAAAAAAAAAATTATGTATTCATAAAATTATTTGCAAAAAAAAATCATCTTTGTAATAATATTGTTAAATTTATAGGAGGAAAGATGAAATCAAAATTAGTTGTTTTTATTGTAATTGTTACGTTTCTTGCAACCTGTCTTCCGGCAGATCAGAATTTTAAGAAAGGAGACAAGTACCTGACCGGACAGGTTGGGTTAAACTCATATGCATTTCCATTCGGTTTTAGTTATGGATTTGGGATTACAGCAGCTATCGAAATAGGAATTACTGTTATGGCCTATTTTTGGAGTGATGCCTTCTTCTCATACACAATTGTCCAGCCTGCAGCCGATTTTTTCTACCATTTGCTTAGGCTCAAACTCAAATTTGATCTGTTTGTGGGAGCAAGTCTCGGTTATTCGGTGTTTTCTTCCAATTCCCAATACCTCGGGACATATGCTTCTACCCTGTTTCTTTCTCCAGTGCTCGGCGCAAGATATTTCTTTAAAAATAACTGGGCGGTAACACTTAAATTATATTTTTCAATTACCGGTGATTTTAACGGAATAGGTGCTCTGTTAGG
>CAZNLS010000257.1:0-1563 GCA_964573895.1 uncultured Clostridia bacterium
TCTTTGTCGGATAGAGTAATCTCGCATTTTTTCCGATTAGATCCTTTTTTGTGTATCCTGTCATCTTACAGAATCGGTCGTTCACATCAAGAAGTACCCTATTTGATACCAGCCCGATACCAACAGGTGCTACCTTGAAAATACTTTCTAATTTTTTTTCTCGCTCTTGCAATGCTTCATGGGCAGCCGCCCTTTGGGATTCCGCTTGCTTGCTATCGGTGATGTCTTGTACAACTCCAAATAATTTTTCTACTTTGCCTTTTTCGTTATGTACAACATCACATTCTTCATATATATTTCTTACAGTTCCGTCTGCACGTATAATCTTATATTCATAAGGCTCTCCTCCTCCTTCTTTTAACCAATTCTTCATTATCTTTTTATTGTATTCTATATCATCCTGATGAATGTGTTTGAACAATTTATCTCTCGTCACAGGCGAGCCTATCGGAAATCCAAAAATTTTATAGAGTCCATCTGACCAGGTTATCTTATTAGTATCCAGTATCCATTCATAGTCACCAACCTTAGATATCTGCTGTGCTTTTTTTAATCTTCTTTCGCTCTCTTGAAGTGCATATTCTGCTTGTTTGTGTTCTGTTATATCAGTTATTATACCGAGGATTACAGTATCATCAGCATATTGTATTAATTTCGTTGTAATAATTGTGTCGATCTTTTTACCAAACTTTGTAATAAGTGCATATTCATATGGTTCAACATCTTCACCTTTTAGATGCCTGTTAAAGTTTTCTTTTAACAAACTTAAATGTTCAGGAGCAATCAAATCAATAAAGTTAAAATTCGAAGTATAAAACTCTTCCCTCTTATATCCCATTATCTCTTCACATTTCTTATTTGCATAGACTATTTGACCTTTCCTATTGATAAAAATCATATTTGGAGATTGTTCAGCAAGGGTCTTAAACTTTTCCTCTGATTCTTTAAGTGCATCCTCCGAACGCTTGCGTTCAGTGATATCGTGTAAAATACAATGCGATTTTTTGAAATTTCCATGTATATCGTATGCTGACCTTCCTTCGATTGACATAATAATATGAGAACCATCTTTTTTTACCATTTCAAATTCTATAGAATGATCTTTCCCTGTTTTTTTTAATTCAGAAAACCTTTCTTTGAATTTATTATTAGAATCCATAGTCAGAAACCCGGTGATTTTCATACCGATTATATCAGCTCTTTTATATCCCAATGCAGAACACCACGCATCATTAACCTCTACAATATTTCCATCAGCATCCAGTGATTGATAACCAAGAGGAGCATTTTCATAGAGATCGCGGTATCTCTGCTCACTATCGAGTAAGGCTCTTTCTAAAAACTCATTACTCCTTTGAGCTTCCTCTAATTCGAGAATCCTTTTCCTGAGAGCTTCATTCTCTGATAAAAACTGTGCTTTACTTTTTTCTTTGTATTTCATCGTATTTAAAGTGTTAATTTTTTTTAAAATATTCTTTATTCTTCAATTTGCCAATTCAACGGTTATACACAGTGTTATTGTCTGAAACAGTCAGAGAACTTTATAATTTCGTTTTCGTCTCA
>CAZNLS010000258.1:0-1554 GCA_964573895.1 uncultured Clostridia bacterium
ATCTGATTTCAGATGTTCAATAATCTCTGAATCATAAAATTCCTCATATTTTTTTTGTTTGATTTTAAGGAAATGGAGAAAACCGGACCAGGCACGATGAACCGGATTTCTCATCATAAATATGATTTTAAGATTCGGATTTAGTTTGTAGACTCTTTGAATATCAGGAATTCCGAGTAAAGAATAGGACGGAGTGATCTCTCCGCATTTTAAATGATCACCGGCGTCATCAAAGAGGGAGAGATACCATGCATCGTTGTATATACCAAAAAGGTATCTCTCAAGCCATTTTTTCTTTTTCTTATTTTCCTCCTGCAGATATATCTTGTGAGCTCTTTTCCACCAATTATCAGAATGACACGCAGAGATAGTCGGAGACAGGTATTCCGTAGATATATCAAAATAATGCATTTCTTTTAAATACGGGATATAAATTTGCGGATGCTTCATGAGGATTTTACCGAGCCATGAAGTTGCTGATCTATTCGCACCAATTCCCAGAAAACAGGGCCTCTTAGTCTTCAAAATAGTTCTTACAGGCTGTGTCTTGAAATCGATCTTTCAGCTGACTATAATTGGAAATCGTTTCAGACAGACTTTGGAAATTCTGCTTACCAAGTTTGCAGGTTAATTCTGTTGATCTCAATCCAAGAAAATTCAGTACTTTATCGGTTTCTGAATTCGGATTCGTAGCCAGGTCTTCATAAGATATGTCCAATCGTTTGGTTTTTCCAAAGAAAAGAAGTGCACGATCAGTTTTTCTTTGTTGCCTCCTGAAATACTTTCTACATTCCTTGATTTTCAGGAAAATTGGTTCGTACTTGATTGGCTTGTCAGTATTCTGTCTCAACCACTGAGAAGTTTTTTTCGCTAATTTCAGAGATAAAAATTGTTTTAGCTGATTTTTTCTTTGTAAATGGATGATCCTGAAATCAGGTATATTTTTTAATATATCCCAGATTACCTCTCTCCCGCTTCTTCCGTGTTCATAAAACAACCGAAATCCGATGAATTTCACCGGATCTTTATTCCGGGATAAAAAATACCAATTCAGGTATTCTTCAGGGTTGGAATCTTTCAACTTAACTTTGTCTTCAGGTATTTGTTCCTTTTCCATCACATGTCCGGGTGAGTTATTAAATATTTCTCCTCCGACAATTATCTCCGGGTGACTGTTTAACAATTGCTGCAGATAAGTTGAACCGGACCTCTTGGAGGACAGAATGATAAATTTTTTCATCTAAAACCCACTATTGAACATTATCCCAGACTTTTGTTTTACTGCGGATCTTCCGGGATTGCCTTTTTTTGAACATGGCTCTGTGAGGTTGCCCATCCTCTCTGGTCACTTTCCAGATACCATCTTTTATATCCAACACTTCATACTGTTTGTATGATATTTCAAAACCAATCCAGTTAAATAATTCTTTTAATATACCTGAATCCATTGATATCATCTTTTCATATCTGATCAGGAAACAATTCTCCCTGTGTTTTTTGTAGAATTTCCGCATATGATTGTTCTGGGACAACCAATTGTTAACAATTTCATTC
>CAZNLS010000259.1:0-1548 GCA_964573895.1 uncultured Clostridia bacterium
CTTTTCAATTAGTTTTTTATAAAATAATAAATCAAAGAAACAAAGCACCGTCACCTGATTAATTTTCTACTTCTCCCCGACCATCACCGCAAATCGGCTTTTCGTAATCGTCAAATTTTTCTGATTGACACGATTTTGTATTTCTTAAATTTTATTTCCCAGGAAATAACTTCGCCTTCATTACCCTTTTCTTTTGTTTTGAATTGAAAAATTTTTTTTGATTTCCTAGAATATATACTATCGATTTCCATTAGTTCCAATGAAAAATCTAACGATGCTTTCAAAAATAATTCAACAATATCTTTAATGAAATCTTTTTCAAAAGTGAAGATTTTCTTTCTACTTTTCAAAATCTCATTTATAGATTTAATGTCATCACAAGCAATTTCAGAATCTTTTAAAAACTTTTTCCCTTCAAACGGAAATGAACGAAATCGATACAGTTCAATTTTTTGTATATCAAAAGCAAAAACAATTCGAGGAATTTCTCTCATTGTCCCATCATGCATTCCGTCAAGAACCATAAAAATTATTCCTTTTAATTTCTCAGAATAAAAAAGTTTTTTGGAAATAAAGTTATCTGAAACTGAAAATTTTCTTTTCTCAAAACCTTTGAAAAACAGAAAAATTTCATTTGCTAAATCTTTACTTATTTCTTTTTGATCCTTTCGTTGAAATATCTTTTCATTAAATATTGAACTGTTCAAGGCCTTTGAGTTTTCACTAATATTCAATTTTTCAAAAACTACCATAACATCCTTGGTTTTAATTGAATCCATTTCATTTCCAGAAAACAAAAAGCAACTAAAAAGAACAAAAAAGAAAATCAGTTTATTCATTTTCCGCTAACTCCTTAAGTTCATCTTCAACCTCTTTTTCAAATGGATATGTTTTCTCAACCTCTTCTAAAGTTATACTAGTGATTAGAGTTCCATATTCAGGATAGTCCGCCAGAAATTGGGCATAAGCTGCTTTTGAATCGGCAAAATTTCCACTTTTTAAATAATCATTAAGATAAATTCTGGACAATTCTTCCATTCTATTTTTTCTATGAACATGGAAGCTAGGATCATTCTTAGCCGCCAGGGCATGCCTCATTTCATGAGCTAGTATCAGAGCTAAAATCTCATATCTATCTCTAAGACCTTTATACCTGAGCCATGATGTGAGTTCGCTTGCCTCTTCTTCTGTCATATTTTCTTTTAAATATTTTAAAACATGTTCATCTCTAATCTTTTCACCATCTTCAAAAAATTTTCTCCATTGTCTAGAAATATTTCTGTAATCTAAAGTAATTTTTGCCTTCGAAAAATCAGTTCCACTTTCATCTGTTATTTGAAATACACCACCTCCAACCTTTCCTAATGATATTATGAATATCCGATCTTCATCGCTATCCAGGGTATTATATATTCTTCTCCCTAACTGTGTTGTCAGTAAAGCATCCAAAATTCTTTGAGCTTTTCGCTTCATTCTATTTGACAAACTTGGATCTATGATTACCTCCAACCCCAACGGATCCCAGTAGTTGACTCCATTCATATTGAA
>CAZNLS010000260.1:0-1544 GCA_964573895.1 uncultured Clostridia bacterium
ATGTTTAAATGAGGCTTACTCCTGTCAAACTTCTCCTTGCTCATATTTTCCTCCTAATTGTATGAAAAGACACCCAGCTGATTTTTCAAGACATCTTCCATTTTTTTTTCTGATAATTTTTCATATTTTAAAAATTCCATTGAATATCCGGCTCTACCCTGACTCAATGTTCTCAATGATGTTGCATATCCAAACATTGAAGACAGAGGAACAGTGCCATTAATTATATGTAAACCGTTCTTTACGTCCATATTGAGTACTTTTCCGTCACGGGCATTAAAATCTCCTATAACATCACCGAGATAATCATCCTGTACCGTAAGTTCAATACTCATGACCGGCTCAAGCAGTGCCGGTTTTCCATTAATAAATGCATTTTTAAATGCTTTAGATGAGGCAATTTTAAAAGCTATATCTGAAGACTCCTCTTCATTATATGAGCCGCCGATAAGAACAATCCGTACATTGAGGACAGGAAAACCTGCGAGTGTACCGACCTCCATTGCCTCTTTAACACCGGATTCTATCGGTTGGTAAAACTCCTGCGGAATCAAATTTTTCTTAGTTTTAATATCAAATTCATATTTCCTGTTATGATCTATCGGTTCCAGTCTGAGTACAACATGAGCAAACTGGGGTTTCGCTCCGGAAGGATTGTAATATTTTTCTTCCCCTTCACTATGTTCTCTTATTGTTTCTCTGTAGGCTACTCTCGGCTTACCTATCTTTGTTTCTATATTAAATTCTCTTTTAATTCTTTCCCTCATTACTTCCATGTGAAGCTCGCCCATACCGGACATTATCTTTTGGCCTGTATTCTGGTCAAGTTTAACTTTGACTGTCGGATCTTCCCTGCATATCTTGGCCAAAACCTCGTCAAGTTTTTTATGATTTGAAGTAAGCTTCGGTTCGATTGTAACGGAAACCACAGGATCAGGAAAAGTTATTGTATCGAGAATAATCTGGTTTCTCTCATCACAAATTGTATCTCCGGTGGCAATATCGGAAATTCCCGCTGTTGCGGCAATATCTCCCGAATGGACCTCTTTTACCTCGTCCAGCTTATTTGAATGTATCTTTAACAACCTCGAGATTCTTATTTTTTTCTTTTGTGTCGGATTATAAACTACGCTCCCGGACCGGAGAACTCCCGAATATACTCTGAAATATATAAGCTGCCCGGCATGCCTGTCATTCATAATTTTAAATACCAGGGCGGAGAAGGGTTCATTATCCGATAATTTTCTTGAGATCTGTTTCCCGTCTTTTGGCGTAACACCCTTAACACTCTCTTTATCCGAAGGTGAAGGTAAATAATCTATTATTGCATCAAGAAGCAACTGAATGCCTTTATTCTTAAAAGATGACCCCATTAACACAGGTACGAATTTCAGACTATGAGTCAAATTTCTTACTGCTTTTTTTATTATTCCGGAACTGATATCCCTTTTTTCAAGGAAGAGCTCCATAATTTCAAGGTCATGTTCAGCCAGCTTTTCAATTAAACTTTCCCTATACTCTCTTGCCTCTCTGAGATACTGTTC